>NZ_JBEOPJ010000002.1:0-384958 GCF_040309945.1 Shewanella sp. AC34-MNA-CIBAN-0136 | reverse complement strand
TAGGTTTGGCCGTCAACTTCAAATGTCACCACGCTTAAATCTGAATCAACATCACCGTCGTTATCTAATACGTTACCTGTTGCTACACTGTCTTCAGCAACAGTATTGGTGTCGTTGACCAAAAAGGACGCATCATCAACTGGGGTGATTTCAATAGTTAATGTAGCGGTAACACCAGTATTGGTGGTGTAAGTAATAACAGGAACTGTACCGTTCCAATTTTCATTCGGAGTGAAGGTATAAGAGCCATCTTCATTGATTATCAGTACACCGCCATCTAGTGTGACTTCAGTGCCGGCAGGATAGGTCTGGCCGTCAACTTCAAATGTCACGACGCTTAAATCTGTGTCGGCATCGGTGTCATTAGCTAACACATTGCCAGAAGCAACTTGATCTTCGCCGACTGTAATAGTGTCATTTAATAATACTGATGGGGAATCATTTTCAGTAAGAGCTTCTTCTTGAATGACTGCTGTTGGGGCAGCAGCTTGTCCGGTTGTGTCGTAGCCAGAATCCGCAAGTGTTTCGTCACCATCTCTTGTTACAGCAACATAACCAAAATCACCTTGGTTGGCCGTTGGGGTGCCAGCCGCGGTTTCTGGTAAATCTGCAGTTGGGTCTTCTCCAGACGCAATCAATGCCTGTAAAGCTTCGATTTCATCTAAAGCTTGTTGATCTGCTACTTGTTCAACAACGGTATCATCGATGTTATCGGCTAATGTATTAATCGATTCGTCATTAGGAATGTTAGCGCTATTAAAAATAGTGCCGTCATCAAACGTAATCACGAAACCAAGGTTATTACTGCTGGCAACTATTGCACCAGTCGGCACAACTTGACCGAGTTGTAGTTCCTTAGTTTCATTGTTAATCGTTATTGTTACTGAACCTTCCGAAGCAGAAAGTATTCCATTTTTTGACGTAGTCATTGATCCCATTTGAAGCTCCCAACAGCTTTAATACACTTATAATACCAATACATTAATATGCATAATATATGCTTAATTAAATACTAGTATTAACATTAAAATTAATTTAGACACAATATGTTAATAATATCATCCGCTGCTAAAGTAGTCAATTTTTTGACGTTGTACCAACGTTAAATATATTATTGAAAATAGAGTTATAAAATAGATAAATACCATAGAGCATAAACTGATACCACACGTTTCTCCGTCATAAAAAGTTCACAATTAAGGATTAGCTCTACCACCATTATATCGGCAGATATAACATAAAATGAACAAATTGATGACAAAAAAGCCTGCAAGATTGCAGGCTTTGGGTGTGTACAAAAATAATACTTATTGTTTACAGAATATTAGCTGCATTGCGATAGCTATGAGCCGCTGTCGAATTTTCGCCTAACTGTTCTTGTGCTTGGGCTAAAGCCAGCCATGATTGATGGGTTGGTGCTATGCGACATACATTTTGCCAATGAATTTTGGCTTGTTTAGTATCCCGACTCTGAATCGCTAGTCTTGCAAGGCACATTTGATAGTCAGCATCATTTTCATGAGTGGTTTCTAATTTACTGAGTAATTTACGTATATCTTGATCTTGAGCGGTAATTAAGTCAGGTATTGCTGTAAACAACGCTGCTGATGGCGAAGCATTGAGTTGTTTATTAATTAACTTTAGCGCTTGATCTTTATGACCATACTGAATAAGTCCATGAGCATAAGCTAATATAAGTTCATCCTCTTTACGTTCTGACTTATTTAACCAATGCCAACATTTAGTTAACTCAGCTTCAGATACTTTTGCTGCATTGATCATTAAAATACTGTTGGTCTTAGTATTTAATTGGTTGAACTCTGTTTCAGCTAATAATTGACGCTTTTTAAGAATTGGTAACAACAACTTCAATGCCTGCCAATCGTGTTGTTGTTGATATAATTCTTGTGCCAATTTAAGCACTGGGGAGCTACTTTTGCTTGTAGGGTTCAGCTTATCTAATATTGCACGGGCCTTAATCAGTTCACCTTGTTTCATTAAATAACGGGTACGCGAAGTATAAACCGCTGTTTTTGCAATTGGGTTTTTCTCCGCTTGAGTTAAATAATGATCGCGAGCTGTAATATTACCTTGATAGTGTGCCGCTCTAGCTGCTGCAAATAGATTTAATACCGGAATTTCACCTTTTTCAGCCCCTTTTGCCATGGCTTTTTCTGCTGCTGACCAATCTTCTTCTGCCAACGCTAAAGCGCCGATTAACGTATGTTTTTTAGCGGCTTTTCTTCGCCATTGCTCAGGAAGATATCGGCTACTTAATACGATATTTAATAACAAGATGATTAACCATTCGAGTAATTGCAGCGCAAAATAAAACACAATTAAGCCAACAACACCTGTCACTAAGCTGGTTTCTATCTGATAGTCACCCATCGCGATGTAAATGTAACCGCTTTGCCCAATAATGAGTGGACTAAGACACAGTCCAATTAAAATGAGAACAACATAAACTAGCGTCTTAATCATTGCGTAGGCTCCCCTGTAGGCATAATTTCACCATAGATAACCAGTTGCTGCAGTAGTGGCGATGCTTGAAATTTATTGAGGGTAATCTTCTCGATGTTAACTTTGGCAAGCTTATCTAAAGACGCAATCATTGTTTTGGTCTTTGGATCACTTAAGTCAAAATACTGTTGTAACCACTTGTCTGCTAATGAAATAGATTGTTGATAATTCAGTTGATCAAATCGGTACAATGCTAATTGTGCTTGCAATAATTTGTTGCGAATATTTTCGACCAAATACCATTGCTGCTCAGGTGATAATAGTGGTTCTAGATCAGTAGTCCGTTTACGGATAGTGATGAATCCATCAGTCAAATCGTGCCAAGTTCGGGCCAAATTCTGTTGCCAGTCATCAATTGAATCAGTTACTTGTTGAGTGCTTTTATTGTCAGCAAAATTTTCATCAACACGATTTAATGGTAATTGTGTTAAGCCATCAATAAGGGTATCTAAGTCAAAGATAGTATTGGTGATGTCAGTCGTTTTTAATGCTTTAACTTTGGTGATGTCATCTGCTAACGCTTTGCGTAATACTGTTAATGCAGGATCTTTCATCGCACTAATGCGTTCATCTGCCGATTGTAATAAACCAATAGCGGTTTGTGGATCGTTTTCTAACCACAGTTTTCTACCCGCCATGCGTACAAGGTATTCAGCTTCTGATGCCATCCAATGGTTAGGGCTGCGCTGTGCAATCACCGCAACACGCTCTTGCAATTGTTTATTCGACTGCTGCAGTTGGGCTAATTTCGCATAAGCTTTGGTATCATTCAGTTGTTGTTGCTCTAACGTGCCAATGCGTTTATTCGTTGCCATTGCCGTTTGCTGTAATTCATATTTTAACGATTTATTTTGGGTTACTTGCTCAGAGATATTTTGCCCTAACTGAGTTTGGCCATTACTTTGTTGATCAAGTTGCAAATACAGCCAATAACAAGCTGCAATAGCCACTATTGCTACGAGTAAACTGAACAGTACTCCAAGACGGATCCACCAAGAACTAGGTTTCGCTTTGCGTCGACTATTATTTACAGGTGAATTAGCAGAGGAGTTTGCCTGGTTATTATTGGTTTTGCTGTCAGCAGGTTTTTGGCTGGTTGCATTGCCTTTTTTGGTCTGTGTCGGCTTTTCTACAGGAGTTGGTGCAGGAGAAATAACTTTCTCATCCTTGTGAGCTGGCGAGTTTGGATCTTTTTTATTGTTTTCCATGAACAGTCCTTGAAAGCAAAAATACAACCAATAAAAGCAATATTAATAAATGCGTGTCGATGCAAGATAACAATACAATAACAAATTATAACGCAAGACTCGCTAGTATAGCTTGAGTATTTGCTCCATTTGCATTGGTAATGTGGCTTAAGCCCATTGCTTTTGCTTGTAATTCGACTCGATTACTGGGGACTATAATATGACATGCACGTAGCCATGCAAATAATTCTTTTGGTACAAGCTCAACTAAGTTGGATAATATTTCACCGCTGGTGACAACGATGGTGTCAATTCCAAACGATTCCCACTGCTGAGTTATCGCTTTAGCGTCAAGTTTTGGTATGGCTCGTTGATAGACTTGCCAATAGTTAACATTGGCGCCTCGCAGTCGTAACTGCTCCGCAAGTGTTTCTCGTCCGCCTAAACCCCGAACAATGATAAATGATTGTTTATCGACATTCTGTAATTGAGCTAGCGATAATAAACCTTCACTATCTTGATTGTCTTCAGGTGAGGTAAAAGCATTGATATTGTATTGAGCTAGGCTATCTGCCGTAGCTTGACCTACTGCAAAATAACGACAATGAGTCGGAAATTGTTGTTGTAATTTTTGCGCAGCAAAGTCCACTGAATTAGTGCTAATAAATAGTAAGTTGTCAGTGTTATTTAAGTGGATAAGATCGAGTTGTTCTGTGGTTTCTACAACCGATAATAGCGGAGTAACAAGATAAGCAACGTCTCGCAGCGAGAGTTGCTCTTCCATTGCTTGATTGCGCCCTTGTGGGCGCGTTAACAAGACTTTCATGGTCTGTTATCTTGATGACACAAGATTAACTGGCATACACGGCATCTAAAATAGTTTTAGCACCGCGACTCAGTAAATCCTCTGCAAGTGACTCCCCAAGTGCAACCGCATCGGTTTTAGAGCCGGAGACAGTACCTACAATTATTTGGCTGCCATCAGGATTACCAACTAAACCTCGTAGAGTTAAGTTATCACCGTTTATTTCAGCAAAAGCACCGATAGGGACTTGGCATCCGCCTTCTAAACGAGTATTCATTGCTCGCTCAGCAAGTACTCTATAACGGGTTTCCAAATGTTCAAGTGGTGCTAATAACGTTTTAACGCGCACATCATCAGTACGGCACTCAATTCCTACGGCACCTTGGCCATTAGCAGGCAGTGATTCTTCGGCAGAAATAAAGTTAGCGATACGTTCCTTTAGCTTTAAACGAATTAATCCGGCGGCTGCTAGAATAATTGCATCATAATCACCGCTGTCTAGCTTGGCTAAACGGGTACCGACATTTCCGCGTAAATCTTTGATAACTAAATCAGGACGAGCAGCTCTAATTTGGCACTGACGGCGTAAACTGGATGTACCTACCACCGCGCCTTGTGGCAATTCGCTGATAGATTTATAACTGTTAGACACAAATGCATCACGCGGGTCTTCACGTTCACATATAACTTGTAAACCTAAACCTTCTGGAAACTCTACCGGTAAGTCTTTCATGGAGTGCACTGCAATATCGGCACGATTTTCAAGCATGGCAACTTCCAGCTCTTTAACAAACAGGCCTTTGCCACCGATTTTAGCTAAAGGAGTATCTAAAATGACATCACCTTTAGTACTCATTGGTAATAACTCAACGGTTAGTCCAGGGTGAATACGCTCAAGCTCAGCTTTAACAAATTCAGCTTGCCACATTGCAAGTGGACTTTTACGTGTTGCGATACGAATTATATTTTCAGACATGGTAGTAGATCCATCAGATAGCCTCATTAAGGTAATGCTATCATCGCTCAAGCTTTGATGTAACAAATCGATGGTAATTGTTTGAAGTGTGTAGGGCTTATTTTTGATTACTATTGTTTGTTAGTGACGAGTTAAACAAAAACAAATGTTGCGACGATCACTATTTAAGCAAAAGTGTGATCTTGATTGGCAATAATGGCCATTAACGGTTAGTCTTTTATAATGAGTAGTTACCAGATAGTTGCATTAGAGAAAGAAAAAGGAAGTCAGCCTTGACCGATAAAACGGCACATTATCAAAAGGATTTAGCTGAAAAACTAAATTGCACCAGATTAGCTCGAGCACTTAATGTACTTACTAATTTGCAGCAACATTTATTTCATCTTATTCCCTTCCTAATACACCATAATCAAATTGATGTTCCCGGTATTATTGATCCTGACACACCGTGTGGTGTCCACGGTTTTATCTTATCAGATGCGATAATTTCAGCATGTGATTTCTTATCTTTATCTATTCCTGAGACAAACCAGCCAAGTGATTGTGTTTTTGAAGGCGTATATGCCATGGGAAGCACCGCTAGTTTTGGGCAGAACCCACAAAGTGATGTCGATATATGGCTGGTTTACAATAGTCAATTGACTCAAGAGCAGCTTAAATTAATTGAATATAAGAATAAACTCATCAGTGACTGGTTTGCAGGTTTTGAGTTTGAAGTGAACTTTTATCTGGTGCATCCGATGCAATTTAGAGAATGCAGCGCATTTGATAATTGTCAGCCAGTAGGATTAGAGCATAGTGGCAGTAGTCAGCACTGGCTATTATTAGAAGAGTTTTACCGTTCTCACATTCGACTCACAGGTAAAGTTGTTGCTTGGTGGCCCGATGCCGACAGTCAAAATACAGAGTCTGATGTCAATTTACTTTATCTTGGCGATATCAATTCTTTGCCAGCGGCAGAATATTTTGGCGCTTCATTATGGCAACTGTATAAGGGGCTAAATAAGCCTCATAAAGCATTATTAAAAGTGTTGTTGCTGGAAACTTATGCCTCGGAATACCCCCATACAACACTGATTACCCAACAACTTTGGCAATATTGTGAACAACAAGATTTTAGTGTTGATAACGATGCTTACTTACTGCTTTATCAGCGTATTGAAGCCTACTTGATTGCTCAAGGTGATGACAATCGTTTAGAAATTGTCAGGCGTTGTTTTTACTTAAAATCGGGTGTCACGTTATCGCGTTTATCACCTCATGGTGCAGCGGACTGGCGGGTAGAAAAAATTAGCTCTTTGGTTAAGCAGTGGACATGGAGTCATGAGTTGGTGGCCACATTGGATAATAGCCCTCATTGGCATGCAGGTCAGTTAAAATGGTTCAATCAGCAACTTAGTGAACTGTTATTAGTCAGTTATAAGAATCTATTAAAATTTGCTTCAAAACAAACGCTAAGCGAACGTATGCGGGTTGAAGAATTAGGCTTGTTGGCGCGTAAATTACACACTTATTTTAGTGAGGATGAACATTTATTACAACCTCTGAACCGCTTGTGGAGTTTATCGACTGCTGAAAAATCGTTGACTATCTTTCATTGCAAGCAAGCATCACGTTTTTATTTATATCGTCAAGCTTATATTGAACAGGATCCGTCTCAAGCTGTTGTGCACAATCAAGGAAATGAGTTCGATAATCATCCTATTCACGATGCGGATAATATATGCAGTTTAGTTGCCTGGTCAGTGTTGAATGGACTCGCAACGGTAGAGACTAAATGGTTTCAAGTTGGACGAGGTAAAAGACGGACTGATAAATTAAGTTACCTAACGCGTAAACTTATCCCTGTTATGCACAATGTACCAACGGTCTATAAGCGTGATTTATGCGAACCATGGTGCTATAAAAAAATTGTGTTGATTACCAATATGGATAAAGATCCGACCACTCAATTGAATGAACAAGAACTGATGTTGGAACATGTTAATGCCAATATTCTATCCTTCGGCCAGACAAAAATCAGTATGTTGTCATCGGTGGCGGTTGTTTGTTTAAACAGTTGGGGTGAGTGGCAGAGTCATCGTTTTAATGGGAAAACCGCATTGCTTGAAGCGATTTCATTTATTATTTTGGGACTAAAACGTTCAAATGAGCAAGTTGATTTATCAATTATTAGCTGCTCGGCAAAATTAAAACAACCGATTTTTAATCAACTGAAAACCTTACTGTTACGTTGTTATGGTTTAATGAAAAAGGTCAATCAGACAAATACATTGATGCATCCGATAACGATAGGCGATCAACATTATAGTATGCATTTCAATTCATTAGGTATGATGTATCGTAAAATTGATTCCACAACAGGTACAGAAAATCTTAATTCGTCTGTGTTGCCGTATGCTGATTTAGCTGACCATTCCCATTTGAATGCGCCATCGGTGATCCAAAAGTTCATCGCCATGGGGGCGAAGCAGTATTTTTTACGCGAACGTCTTCAAACGCTCGATGTGTTCATTGCAGACGAGCATAATCAGCTTGAGCATTTACAATACCAACACACTAGTATTAATGATTTTGTTGCCAAAGAAAGTCATTTGTATGTATTCGACGAGCAAAAGCAACGATCCCCTGTGTTTAATATGCCGCAGTTTTTTCAGCTTGTGGATATTGAAGGCAAGTTAACGGTAATACCTTTTGGTTTGTCAGTAGATGAGATGGGCTCAGCATTTTAAGCAAAAGCCCAATCTCAATGACAATTAAATGACTCACTTAGTGCTATCACACACTAAGTTCTTACGAGGTTTATGCGTTTATCTCGAGCAAAATGCCACTTTGTTTATTGATGGCATCAATCACAAAAGACATAAATTCCAAGCCATTACGGGTATCTAACCATTTACCATCTTTGTAATTAAAGTGATAACCACCTGATTTTGTCGCCAGCCAAATTTCATGAAGAGGCTCTTGTTTATTGATGACGATTTGCGAACTGTCTTCAAAAGCCAGCTGTAAAACATTGCCACTGGCGTTGATATCAACATCGGCATCTTGCTCGTCAATCGCTTTTTCTACCGCGTTCTCTATTTCGCCAAACATTTCATCGGCTAATCGATGAAACTCAGTATCTGTAATAGCCATGTATTTCTATCCTTTGCTTTATGCGTTATGAATGCGATTATAAGACCATTATTCACTAGATGCACAGATGTTGAAAAAAATGAGACTGCTTTTATTTATTATGCTTGCTAGCCTATTCGTAACCGCATGTGGTCAAAAAGGCGTTTTATACAAAACTCCCGAGCCGGTGGCCAATAAAGTCGCCCCAAAACCTGCTAGCACTGATGTGCTAAAGCAAACTGAGGAACTCGACTCTCAACCTTCAACTTCACAACAAGAATAGCATTTATAAGGGACCGCATTTTGGATTACTTTTCATATCAAAATAATTCACTATTCGCAGAAGACTGCGATGTAGCAAAACTGGCCAACACTCACGGTACGCCGTTGTACATTTATTCTCGTGCCACATTAGAGCGCCATTGGCATGCTTTTAATAATGCCGTTGCTGACCATCCGCATCTTATTTGTTATGCAGTGAAGGCGAATTCAAACCTTGCGGTATTAAATGTATTGGCTCGCTTAGGCAGTGGTTTTGATATTGTCTCTGGCGGTGAACTCTCGCGTGTGCTGCAAGCTGGCGGCGATCCTAAAAAAGTGGTTTTCTCTGGTGTGGGTAAAACCGTTGCCGAAATGGAGCAAGCTCTGAATATTGGCATTTACTGTTTTAATGTCGAGTCGAGTGCCGAACTTGAACAACTTAATGACGTCGCGAGGCGCTTGGGTAAAGTGGCACCAGTTTCATTGCGGATTAATCCAGATGTTGATGCCGGTACGCATCCATATATTTCAACAGGTCTTAAAGAAAATAAATTTGGCATTGCCATGGAAGAAGCCGAAGTGGTGTTTGCCCGTGCAGCAGAATTAACCCATTTACATGTTAAAGGTGTGGATTGCCATATTGGTTCACAGCTCACCGAAATAAAGCCATTTTTAGATGCTATGGACCGCATGCTTGCATTGATCGATCGCTTAGGCGAGTTAGGCATTCAAATTGAACATTTTGATGTGGGTGGCGGCTTAGGGGTAACATATAACAATGAAACTCCGCCACATCCAGACGTATATGCTGCAGCATTACTTGATCGCTTAAATGGCCGTAAATTGAAGTTAATTTTTGAACCAGGTCGTGCCATTGCTGCCAATGCAGGGATTTTCGTCACTCAAGTGCTTTATCTGAAAGAAAATAGTGATAAGCGTTTTGCCATTGTTGATGGTGCAATGAATGATCTTATTCGCCCATCGCTGTATAGCGCATGGCAAAATATTATTCCGGTACAACAAAATGACGCGCCAACCTTTGCTTATGATATTGTAGGTCCAGTATGCGAAACGGGTGACTTTCTGGGTAAAGACAGACAGTTAGCGGTTAAATCAGGCGACTTATTAGCGATACGCTCAAGTGGCGCTTACGGTTTTGCGATGGCCTCAAATTATAATTCTCGCCCAAGAGTGGCTGAAATTATGGTTGATGGTGGTAATGATTTTGTTGTTCGTCAGCGTGAAACGCTAGAGCAACTTTGGCAAGGCGAACATTTATTGCCATAGGCAGTAAGCTAGCGGCATAACGTTTTATAAGGAAACTTTTGTGATCCATTTCACTAAGATGCACGGACTGGGTAATGACTTTATGGTCGTTGATGGCGTAACACAAAATGTGTTTTTTTCGCCTGAACAAATTCGCCGTCTTGCCGATCGGAATTTTGGGATTGGTTTTGATCAACTTTTGTTGGTTGAACCGCCTTATGATCCAGATTTAGATTTCCATTATCGTATTTTTAATGCCGATGGCAGTGAAGTTGAACAGTGTGGCAATGGTGCTCGCTGTTTTGCTCGTTTTGTTCGCAATAAAGGTTTAACGCAAAAGAATAAAATTCGCGTGAGCACTAATTCGGGTAAAATAACTTTACGCATTGAGCGCGATGGTAACGTGACCGTTAATATGGGCATTCCCGTTATCGAGCCAAGCCAAATTCCATTTAAAGCTAAAAAAAGCGAAAAAACCTATTTATTGCAAACGCCGATGCAAACTTATTTATGCGGTGCAATTTCAATGGGTAATCCACATTGTGTGATTGAAGTGGAAGACGTACAAGCCGTTAACGTAGATGAAATTGGCAGTAGCTTGACTCGTCATGAGCGCTTTCCTAAAGGCGTGAATGTTGGCTTTATGCAAGTGATTAATCCTGGGCACATTAAGTTACGTGTGTATGAGCGCGGCGCCGCAGAAACCTTAGCATGCGGTACAGGTGCATGTGCCGCGGCAGCGGTTGGGCAATTGCAAGATAAGCTCGATAAACAGGTGAGAGTCGATTTACCAGGTGGCAGCTTAATCATAAATTGGGAAGGCGAGGGTAAGCCGTTATGGATGACCGGACCGGCAGAACATGTATATGATGGACAAATACAACTATGAGTGACATTAACTCAAAAGCCAGTGTGACTAATGTGGCCGCTGACAATACGGTTAGCAGCGAACAAGCAAAAGATATTAATTCAATTGGACAAGATCTTGGCATCGACATGATGGCTAGCTTACAACAAGCTCCGTTTGATGAAATGTTGATCCGCGAATACTTATTGGATAATCCTGACTTTTTTAATCGTTATCCTGAGTTATTAGTGGCAATGCGTGTACCGCATGCGGAACGTGGCGCGGTATCATTAGTTGAACGTCGACAAGAATTGTTGCGTCAACGTGTTAGCCAGCTAGAAGAAGAAATTACCTCGTTAATGAATATCGCCACTCATAATGAGAGAATATTCAAATATAATACTGAGTTGTCGTTTAAAATGCTTGCGAGCCAAGATTTGGGTGAGCTGCGTTTAGTGTTGTCAGAAGGATTAAAAAACGAGTTTGGCTTTAGTCATGTCAGATTAATTACTGTGCACGATATCGACAGCGAATTAGCTAAAATTTGGCGTCATCGGGTTCAAAGCGGTTATTATTTTGGCCGGTTAACTCAATCAGAATCTAAACGTTTGTTTGGTAGTGAAGTTGGTTCTGTGGCATTAACTAAATTATCTGATGAAAATGGCCAAGTGATATTTGCTATAGCCAGTAAAGACCCAACGCATTTCCATCCTGATATGGACTCATTGTTATTCAGTCAGTTGCGTCGTTTATTAGATCATATGTTGCCGAAAATGTAATCGTTAAGCTAAGAGTATTGTTGAGAATACACGGATTACTTCAATCGTTTGTAACTGTTTTAAACGAGTATTCTTGAGCGATGAAATAGGCTCAAATGACGACGGTCTTAGTCGTTACAATCTGGGAGTATCTTGATGAAGCCAACTGACTGGCAAGCGATATTTAGCCAACATTTGTCTTCAGAAAGACAGCTCTCTGCTTATACCGTACGCAACTACCTGTTTGAATTACGTCGTGTCGAAGACATGTTAGCTGAATCAACGCAGCTGATTGACGTTAGCCGTGATCAGCTGCAAGCAGTACTGGCTACATTACACCGTAAAGGGCTGAGTCCCCGTTCATTATCTTTGTGTTTATCTGCCTTAAAACAATTTTTTGATTTTTTGCTGCGCGAAGATGCTGTCACCGTAAACCCGGCACAGACGTTAAGCGCACCTAAACAAAATAAACCCTTACCGAAAAATATGGATGTGGATGCTGTCAGCCATTTATTGTCCATAGAAGGTGATGATCCTTTGAGCTTGCGTGATAAAGCCATTATGGAATTATTTTATTCAAGTGGTTTACGTTTAGCGGAGTTAGCCAGCTTAGATTGCGTTGACATTAAGTTTGATCAAAGCGAAGTTAAAGTGATGGGTAAGGGCAGTAAACAGCGTGTTGTGCCCATTGGCCAAGTGGCATTAACCGCGATCAAAACGTGGTTGGATTGCCGTAACCAGTTACCTTGTGCAGAAGCTGGGGATGCGTTATTTGTTAGCAGCCAAGGTAAACGATTGTCACATCGCAGTATTCAAGCGCGTATGGCTAAGTGGGGCCAAGAACAGGCTATGGCGGTAAAAGTTCACCCACATAAGTTGCGTCATTCGTTTGCAACCCATATGCTTGAATCAAGCCAAGATTTACGTGCAGTACAAGAATTACTTGGTCATGCGAACTTATCGACTACACAAATTTACACCAGTTTAGATTTTCAACACCTTGCTAAAGTGTACGATAACGCGCATCCAAGAGCGAAAAAAGACAGGGGGAAATAATGACTTTGCAATTGCCTAAAGCTTCGATGATCCAATATCAGCGCCTACAACCTTTTAGCGCGATTAGTTTTGATTTAGACGATACACTTTACAATAATCTTCCTTATGTAATACATGCCAGTGAGCAGCTGTTCTCGTTAATTAATCAAGCCTATCCTGCCACCACTGCATGGGATACCGCTCAATGGCAGCAACTCAAACATGCACTGTTCAAACTACATCCAGAGTTAGCTCATGATACCAGTGCAGCACGCTATGCCATGTTGCACCAAGGTCTTTTGCACTTTGGTTATAGTGAGACTGAAGCCAGCCAAGGTGCACAAGATGGCATGACATGCTTTCATCATCATCGCAGTGATTTTACTATTGATGATAACGTGCTGGGATTACTAGAACGCCTAAGCCAACGGTACCCACTAATCGGCATCACTAATGGTAATGTCGACACCCAGCGCATTGGGTTAGGTAAGGTGATGCAGTTTGTGCTACATCCTGGCCATGGGGTTAAAATGAAACCTGCCGCCGACATGTTTAGCCTTGCTTGTCGTCAATTAGATATTAAGCCGTCGGCGTTATTGCATGTGGGCGATCATCCGTTGTCTGACATTGCTGGAGCTAAAATGGCGGGGTGTCAAAGTGTGTGGCTAAACCCCTGTATGCAGCAACGGCATAAAAAGGCGCAACCGGTATTACCGCATATCGAGATTAACCAATTGGATTTACTGCTTCAGTTGCTTTAGCTTGAGATCGATTCCGGCTTTTAGGCTCATTTGTTCAACTTGCTCACGGCTAGCATGCATATCGGCATCGCCAACTCGAAAATAGGTACCACTGTAAGGATCGGTGCCAACATAAATAGGTCGGAGTTTTACGTCGACGCAGGGCACATGAATTCTGATCAGCTTTTTAGCCATAATTTCGATTATTTGTACGTCGGTAGGCGCTAAAATATTGTGACTGATTTTTTTCGGGTCATGTAAAATGGCCCAAATTTCACTGAGCATTGGCATCGGATTAATAATGCCCTCAATCGTAAACTCACCTTGCTGTTCTTTTACCCCTAAAATAATTTCCCCGCCTAAGGTGTTGGCAAAAGCACTATAGCTTTCCCACATGCCTTCGGGCAACATTCCATTACCATCTCTTCCACCTGCTAACTTAAATTCAACTTGGGCAGATTCATGTAAGTTTGCTATGTCGTCTAGGGCAAAGGTTGGGTAATGATGAGGTGACATTTAGGCTCCATATTGAAGTACGGTAAACTCATTATGTACTGTATGAAGTTTCGCAAAAAAAAGGAAGCAAATCCGTAAGGATGATCTCGAAGTTGCTTCAAAATGGGGAACCTAGGAGGATTATAGTGCTAAAGCTTTTGGGAATAATAAAGTGTTTTCAATCTCTATATGGATTTGCAAATCGGCATCAAATTCAGCCAAGGTGCGATAACACGCTTGCCACGTATGGCAAACACCTGCAGGTGGCTTGTAGTTATTGGTTAAGTTTCGAATGGTTTGCAACATGTGGTCTGCGTTATCGTGTTCATGCAACATCATGTTGATAGGATTACTAATATGACCAAAGCATCCATCAACCGTTTTGCCTAAGCTGAGCGATTTAATCGCCGGAAATAAAATGCGTTCTTCTTTCATTAAGTGCGGTATTAATTCGGCAATTAACTCATTAACCGCATGTGCCAGAGGCTTTATCTCGCTGTGATCATCACCGTGTGCGCGAACCATTTTATCTGTGTATTCCACTAATAATGGGGCGGTTTCACGAATGTATTGATGATGAGTCGCTTCAATATGATCTATCAAATCAATTAATGATAAGTGCTGTAATGCGGGTGCTGCTTGTTCGGTTAACATGGCAATTCCAAAGGTGCACATAATTTACATGTATTTTATGTGCATCTTTAACAATGCTCAATTTATTCACCACTAATCTGTTAGCTAACTCACACATTAATCGAAAATTGATACGTTATTGAGTACAAGACTCGCCTTGCGCCAAAGTGCTTAGCAGTACTTTTGAACTGACTTTTTGTTGCTGTAGCATACCGCCGACTCTTAATAAGCTATCTTGCCAACACACTAACCCACGGTGATCCATGCTTGGCTGCGATAGTGTCTGCGGTGCGAGCCACTGCTTGGTAGCCAAGTCGAATCGATAACCATAGGAGTTTGGTTCGCTAGGTTCACCGTTATAACCAATACCTGAATAGTTATACGGATTATCACTTCCGCCTAAAAATACAATTTGGCCACCAGTTGCTGTTTTAATCCCGGTAGCAGCCATGCGGTAATGAGCCGTAGCAGTTGCAGCTGTGTTTGATTTGGCAGTGTTTGCTATTGCTTGGTTTACGTTTGATTCAGTTATTGTAGATTTACTTACGTTGATATTAGCCGCGACAGAGTAATGCGGCAGTAATTGCCAATCAATTCGCAAATGGTTATCTGGATTGACCTCACCATACAAACACACGGGTGATGCTTGGTAACTGCGGCGCGCGTTCATATTAGCTTGTACTTTTACGCCGTCGCATAACACCAGCTGATTACCTACCATTCCTACTGCTTGACCAAATACAGCCGGTGCTGGTATTGGGCTCGCTTGAGCCCAAGTGTTGGTCTGGGTGTCATACACTTGGACTAAATTGACGTTGCCGTCGTTGTGCCAGCCGCCAAATAAATAGATGTAACGCTGTTGATATGCTACTGCAGTGGTGTCATCAACAGCCACTGGCATGTCGGCAATACGAGTATATTGATTGGTCTTAATCGAGTATTGGTAATTATCAATTGTGCTAATTTCGTCATGATTGTCGGCCACGGTATAACCGCCAAACACATACGCCTTATCGTTAATGCCAATCGCAATCGATGCCAGCCTGCCCGCTAAAGGCGCAATATGAGGTACCGGCTTAATAGTTTGCCATTGGGCATTAGGGGTGTTTAAATTTAATGCCCATGCCTTGTTATGTACAGCTTGATAATCTTTAGCTTTACCTAGCCCCATAAAGCTCAACAAGTAAGTGTGTTTATCGCTTTGCACCAACGCTATTGCGTTGTTGGTTACCGCTTGTGGCAATGGTGTTATATCGGTTGCTGCTGCATAAGCTGGTGTAGCAACAACTATTAATCCTATCAATGATCCTGCTAACCTACCCAATGTTGAGTTAATCATAGCGATATTGTGGTTAGTCGATTTTGGTCGTTTAACGGAGATACGAATGCGCAAAGAGAGTTGCTCGATTAGGCGAGACATTGTGTGTGAAATCCTTTATGTGCTTTATGGATAGCAATAGAGTGTAAACCAATTTATGGTTTTACTCCTGTGCCCATGCGTATTTCGATGACCTTTTCAACGCGCGATGGCGTGGTTATTAGCCCGCTTTGTTCGACAATAATAAACCAATCGTAACCTTGTTGCTCAGTTAACATTGATGCTTGTGTTAATGCGTAAGCATCGATATTGGTTTTATTTTTACTGATAATATTGAGCATAAAATAATTGTCAGTTATTTTATGCTCAATATAGCGATAGCCATCTGCTTGAGTATATTTGACTCTAGGTGTTGTATTTACACAACCGCCCACTAGCGTAACGAGTAATACCGCGACAATGGCGCCAAGTTTATACATGTCCATAACCTTTTAGGTAAAAATTCATAGCGAATTAGTCTGTTAACTCGCTAAGTATTTGCTGTTCTTGTGCTGTTGTTAATGGCGCGCCAACCATAATATTGTCGAGTAAGCTATCAAGTGCAGAACCGCCGCTAGCCGTTTGGTATTCAGCTTGCTGATCTTGGCTAATAGTATATTCAATATTAGCGACTTGTTGCCATTGCTCCTGCTGCTGACAGGCAATATTTTCGCTACGCAGGCTTAGGTCTTGCAAACCATACTGGCGACAAAAATCTCCCTGTTGATTATAAAAACTGAGTTGAATAGACATGATGCTGTCATCATCTAACAATGCAATAACACCGCTTGGCAAATGCGTTAGTTGTTCTGTTATGGTTGGGTCTATGCCTGCCGTTGTGGTATTGGTCTGTAGTGGCGTGTCTAGTTGATACACGCCATAACCCGCTATTAGCGCGATAACCGCAACTGCTGCAGCATATTGTTGCACCTGTTGCTGTGCTTTGCGCCACCAAGGAAAGGCTACAATGTTACTCTCTGTAGCGCTAGGCTCTTCAAACGGTGCACTAGGCGTTTCAAGTAGTGTGCTAATGGCTTTTGGAACGGGCTGTTGGTCAATGGCTTGATAGAATGTTTGTACCATAGGATCAACCATTGCCAGTTCTGCTAAACGTTCGGCAACCGCTTCATTATCGGCAATCGCTTGCCTGACTTGCTCCATGTCTTGCTCTGGTAATTCTGCATCTAAAAAGGCTGATAAGGTTTCATCGCTGAGGTTCATGCCATGCTCCCGTTAGGTTGTTTAAAAAAGCTGACCATGTTGGATCGAGCTCTTGCTAAGCGGCTCATGATTGTTCCTGTTGGAATGGCGAGTATCTCAGCCGCTTCACTGTAGCTCATGCCTTGTACAGCAATTAACGATAATACTTCACGCTGATCATCAGACAAATTGTTCATCGCGCTATTCACCTCACCTAAGGTGATATCGTTAATGATGTCCGCTTCACCGTCGGTGTAATTTTCTGCCTGCAGTTCTGGTTTACTGGTGGCTAAGGTGCGTACTTTTTGTGAGCGATAATCATCAATCCATTGATTTCGACATATCTTAAAGGCCCATTTCGCTAACAGAACATCTTCCGGTGGCGGCGATTTAAGTATCCGTAATAAGGTATTTTGCACCAAGTCATCGGCATCATGCATTGAGCCCGTTAATGAGTAGGCAAAGCGTCTTAATGCTGGTAGCAGTAGGATTAATTCGGGTTTCATATTTAGGGTATACTCCTCTTTACCCTGATAACGGTTCAATGGGCAAAGTTATTCCAACATGGAGGGAATTTTTTTTGTTGTCAGACGTTTTTATCTTACACACTATTAGCGCAGGTAGATAAATCAATGAGAACAATGACAGCATATTCACTCGCATTACTGAGTTTAACCCTCATACCTTTAGTGTCTTACGGGCAATTATTGTCTGTGCCAGCACTTCCTGCTGCAGTGATAGATAAACTCGATCAAAGCGTAAGCCGAAGCGCCGAGCGCTTACAAGCACTGAAGCAGCAACGTTTGCTGGAGCAGCAATTACAGCAAACATTAGCGCTAAAGGCGACATTGTTAGACCCCTTATTACAGTTGCCTGCTGTAGTGCCTGTGCTAAATAGCGCAGGTCAGCCTGTATGGAACGATATTGAAGTTGAACATGGTTTACGCGCCGTTGAGCGTGAATGGCTATTGTTAATATCCATAGCACAATGGCAACAGCTGTTAACGACGACTCCTGAGCTGGAAATGTATGTGCAAAGCCGCACTGAACTGGCAATGTTAGGCTTACAGTTGGTTAAAATACAAGTACCGATCGAGCTTGATAGCGTTGATGCATTACGCAATACCTTACCTACACTACTGGCACCTTATTTAAGCCGAAATTATATATACCAGTCGCAAGCGGCTAATCAAGCAAGCACAGTTACGGATGCGCAGGCGAATACTGAAACGGCTATCCAAGTAGGCAGAGCGACAACGGATCAGATAACGGCAGTGCAGCAAGTGGTTTCTAGTGAAACGACAGCGATGTGCCATAGACCGATAAGATTAGGCATGATAGATACCGCTATTGTGCCCCGGCATAAAGCGCTGCATATAGCCGAAGATCGCTTAGTATTGATCCAACAAAATTTTCTTACTGATGATATCCCATCTTCATATAGTCACGGAACCGCAGTGGCAGGCGTATTAGCGGGTAACAATGATCAACTTAAGCCGTTGTTACCGTCATTAACCTTATACAGCGCAGGAGCCTTTTATGCCCAAAATGCGTATCAACAAGGGGCTACACTCGACAGTATCTTGCAGGCGTTAAATTGGTTAGTAGGTCAACAGGTGCGGGTGATCAATATGAGTTTGACTGGACCAGATAATCCAATATTACATGAAGTCGTATCTCGTTTAGCTGAAACAAAGACCATTTTAGTGGCTGCAGCAGGTAACGGTGGGCCAGCCGCTAAGCCATTATATCCAGCTGCATATTCAGACGTTATTGCCGTCACTGCGGTAGATAAACAGCTGGGATTATATCGTTGGGCTAATCAGGGGGATTACATTGATTTTGCGGCGCAAGGAGTAAAGGTGTTGACTACCCGAGCAGATGGAAGCGTGGGTATTGAAAGTGGCACTTCAATGGCCACGCCCGTTGTATCGGCCAAAGTGGCCTGTATGCTGGCTGCAACACCAGAGCTGCTATTGGAGCAGGTGTTGCTGCAATTACAGCAGCAGGTGATTGATTTAGGCGCACCAGGTAAAGATCCACAATTTGGTTATGGGGTAGTAACACGCCCTTAAAAACTGGCTTGTAACATCAGTCCTGCTCGTGTTTCATCATAATCTGCACTGGTCAAGATTGACTGATAGTCACCATATTCAACGGATGTCAGCAGCGCAAAAGTGGAATTAATATTTAACGCCCACTTAGCATCAATGTGTTGATGTATATCGTTACGTTTATTATCGTTAATGGCCAAAGCATAATCTCTTTGAGTTAATTTCATTCCTAGTTGAATTTTTTGTACAACGTGCCATAAATCAAATTGATTAGACAAGCGGATATTCATACTTTTAGCGCGATAGCTAAAGGCTTTATCAAGTGTATCTTCATCCTCATAAGTTGCGCCTAATGAGATAAAGCGTTGGCCCTGTTGAAAAAACCAAAATGAATCGATATTAGCACTTTTATTGCTAGCGTCACGCGATTCAAACTGAGCAAAATCTTTGTCGGCATACACTACGCTGGGACGAATAAACCAGCTGTCGCTAAGATTATGCATGGCATACACGCTAAATTGGTTGAGCGCTAAAAAATCGCTGCCATCTAAATCAGCTTGAGCCAGATAGACACTGCTGCCCAGTGTTAGATTATCAAAGGCATAGCTCGCATCGATAAAAGCCAGCTGTAAGCGACTGTCATAAGCACTGGCATTTCGATAGCGTTTGTCATTAATACTATAGCCACTGTCTAGGCGGACATTGTCGCTAACTTGCCAAGCCGCATTGATTTCTCCCTCTAAAACCGTCGCCGTATCCGACTCACCACTGGCTTGTTCAAGTTCACTGATGTTGACGTTAGACTGGTATTCCATACCTGCTTTTAGCTTACCGTTAACGGATAGGGTTTCTGCCGCTACTCCCATATGAGCGCAAGCCAGCAGAAATAATGTACAGGTAACGCGAGAGTGTAAAGTCATCATAAGGACTCCTAACAATAAAGATAGGCCGGCAGTATTGCCGGCATATGGAGTATTCGACTTAAAGACCGCTTGATAAGCGAATGGTATTTTGAATGGTGTTAGTGACTTCTGCATTCACTGTTTGGCTCACCGCTTGCGTCACTTGTTCGCGAGTGTTCTGCTGCATGAGTTCACTTGCACTTGCCTGTAACTGTTGTTGCACTGCGCTGGTTGCTGCGGCATTGATGGCCGATGATGTTGTCTCAGAAACTGTCGCGCTTACTGAATCAGATACTGCTGTGCTAGTGGCAAACAGTGTATCGGCACTCATACGTGATTGAATCTCTTCTGCGGCGGTGTTTGCACCAAGTTGTGCTGCGTTTACTGTCGCTGCGGCGGTGTTGAGTGATGTCTCTGCTTGATTAACCGATAACTCTGTTGCTGCAGATAATCCGGCAGAACCAGATGCTATTACTTGAGTTGACACCAATTGCGCAGCCGTCGAGGCGTTATTAATCAGGCTATTAGCTATGCCAGCACCAACAGTTGTGGTGTTGGCTAATTGGTTATTAGCAAGTGTTGTTGCTGAGTCAGCGTTGGTGATTGATGTATCAAGTGCTGACGTTACCGTAGTGAGCATTTCTGTTGTGGGTATGGTTATCGCAACTTGGTTGTCAGTTGTGGCTGCCATTTCAGTTGATGAAGTTTGCGTGGAGTCACTCGAGCCGTCTGACTCTGCTTCATTTGAAGCCGTTTGATCTGAGGCGGTGTTGGTCGGCTCGCTTGAGGCCATTGTTGACTCATTATTGCTTTGTGTTTCAGCGTTAGCATTTGGGCTATTCTGTTGGTTTTGGCTTAATTGAACATCAGCTTGGGCTGATACGGTTGTCGATGCTGACATTTCGGCACTTATTGCCATGGTTGAGAAACAAGCCAGAACAATAATCGTTGGTTTAAGTAATGTTTTCATTTTTAATTCCCTCGTAATGTCGTGATTGACACTGTGATAACGAGGCGGTCGTCGATTCTATTCCATTTATTTTTTCTTAATTGGCATTATTGTCTTGCGAGGTGAATATGAAATTAATAAGTGATTGTTTAATATTGTTATTTTATTTTTATCTTTATTGATGTAAAAAGACTAAATGATGCTTAGATAGACATCTCTACTGAAATATAACCATCGTTTAGCGTTGTTGCTTGAAAATAAATAGTGGTTTTGTCGCCCGCTGGGATTTGTCGGCAGAACTAGCGATTGAGCCGCGGACAAATGTCATGCTCAGTATGTTAAATGCTGTGTATATGTTTACTTTTATGGTTAATGTAAATCAATTATCATTGGTGTCAGCGCGAAAGCCCATTGAGTCATTCGCACACCCAGTATTATCCGTAATGAATGCTTAATTACGATATAGTTATCTTAAATATAAGCCGGTTACCCCTGAAACCATTGAGTCGTAGGTTTTACTTTGTCATTAGAAAATTCAGTTAACTTTATCCCTCATAGTTGGTTTGGGCATTTGTATCAGCGTGACGTAAATGCGATCAAATTGACGCAAGAGGGGATGACTTTTATGCCTAGCCAAGGCCGATTTTTAGCAAGATTTCGGCATACCAATAAACCGCTTATTATGGGGCAATTATCATGGCAGCAATTAGATCATCCGCCACTATTTAGTGCCAGTTTACTCGGTAACTTACTGAGTTTTAAGGCAGCTGGTGCTCATTATCAAATTCCATTTTTAAGTTATTTGGCTAAATCTCATTTTAAGCAACAGGTCGAAATACTCTGGGCTTTATCTCATCAAAAATCGCTGTGCGATTTGATATTACGAGTTGAAAAAGCCATATCAAGCCGGTATTTACGCCAGTCATTACTAGAAAAAATGCGCGCTAGAATCGAGCGTGAGTATTTTCGCTGGTTTCCCTGGAGTGAAGGGGTCGAGTTACCCGCCAATATACGTACCGCATTAATTCAACTACACGGTTTTTACCACTGGAATAAAGCTGATATAGATCGCCTACGTGAAGGCTATATTCAATCGCAGTTACTCGCATTTGCAGACTTTTTTGATCATGTGGAGTCACAGCCATTAACCGATAAGCAGCGCCGAGCATGTATTATCGATGATGATAATAATCTACTGCTCGCGGGCGCTGGCACGGGGAAAACCAGTGTAATGGTAGGCCGTGCAGGCTATTTACTAAATAGTGGCCAAGCTAAAGCTAATGACATTCTATTACTGGCTTATGGCAAAAAAGCCGCCATGGAAATGGATCTGCGAATTAAACACAAACTGGGCAGTGATGATATTAAGGCCAGTACTTTTCACAGTTTAGGCCTGAAAATTATTGCCGATGTTGAAGGTGTGAAACCTAGCTTATCAGCGTGGGTAAATGATGAACCCGCCAAAGACAAATGGGTGCACGATAGATTAGAAGTTTTGATTGAAAATGAATCTTATCGTAAACAACTTTTTGACTATTTCAGTCGTTATTATTACGTTGAAAAAAGCCCATTCGAATTTTCAATACAAGGTGAGTATTTTGAATATTTAAATGATAATGACATTCGCTCATTGAAAGGTGAAAGAGTTAAAAGCTTTGGCGAGCTGTATATCGCTAATTGGCTGTTTACCAATGGCATAGAGTATCAATATGAAGCTAAGTATGAATTTGATGTCAGCACGGTTGATTTTCGCCAGTACCAAGCTGATTTTTATCTACCTGAATATGAGGTTTATATTGAATATTATGGCATTGATGAAGCCAATAATACGGCTCCTTATATCGATCAAGCAGCCTATTTAGCATCAATGGAATGGAAACGACTGTTACATCATCAGCGCCAAACCAACTGCATCGAATTATTTTATTATCAGCACAAGAAAAATCAGTTAATCAACAAGCTTGAGCAAGCTTTAACGGTATTTAAAGTTAACTACTCACCTTTACCCGATGACGCGATATTGGCAACTCTTTATGAGCTTGGGCGAGTGACTGAGCTGGCAAAACTGTTTAGTCAGCTCATTGGCTTATACAAAGCAGCTTGTATTGACGAGGCTGGGCTGGAAAAGGTATTTGCCAATGCTGCTGATGCGGCCCAAACGCGTAAAGCATTTGAATTACTCGAACCCATTTTACAGCAGTACCAACAGTACTTATCAGCTCACGGTGATATCGACTTTGAGGACATGATAGCCAAAGCGCTCGCATACCTGCAAAGTGGTCAATATGTCAGTCCATGGCGATATATCATGGTCGATGAGTTTCAAGATATTTCAGAACCCAGAGCGCGTTTAGTGCGAGCTTTGCGAGATTCGCGCACGAAAAAAGGTAACAGTGATACTTCATTATTTTGTGTTGGCGACGATTGGCAGGCTATTTATCGCTTTAGTGGTGCAGATGTCCGTTTAACGACTCAATTTAAACGTTATTTTGGCCATGCCAGCGAAACGCATTTGGATCTTACTTTTAGATTTAATAACCGTATCGGTGAAGTGGCTAGCGCTTTTGTGAGTAAAAACCCGCATCAACTCAACAAAGATATCCATTCATTGGTACAAGTTGCCAAGCCTGCAGTATCAATACTTCGTCGTGGTACCAATGAGGGCGCAACTAAAGATGAGCCGAGTAACAACGCATTAGAGCAAGCCTTAAATGCTCTGGCCGTCCGCGTTACTCAAGCTGGTGATAAGCTTAAAGCTAAACCGACAGTATATTTGCTGGCCCGTTTCTGGTTTCAGTTGCCAGATAAAGACATGTTGCGTCAGTTAATGGCTAAATACCCGATGTTCGTGATTGAGTGTTTATCGTTTCATGCTTCCAAAGGTAAAGAGGCCGACTATGTGGTGATTATGGGAATGACCCAAGGCATACATGGATTTCCGTCGAAAAAAATAACGCCACCTTTACTTGATGCGTTTTTACCTAAAGCTGAAAATTTTGAATTTGCAGAGGAGCGGCGTTTATTTTATGTCGCGCTAACTCGTGCAAAGCACCGAGTTTACGTTATCGCCGATATGACCAATGTAAGCCCATTTATTGTGGAACTGATCCAACAAGATTATGCCGTTGAACAACAAGAATTTAGTACGTCTTTAGTGCAATCCTTGTTCGAACAAATTAACTGTGTCCGATGTACAACTGGGATATTGAAACCACGAGTGGGTAAGTTCACATCATTCTTTTCTTGCTCACACTTTCCATTATGCGATCACAAAGAAGTAGGCTGTGACGAATGCGGCAGTCCGATGACACGCAAACGTTTTGTCGGTTTCAAGGTATGTCTCAATGACAGTTGTGGCCATATGGCGCCGATATGTAACGTCTGTGGCGGTGATATGAGTTTACGAGAAAGTGCTCGAGGGGCTTTTTGGGGCTGTAACAATTATCGAGGTAACCGCGTGCCTAGTTGTAGCAATACCATTGATAAAACCAAAATCTCTCCGCAACAGGTGCAGTAGTTATTAGAAATGGATGACTGTTTCTACTCGTATATAACACTTGCTGATAAGTGATGTGTTACTACGAGTGTAACTGATAAATGCAAAACGGGCTTATCATTACTGATAAGCCCGTTTTATTACAATCACTTAGACGCGAGTCTTAGTTCATGCCGTATTTCTTTAATTTTTTACGTAAAGTACCACGGTTGATACCTAACATATTAGCAGCGCGCGTTTGGTTGCCACGAGTGTGTTGCATGATGATGTCTAGTAAAGGTGCTTCAACTTCGCACAATACCATTTCATATACTTCAGAAGCTTCCTGACCGTCTAACTGAGAGAAGAAGTTAGTCACGGCACGTTTTACTGCGTCACGTAATAACTGCGGCTTGATAGTGCCGTTTGCTGTTTCGATTTTGCCTACGGTAAGCTGGTGAACTTCTGTGTTAGTTGTCTGATCAAACATTCTATTCTGCTCTTTATTAAATTCTAAACTAATTCATCAAAATAACATTCTACGAGGGAATGTTGCTGGGCAGCGGTTTCAAGCCGATTGAAGTCAGCACGAAATTGGCGCTGTTCCTCATGGTTTAGGTACCACCCGACATGCTTTCTAGCAAATCGGACACCTTTGTATTCGCCATATAAGTCATAAAGTTTCTTAAGGTGTTCAAGCATCACACTGCGTTGCTCTTCTGCCTTAATTGGCGCTAACTTTTTACCTGTTTCCAGATAATGTAGGATTTCTTTAAAAATCCAAGGCCGTCCTTGTGCACCTCTTCCAATCATCAGGGCATCGGCGCCAGTGTAGTCAAGTACAAACTTGGCTTTTTCTGGTGTGTCGATGTCCCCGTTAGCGACAACAGGAATTGAGACATTCTGTTTAATTGCTTTTATGGTGTCGTACTCGGCAAAGCCTTTGTACATGCATTGTCTGGTTCGGCCGTGAACGGCGAGCGAGACAATGCCACAATCTTCAGCAATTTGGGCTATTTCAACACCATTACGATGTTCAGGCTCCCAACCTGTGCGTATCTTTAACGTTACTGGTACGTCTACTGCAGCAACCACGGCTTGTAAAATCTCTTTTACTAAGCTGGGGCTTTGCATTAACGCAGAACCAGCAAATTTTTTATTCACTTTCTTTGCTGGACAGCCCATATTGATATCAATGATGTGCGCACCTTGTTCAACGTTGAACTTAGCGGCATTGGCCATTAAATCAGGATCTGCACCTGCTATTTGTACGGAGCGTATTCCTTCTTCACCAGAATGCATCATGCGCTGGCGGCTTTTGTCGCTGTCCCAAACGTCGGGATTCGATGAAAGCATTTCTGATACGGCTAAAGCTGCGCCATAGCGTAAACAGAGATTTCGGAAGGCCTGATCGGTGACACCTGCCATTGGTGCCACAATCAGCTGATTAGACAGTTGATACGGGCCAATTTGCATTTCGGACTTCACCTTGCTCTCCAAAGGGGCGCTATAGTAGCCCTTTTTTACGGCCGTGAAAAGGTCAATAAATGACCTAAATGCAACTTTTTTGCTTGACTTTTATTAGCCGTCACATCTTTGACTAATAATTGGCGTTTTTCGGCCATTTTTGAGCACTGGTGCGTGTTGCAGAGAGACGTTTTCATATATACCAGTGTCAATTATTGATGTTAACAACCTGTAAACGAGAATTTACGCACGCAATTCGTTCATAATATAGCCCATAATTGAGTGCGTTTTAGGCTTGTGGGCAGGCTACTTACGTATTCCTGTTAAGCGACTCCAGTCTTCTTTGTTACATACTGGATCCATGATGAACCATTGGCTGTAGAAGTCGGATACTTCTTGTGCTTGTTCTTGCAATAAACCCGATAGCGCCAGTTTGCCACCAATTTTGACTTTTTCAGCTATCAGCGGCGCTAGCTCTTTTAACGGACCGGCAAGAATATTGGCGACTAATACGTCTGCTTGTAAGTTGGCTGGTTGATCTTCTGGTAAATATAGGGCCAATTTATCCACTACGTCGTTACGTTCAGCATTGGCTTTTGAAGCGTCAATAGCCTGATAGTCAATATCAACACCTGTTACTTTCTTGGCGCCGAGTTTGATTGCGGCAATAGCCAAAATACCCGATCCACAACCAAAATCGATGACTTCTTGGTTTGATAAATCTAGGCTGTCTAACCATTCTAAACATAAGGCGGTGGTAGGGTGAGTACCTGTACCAAAGGCTAAACCTGGATCGAGAATGACGTTAACCGCAGTCGGATCAGGAATTTCACGCCAGCTAGGGCAAATCCATAAACGTGTACCAAATTGGATTGGGTGAAAGCTGTCCATCCATTCGCGGATCCAGTCTTTATCTTCGACTTGTTCAATTTTATGATTAAAGCCTTTGCCTAAAAATGGCATCGATTCTAAAAATTCGATTGTGGGTGCTAAGTTAGTACCTGCATCAAACAATGCAATCATTACGGTATCTTGCCACAGCGGTGTTTCACCTAACTTAGGTTCGAAAATAGGCTCGTCTTGGCCATCTTCGTAGGTGATGGAAAGTGAACCGTGATCCATTAATAAGTCGCCAAGCAAGTCGGCGTTATCGCGATGAGTGTGAATGCGTAATTGGATCCAAGCCATGGGATTTTCCTAACTGTGGTAAAAGTAATATCAAATTGGCGCTTATTATACCCAAGTTATTTTAAGATGCTCGTTTAGGTGAGAGTTTATTGGTTGTTTACTAGATGAAGATGGACCATTTTCGGTCACGTTTATATTAAAAATCGCCCAGGATATTGCTGATGATAAGAAAACAGGTAAGTTAGTCCCGAAACTTACTGAATGTGTTGGTGAGTCAGTTGCGTTAAATTTGATCTGTCCTGGTCGCGAAAATATCACTCAGGTCATGTTGCTATTACGCGATAAGTTACGTCAATATTGCCCGTAATTATTAGCGTAACGACACCTTTTTAGATACACGTTAGATTGTTTTATCTACCGAATACTCGTTTCGATATTTAGTTAACTATCAGTATTGTTTAAGTTTTTATTTGCTAGTTTGTGTGACATGCTTCTAACTCCCGCTTAATAATAGGTGAACACTATCACGGTTTGATCATTGTTCATTGCCGCTATTCAAAAACTCTTGATATGGTCAATACTTGTTATTGTGCTTAACAGGATATGATGCTTTATGGCTGCGAATTCTTTGCAAACGAAAGTCGACAGTGCGGTAAATACCGACAAAGGTTTTGCTCACCCTCTTTGGGCTGCTCGAGCGGATAAACTACAAAGTTTGTCCGGTGTAATACTGGGACTTTTTCTAGTGATGCATTTGCATTTTGAGTCGAGTATTTTGTTTGGCAAAGAAGCCTTCTACCAAGTGGCACAGTTTCTTGAGGGTGGAATATTCAGTGAAACTGGTCATGGTTACCCGCTGGTAACTCAAATTTTTTCCTGCTTTATGTTATTGGTAGTACTGATCCATGCGGTATTTGCATTACGGCGTTTTCCGACTCAATTAGGCCAATGGCGCGCCTTACGCAATCAAATGCGTTTTTTACCTCATGAAGATACCAAAATCTGGTTTTGGCAAATGATCACTGGTTTTTTATTGTTCTTCCTCGTGCCAACGCACTTATTCACCATGATAACCAATCCTGAAATAGGCCCACATCTTTCGGCCGAGCGTGTGTACCACCTTAATGCTTGGGTTTTATATATCCTGCTATTACCTGTTGTAGCAGTGCATGGCGTATTTGGTTTATATCGAGTAGTGGTGAAATGGGGCTTGGTTGAGCAACGCTTTGCCATGCTCAAATTTGCTAAGGTGCTGTTAGCGTATTTAATGGTGCTAGGAGTAGCGAGTTTGCTGACTTATATTTTTATTGGCCGTTCTTTGGCGTTACCTGTGGTGCCATATGTGTCGATGTTATAAGGAATTAAAATGAAAATTATTTATACCGACACCTTGGTAGTAGGCGCTGGACTGGCAGGGTTAAGAGTCGCGATAGCCTCAAAAGAACGTGGCCTCGATACCTTGGTGTTATCGCTTGTTCCCGCTAAAAGATCGCACTCTGTCGCTGCCCAAGGTGGCATGCAAGCCAGTTTAGCCAATACCATAAAAGGTGAAGGTGATGATGAAGACATCCATTTTCAAGATACGGTAAAAGGTTCCGATTGGGGCTGCGATCAAGATGTTGCTCGAATGTTTGCTCACTGTGCACCCAAAGCGGTAAGAGAGTTAGCTCAGTGGGGCGTTCCTTGGACTCGAGTAACTAAAGGCGATAGACAAGTTATTGTTAATGCGGAAAAAGTGACTATCACTGAAGCAGAAGCTGCTCATGGACTCATTAACGCGCGTGATTTTGGTGGTACCAAAAAGTGGCGTACTTGCTATACCGCAGACGGTGCAGGTCATTCTTTATTGTATGCCGTCGATAATAAGGCTATTTCGTTAGGCATTCCAGTGCATGAACGGATGGAAGCATTATCGCTTATTCATGATGGTGAACGTTGCCATGGTGTCATCGCTCGCTGTTTAATTACGGGTGAGTTACGCGCTTACATCGCTAAATCTACCACTATTGCCACAGGTGGCTATGGGCGGATTTATGCGGTGTCGACCAATGCCATTATTTGTGAGGGGATTGGTCAAGCATTGGCGCTAGACACTGGCGTCGCGACGCTGGGCAATATGGAAGCGGTACAGTTTCATCCTACGGCTATTGTTCCAGTGGGTATTTTAACGACGGAAGGTTGCCGTGGTGATGGTGGTGTGCTGCGTGATAAAGACGGTTACCGCTTTATGCCCGACTATGAACCAGAGAAAAAAGAACTGGCTTCGCGAGATGTTGTGTCTCGTAGAATGACTGAGCATATGCGCAAAGGAAAAGGCGTAAATAGCCCTTATGGGCCGCATTTATGGCTGGATATTACCTTATTAGGTCAAAAGCACATTGATACCAATTTGCGTGAAGTTAAAGAGATTTGTGAGAACTTTTTAGGTATTGATCCGGTTAAAGATTGGATCCCTGTTCGGCCTACACAACATTATTCTATGGGCGGTATTCGTACTAAAGCCAATGGCGAAAGTCCACAATTATCAGGGTTGTTTAGTGTTGGAGAGGCTGCTTGTTGGGATATGCATGGCTTTAATCGACTCGGTGGCAACTCCCTAGCAGAAACTGTGGTTGGCGGAATGATTATCGGTAAGTATGTTGCTGACTTTGGTGAGCAAAATAGTTTGGTCGTTGATACCGATTTAATCGCCCAGTTTGGTAAGCAGTTACAAACAGAAGTTGATCAGCTTATTGAGGGCGAAGGAACAGAAGATCCATTTAAACTTAAAGCTGCAATGCAAAAAATCATGATGGATTACGTCGGTATTTTCCGCAATGGGCCTGAACTTGAACTGGCTGTTAACCAATTAACTGAACTGCTTGAACGTTCGAAAAACCTCGGGTTAAAGTGTAAAAAACGTCATGCAAATCCTGAATTAGTTGAAGCGTTACGCGTCAAACGGATGTTGAAAGTGGCTGTGACCGTTGCATGCGGGGCGCTTGCTCGTACCGAAAGTCGAGGCGCGCATTCTCGTGAAGATTTTCCACAGCGTAATGACCAAGACTGGTTGAATCGTACATTAACCCGTTGGCCAGATGCTAATAGCTTACGACCAGAAATGAGTTATGAAGCGCTCGATGTGATGCGAATGGAATTACCGCCTGGTTATCGAGGTTATGGTGTTGATAATGCGATTGCTCATCCTGATACCCAAAAACGTCAGCAACAGGTTGAAGCTATTTTAGCTGAACTCGGTGACGATGCAGATAGGTATGCCAAGCAAGCGGCATTAATGCCTTATGAGTTACCTGAAGAATATCAACCACGTAATCAGCGCTTCACTGATACTGTAGCCAAAACCAACGCTGAGTCTGGAGAAAAGTAATATGAGCCAAGCACGCACGTTAACTTTTTCAATTTTTCGATATGACCCGCAAGAGCCTGGCGACAAACCTAAAATGGTGAGTTACAGCTTAACAGAGGCACCCGGAATGACGGTGTTTATCGCGTTGAATCAGCTACGTGAAACACAAGACCCATCACTACAATTTGATTTTGTTTGTCGTGCGGGTATTTGCGGCAGTTGTGCCATGGTGATCAATGGTTTTCCGACGTTAGCTTGTCGAACCTTAACCGCTAATTATCCAGATGGACATATTAAATTGATGCCATTACCTGGCTTTGATTTAATTGGCGATCTGTCAGTAAATACCGGTAAATTTATGCGCGAATTATCTGAGCGTTTATCGTTGTGGTTGCATCCGAATAGTGCAGATAATGATATTCATCGTATCGAAACGCCGATGTCACCGGAAGAAGCAACCAAGCTTTATGAGTTAGAGAGATGCGTAGAATGTGGTGTATGTGTTTCTGCTTGTGCGACTAAACAAATGCGTGACACTTTTGTTGGCGCAGTCGGTATGATGAAAATTGCCCGTTTTGAATTAGACAGCCGTGACACTCGCAGTGCAGATGATTTTTACCATGTCATAGGTAATCAAGATGGCGTGTTTGGTTGCATGACGTTACTCGGCTGCCAAGATACTTGCCCGAAAGATTTACCGCATATGCAGCAAATTGCGTATTTACGTCGGAAAATGGCTGCTGTATAGCGGAAAAGCTCGAGACTACGAGATGCTAGAGCGCTTCGCTGCTAGATGCTATACAAGCTAAAGCTTTAAAGGCGGAAGAGCGATGACAGGCGGTAAAGCGATAGCAGGCGATGGTAAGCGGGAGATGTACAAATACTAGATGCTAGAGTGCTACGCAGCTACAGACGATACAAGCTAAAGCTTTTATAGCAGCGAAGCGTACTATCAGGACGAAGTCCGCTCTAGATTCTAGGCATGGCTTTGTTAGTAACCGTGATATACATATAAAAATGCCGCTAAATTAGCGGCATTTTTGCGATTATTTTGCGTTTAGGTAATTAATTACTTAGCGCGTTTCATTGCTGTGAAGAATTCTTCGTTAGTTTTGGTCATAGCCAATTTATCGATTAAGAATTCCATTGCAGAAACTTCATCCATTGGATGTAAGATTTTACGTAAAATCCACATTTTTTGAAGTTCTTCAGTTGTCGTTAGCTTTTCTTCACGACGAGTACCAGAGCGATTGAAATCAATCGCAGGGAATACGCGTTTTTCAGCAGCTTTACGAGAAAGGTGTAACTCTTGGTTACCAGTACCTTTAAATTCTTCGTAGATTACTTCGTCCATTTTCGAGCCTGTATCAACCAAGGCTGTGGCGATAATGGTTAAGCTGCCACCGTGTTCAATGTTACGTGCAGCACCAAAGAAACGCTTTGGACGATGCAGTGCGTTAGCATCAACACCACCGGTTAACACTTTACCCGATGAAGGGATGACGGTGTTATAAGCACGGGCTAAACGAGTAATCGAATCTAACAAAATGACGACGTCTTTTTTGTGTTCAACTAAACGTTTTGCTTTCTCGATAACCATTTCGGCTACTTGAACGTGACGGCTGGCTGGTTCATCAAAGGTAGAAGCAATCACTTCGCCTTTTACCATACGCTGCATTTCGGTCACTTCTTCAGGACGTTCATCGATAAGTAATACCATTAACACCACATCTGGGTTGTTGTAAGTAATACTTTGAGCAATGTTTTGCAGTAATAATGTTTTACCGGCTTTTGGCGGCGCAACAATCAAACCACGTTGGCCTTTACCGATTGGAGAACAAAGATCAAGAATACGCGAGGTGATGTCTTCTGTTGAACCATTACCGCGCTCCATGCGAAGGCGTTCTTCTGCATGTAATGGGGTTAAGTTTTCAAACAGGATTTTGTTGCGAGAGCTTTCTGGTTTATCAAAGTTGACTTCACTGACTTTCAACAGTGCAAAATATCTTTCGCCTTCTTTCGGCGGTCGAATTTTACCAAAAATACTGTCACCAGTACGCATGTTAAATCGACGAATTTGACTTGGAGAAACATAAATATCGTCAGGACCCGCAAGGTATGAGCCATCTGAACTTCTTAAAAATCCAAATCCGTCTTGGAGGATTTCTAATACACCGCCACCGAAGATGTCTTCTCCGCTTTTAGCGTGAGCTTTCAAAATTGAGAAGATGATATCTTGTTTACGGGTACGAGCCATATTTTCCAGATTCATGCTTTCAGCAAGCGAAACTAGATCTGAAATTGGCGTGTCTTTTAATTCTGTTAAATTCATGTATGGGAGTCTTGTTTTGCGCGACGAAGCTTACCGCAATCAATCAGCAAGTTTGAAAAGATATTTTATGATTGATAAACGAGAAGAGGTTAATTGAAAAAATCTGATGAATAAATTAGCACTTTATATGTTGGCCGTCCAGAAATTTAGCGTAAATAAAATCTAAAAACGGCACAAATTGTTCAAAACTTGTGCCGTTTAACATTTCTAGGCTATTTCTAGTTAGATTTTAGCGTCAATGAATTCTTTTAGTTGCGTCTTTGATAGTGCACCAACTTTAGTTGCCACTAGCTCGCCACCTTTGAACATTAACAATGTTGGAATACCGCGTACGCCGTATTTCGCAGGTGAAACGTTGTTTTGGTCAACGTTTAGTTTTGCGACGGTTAGTTTGCCTGCGTACTCTTCGGCAACATCGTTTAGGATTGGGGCAATCATTTTACAAGGACCACACCACTCAGCCCAGAAGTCGACTAATACTGGTGTTTCAGACTTTAATACGTCGTTTTCAAAGCTGTCATCGCTTAGGTATACAATTTTATCGCTCATGTAGTTCTCCAGATTTGGTTCCATTGCTAGTTTATTAATGGCTTACCATGTATATTGGGTCAGTTAAATAGCTTTTCAAGAGACCGTTTTAGTAATGTAGCTATTTCAAACGATCGAATCTTTTTTTGCAACCCCTACAGGTATGCTTGTGCTATGAGCCAAACACATTTATCGACCCAGAAATTCGCCGACTTCCCTTTAAAGCCCGAAATACTCGCGGCATTGAACGAGAACGGCTTTGAGTTTTGCACGCCAATACAGGCGTTATCTTTACCTATTTTACTTAATGCAAAAGATATTGCCGGACAAGCCCAAACCGGCACCGGTAAAACTATGGCATTTTTAGTGGCCACATTTAACCACTTACTCAATGTTGCTGCACCTGAGAGTCGCAAAGCAACCGAACCCCGCGCTATTATTATGGCGCCAACGCGAGAATTAGCAATTCAGATTGCTAAAGATGCCAAGTTATTAGCGGCACATACAGGCTTGAAAGTTGGTATTGTTTACGGTGGCGAAAGCTATGAAACCCAACGCGCTGTATTAGACAAAGGCGTTGATATTCTGATTGGTACCACCGGACGTATTATTGATTATGTACGTCAGGGTGTCATTAGTCTAAGCCACATTCAAGCCGTTGTGCTTGATGAAGCCGACCGTATGTTTGATCTTGGTTTTATTAAAGACATTCGCTTTTTGTTCCGCAGAATGCCTGATGCTAAGTCACGTTTGAATATGTTGTTTTCTGCCACGCTTTCAATGAAAGTGCAGGAATTAGCATACGATCATATGAATGATCCTGAAAAAGTTGAAATCGAACCATTAGAAAAAACTTCTAAAAATATCAAAGAAGAAATTTTCTATCCGTCGATGGAAGACAAGATGCGTTTATTACTGAGTCTAATCGAAGAAGATTGGCCAGATAAAGCGATTGTGTTTTCGAACACAAAACACAGCTGTGAAAAGTTGTGGTCTTATTTAGAAGGTGATGGTCATCGTGTGGGTTTGTTAACCGGCGATGTTCCGCAAAAGAAGCGTATTCGCATTCTTGAGCAATTTACCTCAGGTGATATCGATGTTTTAGTGGCAACAGATGTGGCCGCTCGTGGGTTACATATTTCTGATGTGTCACATGTATATAACTATGATTTACCTGATGATTGTGAAGATTATGTGCATCGTATTGGCCGAACAGGTCGTGCGGGACAGAAAGGTATTTCAGTCAGTTTTGCTTGTGAAGAATATGCACTGAATTTACCTGAAATTGAAACTTATATTAATCATTCAATTCCAGTGTCTAATTACGATAAAGATGCGTTACTAGATGATATTCCGCCTCCGGCGCGTATTCATCGTAAGCCTCCTACATCTCGGACTCGTGATGGTGGAAGTAAAGGTGCGCATCGTAGTGGTGGAAATACTTCGCGTCCGCCACGCCATAGGACTCGTAGACCATAGTCAATGCCATTGTTAACTGTATCTCAGCCGTATGCGGCGATAACATTAGGTTCTAACAGTTTCAATATGTTAGTGGCTAATTCGGTGGGTAATAAGCCGATTGTTATCGCTAAATATAAACGCAAAGTACGCCTTGCCGAAGGTATAGGTGATGACGGTATGTTGTCTGAACCTGTTATGCTGCGTGGTTTAGAATGCTTAGCCATGTTTGCCGACATGTTAGCGCAGCACCATATCGATAGCGCTAATGTGGCTGTATTTGCTACCGCTACTTTGCGTGTTATCCGTAATGCCGATGAATTTCACCAGCGAGCGATGCCAATATTGTTGCATCCAATCGAGGTCATTTCGGGGTTGCGCGAAGCTGAACTGATTTATCAAGGTATGGTGGCCACCACTAAAGGTGAGGGACGCCGGTTAGTGATTGATATTGGCGGCGCCAGTACCGAGTTTATTATTGGTGACGGCAATCAGGTGTTGTTTAAAACCAGTTTGCCAATGGGGTGCGTGCTATTTAATCAACGATTTTTTAGTCATGCGCCGCTTCAAAGCATCGATTTTGAACAGGCCGTAGATTACGTTAATATGATTTTGGCAGAACATCGTCCTCACTTACTCAATTTAGGGTGGCAAAGTGTTGTAGGGGCTTCTGGTGCGGTTCAATCAGTGGTATCGGTGTTACAGCATCGACAACGCTCTGAAGTGATTACCCTTAAGATTTTGTATGCTTTTCGTGATGAAATATTATCGCAAGCAGATGCCAGGCTTAGTGGTATTAACGGCTTAAATGCCGAACAAGCTCCCACATTTGCTGCGGGAGTTGCGATTTTAATCGCGTTGTTTGAAAGTCTATCAATGAGTCGTTTACATCTTGCTGGTGGCGCACTTCGCGAAGGCGTATTACAACTGTTAGCCGATCGCATAGCCGCTAAAGTCTCGTTGTAGTTACTGACATAAGCGTAATAAAAAATAGGTCACCATTGGTGACCTATTTTTTTGATTATTAAGTTATTACTTTTAGTTGTTTAAACAAACATTTTCAATAACTTCTTACATAACTACTTTAAAATCTCAACTAAATCGGCTTCCAGTGTGGCTTGAGGGCGTTCAACGATACGACCTAGCTCATTGCCTTGCTGTTTAACGATAAACGTTGGAATGCGGCTGAACGCATATTTTGCCGCTAAACCTTCAGGGTCCTGCTTGCTTCGGTCGACACCAATGTATTCAACTTCAATGTTGGGATTGGCTGCCGCTTCAATAATTCGCATAAAGTGCGGTGTTTCGCGATGGCAATCTGGGCACCAAGTGCCAATAATCACGACTATTTGCGTCGGTTCATTAATGGCTTTGAGTACATCGATTGCTTGCGCATCAACTTGGTAATTGGTAAACCCTTCAGTATAGCCTGGTAATTCAGTCGTTAGAGTTTGTGGTTGGATTACGCCAGTTAAAATCACTTCTTGTTTCTCCTCGCTGCATGTTGCCATAAAGCCTTGTTGATCTTTTTCAAATGCGCAACCTGAATTCGCAGATGCGGCCATAGGCAGCATTTGGGCACTGAAAAAGAGTGCCGTGGTGGCCAATAATGTTCTAACGTTATTGTGCATGATAATGTCTCGCTTAAGAAGAAAATACTGTTCTTGAGTGTATTCAAGCATGCTTAAACAGGGCTGTTAAGAGACTATGAGCTATGATGTAGAGCTGATCACGATAATGAGGTGTATGTGACTTGTCCCACGAGGTAATTGAATTAAACCGACGCAAAGTAGGCAGTGTTAAATTAACAAAGCCAACCCGAGATGGATTGGCTTTATAACCACTTAATATCGGAGGTTTATGAGTTTTGTTCTTTAAGCCACTGAGCAGCCCGTTTAGCAAAGTAGGTTAAAATACCATCTGCACCAGCGCGCTTAAAGCAAAGTAATGACTCCATCACAATGGCTTTTTCTGCTAACCAACCGTTTTGAATAGCAGCCATGTGCATGGCGTACTCACCACTGACTTGATAAGCAAATGTTGGCACTGCTAATTCAGTTTTGACACGGCGTACTATGTCTAAATAAGGCATCCCTGGTTTAACCATGACCATGTCAGCACCTTCTTGGATATCTAATGCCACTTCGTGTAATGCTTCGTCGCTATTGGCCGGATCCATTTGGTAGCTGTGTTTATTGCCACCTTTTAAATTACTAGCCGATCCGACAGCATCACGAAAAGGACCATAATAACTTGAGGAATACTTAGCGGAATAAGCCATGATCTGAGTATTCACAAAGCCATTTTCTTCAAGGGCTTGGCGAATTGCACCTATACGACCGTCCATCATGTCTGATGGCGCGACAATATCTGCCCCTGCAGCGGCATGAGATAAAGCCTGCTTGACTAGGATCTCGGTGGTGATGTCATTCATGATATAACCAGTGTCATCGATAATACCGTCTTGACCATGAGTCGTGTAGGGATCTAAAGCTACATCAGTCATGATACCAAGCTGTGGGAATGCTTGCTTTAATTCACGCACGGCACGCTGCACTAATCCATCAGGATTGTAAGATTCCTCTGCCAGTAAACTCTTTTTATCCGCTGGCGTCACGGGGAATAATGCAATAAGCGGAATGCCAAGCTCAACCAGCTCAGCGGCTTCTTTTAACAATAGATCAACTGAAAATCGTTCAATTCCTGGCATTGAAGCAATTTTTTCTGAGCGCTGAAAACCTTCTAACACAAACATTGGATAAATGAGATCGTTAACTGTTAAGGTATTTTCAGACATTAAACGACGGCTAAATTCATGTTTACGCATGCGGCGCATTCTGCGCTGTGGAAAGGCACTAGTAATAATATTCAATTTCGACTCCTGGTTTAGATCTCGTCTGTTTCGAGCGGGTAATAGCAGACTTTGTTACGGCCACTGCGTTTGGCTTTATACAGGGCTTTATCTGCTTGTTCTAGTAATAGCATTGGATGCTCATCACTGTCGATAATTGTCTCACTCACACCGATACTGACCGTTAAGGGTATCGTGTAACCATTATGGGCAATGGTAAGATCGCTGATAGCTTGGCGAATTTGCTCCGCAACTAGCAGAGCACCTTCTATATCTGTACTCGGTAATATAATAGCAAATTCTTCACCACCAAAACGTGATACGAGATCCGTTGGACGTTTAATGTATTCACATAATGTATTTGCAATCATCTTTATGGTGTAGTCGCCACTAAGGTGACCATATTGGTCATTGATATTTTTAAATTTATCGATATCAATCATTAACAAAGACATCGGTGTCTGTTGGCGTCGGCTAATACGGCCTTCTGCAATGAGGCGACGATCAAAAGCACTACGATTCTTCACTCCAGTAAGGCTGTCTATGGTGTTTTGTTCTGTCAGCTTTTGATTCACCTCATTGAGTTCACGTAAGGTAATTTCTAATTCAAGTGTCCGTTCTTGAACCATTTGCTCAAGTTTTTCACTATTTCCAGCCTCACTACGCAGTGCTTCTTCACGGATTTCTCGCAGCCGTTGTTCTTGCTCTAATGTCTGTTGCTGGATCTCAAATTTAGCCTTTCGTTCATCGTTATAACGTAAGGCGAGCACTGCCGCCATGGTGATGACTTCAAAAGTGAGTCCTATCATTACGGGGATCTGTGGCGATATGTTTAGGGTGAATAGACCGAGATAAATTAGCCCTGTAATGATGCACCCAATCATTAAGCCCATACGACCAATGGCATATAAAGGGGCATTGCGTTGGCCGCTAAAAGCTTGGATTAATGAGAAAGCCATTAGGATTGTGCTGATAGTTAACACCACAAATGCTAAAACATACAGCGCAAAACTGTAGTTAATAAATGGCATGATGATCGTTAAGCCAAAACAAAGCACTGCCATGATGCGACAAATACGCAGCATTTTTAGATTATGATATTTTAGTTGCAATACTTTTTCAGTAAACATCAATGAAAAACCCAATGTTAATGGGATAATAATAATGAAAATATACTGTTGTATAATGGGCCATTGAGGCCACAAATAGCGAAATGATACGCCATGAATTGTCGCCGTGAGTAACGTAAGCCCTAATACATAGCCGCTGTAATAACTGTAACTATAAGATGCCGACGCGAGCGCGATAAACAAACTGAACAAGCAAATAGCGAGTAATAATCCTATTTGCATGCCATTAAACAAATTCTTAGTTTCAGTGAGTTGGGTTAGGTCGTTTGATGACCACAACACTAATGGCAAACTGATGCTACCTTTGCTGTCTATTTTTAAATAAAAAGTATGTGTATCACCAGGTTCAAAATTAACTGGGTATAAAAAGATATTGCTTTGTAATGGTCGTTGCTTAAACGGTAAAGAGTCGCCCATTATTTCAGTACTGACCAGTTCCCCATTGATCAGGTGGTATATTTTAACACTGTCGAGTAATGGGTTATCTAAGGCAATAATGCGTGATAGATGGTCGTTGGGATTAAATATACTAAAACTCACCCAATAGTTTTTAATGCCTATTTGATATGGTTGATTGGTATCAAGTTTTTTCCAGCTGTTTTCTGGCCGTTGTAATAATGTGGTTAGAGTTTCAATATCATTACTTTGATTGGCATAAACCCAATCTTGTAACTCAATTTTTGTTATGGAGTCTGATGTCAGTCTAAGCGGTATCCCAGAGAGTGTATTAGCCCAACAATTTTGGCCAATAAACAGCAAAAAAAATCCAATGAGTATCCTAAATTGATACTGGCATAACTGTTGTAAATGATGCGATATGATGGTCATCATGAGTTATTATTCACGCTAAAATGAACTGGCAGTTGGAAAAAGTCACAACTGTTTTTATAACATTCTTGCGCTAATGATTGTACTGATTGTTGGCGTAAATTGGCCATGTATTCGACAATATAAGGTAAGTATTGGGGTAAATTTTTACTCGATTTAGGTTTAGGTCGCATACTGCGAGGTAATAAGTAAGGACTATCGGTTTCTGCCATAATGCGATGATTAGGAATTAATGGTACTAATTGAGCAAGGTCTTGCCCTCGACGTTCATCGCAAATCCACCCAGTAATGCCAATGTATAAATCAGCGGCTAAGCACTCAATTAACTCATCTTTACTGCCAGTAAAACAGTGTAGTAAGGCATTAGGGAGATGAGCTCGATACTCATTTACAATGGCGATAAAATCACTATGAGCTTCACGACAATGCATCAGCACTGGCATATTGAGTTCGCAAGCTAGCTCTAATTGCGCTGCAAATGCCTTTCTTTGTACCGGGCGTGGTGAAAAGTCACGATTGTAGTCAAGCCCACATTCACCAATAGCTACCACGGTGTCTTGTTTGGCCAGCTGAGTTAAACGTGCTTTGCTATGTTGATCCCAAGATGATGCATGATGCGGATGTACACCTGTCGTGCAGTATAATTGTTGCGGGTATTGTTGGCAGAGAGATATTGAGTCGGAGCTTTCATCGAGATCGCTGCCAATAACAATTAACGGCGAAACATGATGTTTCGCCGCGTCATTGATAATAGTGTCAATATCGTGCTTCAGCCTGTCGCTAAGCAGATTAACAGCAATGTCGATGTATTGAGTCATGTAATAAAAGTACTGTAGTTACTTTAATCGTCTAACTCGGGTAGTAGCATTGCGATCATCGCTACCCAATAAAAATGAATTCAATGCACCTGTTTCAATAAAGATGCGTTGACCTTTTTTGATTTTATAATACTTTGAGCTACTTTGCTTCCAGACTTGACCATTGCTGAGTGTTATCACAAATGCGCCTAACGCATCTTTCTTAACACTAATGACTTCAGAGTAAATCTTATCGACTTCATCTTCTATGACTTTCTTTTGTAAACCAAAATCATCAACGCTGAGTACTTGAGGACTTGTTGCAACCAAAGGTAACACAACGTTTGGTGTAGCGGGTGGCCTTGGAGCCTCTGATGGGGCAATCTTAGTTGTATTTGCCGTCGTCATTATGTGAGCACTGGGTTTAGCATTAGCCGCTAATTCGTCATAACAAGTTAATCGCACAGTTTTGTCCGTTTTAGCTGCACATATAGACAGTTGCTGGCCAAGATTGGTATTGGCATATGCATTAGCCGAGATCAATACGATCCCGACGGCAATTAAACTTAAACGCATTGATTCTTCCTTATTATTTTAGTCTGTAGAGCCTTTCTTTATCGCTTAATTTTCAGCTTCTTCGTTCTCTGGCTCATCTTCTTTTTTGCTGTAGAAACGCGCGGCGATTAGTCCACCTTCAAACAATAACAGCATTGGTACGGCTAGCATAGTCTGCGAGATAATATCGGGAGGCGTGAGTACCATGCCAACAACAAAAGCTCCTACTACAATATAAGGACGTTTTTGGCGTAACTCATCGGGTGTTGTAACACCAGCCCAGCAAAGCAAAACGACTGCTACAGGTATTTCAAAAGCTAAACCAAAGGCAAAAAATAATTTTAGAATAAAACTCAAATAACTGCTGATATCAGTAGCAACTTGCACGCCTTCTGGAACGACACTGGTGAAAAACCCAAATACAACTGGGAAAACAATATAGTAGGCAAAGGCTATTCCAAGATAAAACAACAGGGTGCTGCTGGCTAACAAGGGAACAACTAAGCGTTTTTCATGTTTGTATAACCCAGGTGCTACAAAAGACCATACTTGATAAAGCACATAGGGAATGGCGATGAAGAATGCTAATACTAGTGTTAATTTAAAGGGTGCAAAAAAAGGCGCGGCTACGTCGGTTGCAATCATACTGCCCGTTTCTGGAAGCGAGCGCATTAAAGGCAAAGCTATGTAGTGATAAATATCGTTAGCCCAATACACAATAGTAATGAATACCAATAACACACTGCCAATGGCTTTAAGCAATTTGTTACGTAATTCAAGCAAATGGCTAATAAGCGGTTGCTGTTGCGACATGGATTATCCGTTTGATTTAGGGTTTGAACTGTTTTCGCTAGTCACTTCAGATGACTTAGCTTCTTTGACTGAAGGAGACTCGTCAGCTGATTTTTTTGGCTCGACAGGTGATGTGTCTTCAACCTTATAAGGACGATTCACTGATTCAGCGGCTTTTTTCAGCTGATCAATCGACTCTTGTAACTCTGGCGACAAATTGGCTAAACCTTTGCTTTCAGCTTTTTTTAAATCAGCATGTAACTGATCAATTTTAAGCTCTTGCTCAAGTTCATCTTTGACAGAGTTAGCCATGCGCTTAAGCGCACGGATCCAACCTGTTAACGAACGTACTGCAACCGGTAGTCTTTCGGGGCCTAGTACCACTAGCCCCAAAATACCGATCAGCAGCAGCTCCATAAAGCCGATACCGTCAAACATAATAAATTACGCCTGTTTATCTTTAGATTCTGTTTCAGGTTGCTTTTCTGCAGCCTGTTGCGAAGTCGCTGCCGTTTGGTCTTTGTCTTCTAGTGATTTACTTTCATCTTCTGGAGTCATGGCGTTTTTAAAGCCTTTTACTGCTCCACCTAAATCACCGCCCAAAGAACGCAATTTTTTAGTCCCAAATAATAGAATGACAATTAACGCTACGATTAGAAGCTGCCAAATACTGATGCCGCCCATGAAGATTTTCCTCTTTAAAGTAAAAATGGTTTTTGTAAAAAAGTTATTTCAAAATCCATAATAACACCCAATTCTTTAAGTATTATGAACCTCTAATAAATTAGTGCTAGCTAAAACTTACGATTCTTTGGCCTAGATCGCCATCCTATTGCCCAAATCAATATGCCTGCACCTATACAGGTATATGCAGGCCATAGTGTAGCTATTTGAGTAAATAAAATTGTGCCACAGATCAATAATACAGCCGAAGTGATAAGTAGATAATTACTCTTGTGAGATTTCTGTTGGTAGCGCAAGTACTTATCTAACATTTGCTGTTGAGTGCCGAGTAATTTACGGCCTAGTTTTAAATTGTCGTAAATCAATTCAGGAAACTCAGGGAGTTTATCGGCCCAAAATGGCGCATTTGATTTTACTTTATTGAACATGGCTTTAGGGCCAACTTGTTCTGACATCCAATTTTCTAGGAAGGGTTTGGCGGTTTGCCATAAATCTAATTGTGGATATAACTGACGGCCTAAACCTTCAATATACAGTAAGGTTTTTTCGAGTAACACCAATTGTGGCTGCACCACAATATCAAAATGACGCGCAGTTCTAAACAGCTCTAACAGAACATGACCGAATGAAATTTCATCCAATGGTTTATTAAACATGGGTTCGCAAACTACTTTTACAGCTTGTTCAAACGCAATAATATCTGTGTGTTCAGATACCCAACCTGACTCAATATACAGCTGGGCAATACGGTGATAATCGCGATTAAAAAAGGCTAAAAAGTTTTCTGCTAGGTAACGTTTATCCACTTCGGTTAATGTGCCCATAATGCCGCAGTCTAGGCCGATATAAAATGGGTCGTCTGGATGTTCACGACTGATAAAAATGTTGCCTGGATGCATATCTGCGTGGAAAAAATTGTCGCGAAACACTTGGGTGAAAAACAATTCTACACCGCGTTCAGCAAGCAGTTTAAAGTTGGTACCTTGAGCTCGTAACGCTTCGGTGTCAGAGACTGGAATACCGTAAATGCGTTCCATGACCATAAGGCGTTGATAACTGTGTTCTTCGTAAACAAAAGGCACATACAGCGAATTAGAATCCAGAAAATTATTGCGCAGTTTGATGGCGTTAAGCGCTTCTAGCTTTAAGTTTAGCTCGCCTAAAATGGTGGTGCGGTAATCTTCAATCACTTCTGCTGGGCGTAAACGATTACCGTCACCTAATAAGGTTTCGAGTAAGTTAGCCGTTTGAGTCATTAACTGTAAGTCAGCTAATATCTGCTGCTCAACATTAGGTCGCAGCACTTTAAGCACCACGGCTTTACCGTTAGATTTTAAGGTAGCGGTGTGTACTTGCGATATGGATGCAGAGGCAAGTGGTGTATCGTTAAAATCATCAAAATAGGTTGCGATAGGAGCACCAAGCTCAGCTTCAATGGCTTCTCGTGCTAAAGCAGAATCAAACGGTGGCACTCTGTCTTGCAACATGGCCAACTGATACGCCCATTCGTCGTCAAGTAAATCACGGCGAGTCGACAGCATTTGTCCTAATTTGATGTATACCGGCCCTAAATCTTGCATCGCTAATTTTAAGCGCTCTGCAGGCGATTTAGTTTTATGCTTATTACGGATCCAAAATAAGCTGTTGCGCACAATGGCGAAATACCAGGGCTTTTTGTGTTTAGGTATTAAGTCATCTAAGCCAAAATGCAGAATGGTTTTAATGACATGGTAACCACGCCTGATACTTGCAGTTGTCATTGCGTTATTTGATCTCTTAATTGGGCTATCTTGGCTTCGATACGTTCGGTTTGACTCACCAGTTCGTCCAGATTATCACGAAAATGTAGCCATTCGATTTTATGCGGCGCTAGGCGATATTCTTCAGTGGTTAACTGGCTGATGTGTGAGCGAGTTTTTTGTAAGACCAGCTTGATATCATGGTTAAATTGTTTTGCTGTAGCAACGAGTTTATGCGTCGGAGCATCACCAATATAACGTGATAATGGTTCGGCAAAATCAACATGAATATTCTGTAAATAATGGCTTAACGATTGCAGTAATTGAATATCGCCTTCCAAACTGAGTTTATCTTGTTTGATAAGCTCAGTTAAATTAGCGCCTTCAGTCAGCTGATATAATGTTGATACATCAGCACGTACGGTTACTGCTACATCACCTTCGTAATGGCTGAGTACTTGAATTTGTTTGGCAAACACCAAATAAATGGGCCAATTTAACTGACTCAGCTGGATACAAAATACTTTGCCGTGCAATGACTTTTGGCGAGCATAGTCACTTTTAGCCTGTGCTGGCAGTTGGTTAAAAGCGGTTTCAATGGCAGCACAAGTTAACAAAGCAAAGTGATTAGGGGTCATTAGAACTTATAACCTCTATGTAATGCGACAACGCCGTCTGTCATGTTGGTGTAGTCGACTTGTTCAAAACCTGCATCTACCATCATTTGTTTAAGCGTTTCTTGATCAGGATGCATCCGAATTGATTCGGCAAGGTATTCGTAGCTGTCAGCATCTTTAGTGATTAATGCGCCCATTTTAGGTAACACCTTAAAGCTATACATGTCGTAAACTTTACGCATTAATTCATGTTTAGGTGTTGAAAACTCAAGCACGAGTAGTTTTCCACCAGGCTTTAATACTCGTTGCATTGAACGTAACGCCGCATCTTTATCGGTAACATTACGTAAACCAAACGCGATAGTGATGATATCAAAATGGTTATCAGGAAACGGCAGTGCTTCAGCGTTAGCTTGAACATAGCTGACGTTATTGACGATACCTTTGTCACGTAATTTAGTGCGACCGACCTTGAGCATGGAATCATTAATGTCAGCAAGAACGACTTGACCTCTATCGCCGACTAAATGTGAAAACTTAGCCGTGAGATCGCCAGTACCACCGGCTAAATCAAGCACTTTCATCCCCGGTCTTGCAGCAGCGACTTCAATGGTGTGGCGCTTCCAAAAGCGGTGAACTCCAAAAGACATCACGTCATTCATAATGTCGTATTTTGCCGCGACGGAATGAAACACGTCAGCGACTAAGTCTGCTTTTTTATCGGCTTCGACAGTTTTATATCCAAAATGAGTGTTTTTCGGTTCGCCTTCAGACATCGGTATATTCCTATAATGTGCGATAATTAATAGCGAGTGTATGCCATTGCGAATGATTGCTGAAATGCTGTGGTGCGAGAGTGTGACAACAATCAATTAGTTGTCTTACCTTGCACCTAATATACATTTCACTTCAACTTGAACGCAGCAATGAGCTTCGCGTCGATTAGCCCCAATAAAAAGCAGCAGTTAAGGCTAAAAAATTGCCTGCATTAGAGCATAAAATTAGCCTTTAATGAATAGCCGTAGCTGATTCTAATTCAGACCGGTTAATCGACCCTGAAGATAAGCATAAATTAACTCACTGAGACCTTGACCTGCATCGCGGTAACCCGCTTCTAAACCCGCGTGATGACATGCTGGGGCAGTTTCTGCAAAATGAGCGTAATGGCATGGACAATGCTTAGCAATATAATGCACATAATGGCAGGCATCGAGTATCGATATACCGGCAAAAGTCGCTGCACTGCTGGGCATATTGGCAATCGCATCGACATCGAGCTCTAATGCTACAGGCAGTTGGGTTTGATTTAATGCTTTAGCGATTTGTTTTAATGCGGTTTCTAGTGACAGTTCACGCCGGATCCAAATTTGTTGCAAACTGTTCCATGTAGCGCCAAACAGGCTCAGTTGTTCTAGGGTTTCTTCACTATTTTTTAATTCATGCAAGCCGAGAATATGATAATGGTCGAGTGCGCCATTGGCGGCGGCATAACTAAATCCATTACCGCTGTGGCGACCTTCTCGTGGTCTAAAATCACTGTGTGGATCGAGGTTGACGGCTGCGACAGGTAGGCCTGTAGTGGCTTTTGTTGCCATTAATAAACCATAAGCATTATTGTGGCCGCCGCCGATAACGATGGGTTCTAATCCTGCTTGCATGATTTCACTTACTGCAGCAATGACGATGTCATCCAATTGTGCGGTTGCTTGGCGTAATTGTTCAACGGTAGCGGTTGTGGATACTGATGTATCAAGACTGATTTGGCCTAAAATGGCACATTCGTTACCATTAAGAAATCGATTGGACTGTAAATTAATTAACTGTTTCATGCTAGCGATAAAGGCATCATCAGCGCCGCCTCGCCCGAGGTTAGCTCGTGGTCCCACATCTTCTGCGATGGCAATAATGGCAAACTGGGCGCCACTGAATTTAGCCTGTTGTGCATTTTGCGCTAATGACAGTTCAGCCGATGCCAGATAAACCTGTTGGCCTATTTTGGTTTCATTAGGGCGTAAACTTAATAATGCATCGCAATGCTGCTGAGTAAATGCGCTAAACATGGTGATTCTCCGAATTACAGCCACAAAAAAACCAGCATAGCTGGTTTTTAAAGGAATTGTCTGCCAGCTTTTTACAAAGCTAAATTGGCTATGACGGGGTTATTCAATATCTAATGGTTCTGGAGACAGAATAACGCCCGTGTTATCAGCATAGATATGATCACCCGGTAAGAAGGTCACGCCACCAAAATTAACTGGAATTTCGATTTCGCCCACACCGTTACTTTCAGCACCGACAGGAATCGAAGCAAGCGCTTGGATACCAATATCAAGTTCTTCAAGAGCGTCAACGTCACGTACTGAACCGTAAATGAGAATACCTTCCCAATTATTGGCTACAGCAATTTCAGCAATTCTAGCATCTAGTAGGGCACGTCTTAACGATCCGCCACCATCGACTAATAATACTTTACCTTCACCGTCTTCTTCTAAAGCTTCAGCAATCAGGCCATTATCTTCAAAACACTTAATTGTACTGATTGAGCCACCGAAGGAGCTGCAACCACCGTAGTTACTGAACATTGGTTCGACGACATCGACTACATCTATATACATGTCGCAGAGTTCTGAGGTGTTGTATTCCATATTTCACTCCTGTTGGACAGCAAAGGTAAATTGCTGGGTAAAGCAAAGTTAAATGAATTATATGAGCTTTTTATGAAAATAAAAGCCTTATCAATCACTGGATTGTTATAAATCAACTTATGGTGTGACTTATGCGCAGATGACGCATTGGCCTAAATAGAGAACAGGGATCAAATTTGTAAGTAATTTTCTTTCAAATTGAACCAATTAGTCGATATATGTTGATTTAGGTCATCCTAATACGTTTTTTAATTACATTTTTGCTCTACAGTTTGTTAGCATATTGCTAGATTTATTAATGTTAGTTTACAAAATAATACTAGCTTTAGGGGCACGGAACCCCCGTTACGCATACGGAAGGCAGAGAGCCTGAAACAGAGGTTCTTATGGAAAATATCAATATTATTGAAGTATTAGGCTATGCCGCATCCGTTATGGTTGCCATTTCACTAATGATGAAAGACATCGTTTTACTAAGATGGTTAAACTTTATTGGCTGTTCTTTTTTTGTCGCCTACGGATATGCAATCGAAGCATGGCCAGTAGCGGGCATGAATGCCTTTGTTGCATGCATTAACATTTTTCACTTAATTAAGATTTATCGTAATAAAGGTGCACAGCCACAAACTGCATAATTGCACGAGTCATATTAAGTTATCGTGTTAGTGAATGACGATAACACGGTCGCGATTAATAACCCCTCAAGCCAAACTTGAGGGGTTATTGCTTTAAATCGCTTTGATTTAAATCAATAAATGGCTATCAAACCGCTCTGTATTCCCCTGTCTGCGTTTTAATGGCCCACAATAAGCTCTCTATTGACGAGTCAATACATCTTGTGAGTAACATCAATGGCAAGCACATAGTACCGATTTTAAATAAAACCGTTGTTATCGATTTATCCCATCTCTTATTCTCAGTTGAAGTGACCTCGCGGGTAAACATCAGCCGTTAAGCTTCTTTATGGTTATTCGCTAATTTATGCTTATTCTCGAATTTATGGTTATTTCTAACGTGAAACTCAACTCTGGGCTGTGTCATAAAACTTTAGGCTAACTGTCACCTCGTGTTCATTACCTCTGTCTATTATCTAAACTGTTAACAAATACATAACTTTAGTCGGATCAATATTAGCTAAATGATATTGCCGACGTTTGACATGGAGTCAGGCATGAAGAGTATCAGCCAGTTAGATAAATATTGGTTTTATTGGATAGCGCAATTTAGTCGAGATAACGGCCTAAGTCAGGCTGCTAAACGTGTATCTGCAACCGGTGATGGCCACTATTATGCTTATTTATCTGTTGCGCTATTGTTTTTTCATCCTAATGGCCAGCACTTTTTTAATTTAGTGTTGGGGAGTTTCTTGGTTGAGTTTCCGTTGTATTTACTGCTGAAAAATAGCATTCGACGTCATCGTCCTTGCCATGCGTTAGCTGGGTTTGAGTCTGGTTTTGAACCGTCGGATAAATTTAGCTTACCTTCAGGGCACACTGCTGGTGCCTTTGTGTTTGCTAGCGTGGTAAATCTGGTGTTTCCTGCCTTAGCACCGATTGCGTTTGCTTGGGCTTGTTTTGTTGGCTCATCGCGTATCGCTCTGGGAGTTCATTATCCTGTGGATATTATGGCTGGCGCTGGGTTGGGGATCGGCTCGGTATTTCTGGTCGATCAACTGATGCTGTAAAGCTTATGTTAAGAACGCTCATGAAGTAATCGCTCATGCCGTCACAGTACATGTGGTAAAGGTTCGCGTAGCCACTCTTCATGTAGTAACTGTTTATGTAGAAAGAAGTACAGCGTTTTAATCTTGATCATTAAGCCGTTGAGGGATGTAAGGCAATATGAAAATCTTGTACGGAGTTCAAGGCACAGGGAATGGCCATATCAGCCGCGCACGCGTAATGTCTACTGCGCTTAAGCAACATAATATCGATGTCGATTTTCTTTTTTCAGGCCGAACACCACAGCACTACTTTGATATGCAATGCTTTGGCGATTATCAGACCCGTAATGGTATGACTTTCGTAACCGAAAATGGTCGTGTTAATTGTGTTAAAACCGCCAAATACAATTTAACCACTCCCATTTTATCTGAAATTAAGCAGCTCGATTTAACGGGTTATGATTTAGTTTTAAACGATTTTGAACCTGTGAGTGCTTGGGCGGCCAAACAACAAAATGTGCCGTCAATCGCCATTAGTCATCAAGCAGCATTACAGTATCCAGTCCCTAAACAAGGTAACAGCTGGTTTAATGAATTTCTGCTCAACCATTTTGCACCCGTTGACATCGCTTTAGGTTGTCATTGGCATCATTTTGGCTTTCCTATTTTACCTCCATTTGTGGAGGTGTGGCCCAATGGTGGTGATCATAGCCACCAAATTTTAGTCTATTTACCCTTTGAAGAGCCTGATCGTATAGCTGCCTTTTTAGCCCCATTTGATCAATATCACTTTTCTGTTTACCACAGCACTAAACCATTGAAACCATTAGCAGAGCATATTCATTGGCATGGTTTTAATCGTGAAGGCTTTAAACAACACATGGCTCAATGTGGTGGGGTGATTGGCAATGCTGGCTTTGAGTTGGCCAGTGAGGCGATGACGTTAGGTAAAAAGTTATTGGTGAAACCGTTACAGGGTCAGTTTGAGCAATCTGCTAACGTTGCGGCGTTAGAATTACTTGCTGCGGCAGAAAGTATGCAAACTTTAGATCCTGCTGTGCTTAAGCGTTGGTTAAAAAGCCCGTCACCTAAACCTATTGCGTATCCACAGGTAGGCGATGCATTAGTGGAGTGGTTAAAAATGGGCGATTGGCATCAGCCGCAAGATTTATGTCAACATTTGTGGTCACAAGTTGAGTTGCCTGAAAACTGGCATAAACGGCAATAATGTTTGCTGCAATCAAGTTAACCGTATTAAAAAGTGCGTCAATTCATCGCACTTTTTAATGGGCTGGCTCAATTAAGGAAGGCGTTGATATAGCAATTCTAGCAGCTCATCTTCTAATTCGAAACGCGACTCCATCGCTTGTGCTAAATGTGATAAATCGTTGTCGAGTTGATACAGCACTTGTTCGTCAGATGCGTCGGTATATTTATCATTAAAATCCAATGCCGTGTCAGTACTTTCGCTAATCAGCGGTAATAAGGCGTTGGCTGTTTCGATACTCGTTTCACCAAACTTCTCGCAAGCTTTAATAACGTTGTTGTAAACCTCAAAGTGACCTTCTGAGACATAATCAACTAATTGGGCACAAAATTGTTTCACTTGATCCATGCTCGGAAGTGATTTTTCGCTACGAGAATAGGGTGCTAATCCGGCAACGATAAAATATTGGATTAATAATTTGCGGCGATGATTAAGCCATTGATCGATTAAATTATGAGAACCGCCCCAGCGTTTTTCTGCTTTTTCTAGTTTTGTTAGCATGTCTTCTCTCTAATTGGCAGCCATTCTGTTACAACTAATGTATTGGACAAAGTGTATTGCGATCAACTGTTTTATTTTTATTTGCTTATCGACGAGCTTGCTTTGGGGATGAAAAGGACAGGAGTCTTGGAGCGGGATAATAAAAAACCCCGTGATGGCATGCCATCACGGGGTAACGAAGTTTTCAAAGGCTCGATTTGTCGGGCTTCTTGATTGTTCTTGCTAGCGCACACTTTTTATACCAAACCACTTAACGCGACGCAACTTTTAATCCAATAAATTGCGATTTACACATCAGTATTGTGTGTTTTGTGAGCATAGTGGCGGTTGTGTTAATAAAATCGACCATAGATTTAGGAATAGCTCACATAAATTCTGCATGAGTGGTTACATTAATCGCGTAAGTGCTAAACTAACGCCCAGCAAAAATCATAACAGTCTAGGAACAAAGTCCACATGGCAGAATTAAAGAATGATCGTTATTTACGTGCGTTGCTAAAGCAGCCTGTTGATGTCACTCCAGTATGGATGATGCGTCAAGCAGGACGTTATTTACCTGAGTATAAAGAAGTTCGTGCTCAAGCGGGTGACTTTATGTCTTTATGCCGTAATGCCGAATTGGCTTGCGAAGTCACTTTACAGCCGTTACGTCGTTATGACTTAGATGCTGCGATTTTATTCTCAGATATCCTGACCGTGCCAGACGCAATGGGCTTAGGTTTGTATTTTGAAGCAGGTGAAGGTCCGCGTTTTGAACGTCCAACGGATACTATCGATGCAATCAAAAAATTATGTATTCCAGATCCAGAAGATGAATTGGGTTATGTAATGCGTGCAGTGAGTACCATTCGTCGCGAACTGAATGGCTCTGTGCCGTTAATTGGTTTTTCGGGTTCTCCTTGGACTTTGGCCACTTATATGGTTGAAGGCGGCTCAAGCAAAACCTTCGAAAAAATCAAGCGTATGGCGTATGCAGAACCTGCTGCATTACACATGTTATTAGATAAGTTAGCAGACTCAGTAGTGTTATATCTTAACGCTCAGGTGGCTAACGGTGCACAATCGTTAATGATATTTGACTCGTGGGGCGGTGCGTTATCACACCACGCTTACCGTGAGTTTTCATTACGTTATATGCAAAAAATTGTTGATGGCTTAACTCGTTTTGCTGATGGCCGTAAAGTGCCAGTTACCTTGTTCACTAAGGGCGGCGGATTATGGTTAGAGTCTATGGCTGAAACAGGCTGTGATGCATTAGGTTTAGATTGGACTGTTGATATTGGTGATGCTCGTCGTCGCGTAGGTCATAAAGTGGCTTTACAAGGCAACATGGACCCATCAATGTTGTATGCTACGCCAGAGCGTATTCATCAAGAAGTTGATCAAATTCTAGCAAGTTATGGTGAAGGTACTGGCCATGTATTTAACTTAGGCCATGGTATTCACCAACATGTTGATCCTGAGCATGCTGGTGCATTTATCAATTCTGTGCATGAGTTGTCAGGTAAATACCACAAGTAGTTAGTGATATTGACTAACAAAAGCGAATCTTCGGATTCGCTTTTTTGTTGCCAAAATTTAAAGTTGTTTGATGTTTTTCCAACACAGCCATTTTAAATACACATATTATTTTTGAGTAGGCTCTGCTTTTATCATAGTCATTTATGACTATAGAACGAAAAGGTTAAACATAATAAAATTATCCGTAATTACATTTGAGTTATAGCTTTTGATTTAAACATAAAGTTTAAATCAAATGTACGCTTAATAAATCAAGGAAGATATTATGCCAATTGAAATTTGTATTTGCCCTAAAGGGCGGATAACGGGTCTTACTCCCAATACACCACCATCAATCTTAGAAGCAACTTTTCAGGCACCAGGTGTTCCACAAGTTAACTTCATAGATAGTTTTAAAGTTGCATATGCTCAAGATAATTTATTGAATAACGAATTAGGTAAATTTAAAACTAAACCGTTACATCAAAGACAAGCCATTGCGCAGGTTAATGAAGCTGTCGGGCCTGATATGCTATTAGCATTATCTGATTTCTATGATCAACAGCTAGACAGTTTACCAAAAGATTTTTTTGCAGAACAGAATAAAGCAATGATGGGAGCATCCATCGGTGCTATGGGTCATCATTTATCACAATTACAAAGCGTAATAAAAGAATACCAAATGGCGCTTGAAAAAGTGCGTAATGCTTACCGTTCAAAAATGCCAAAGTTAGAAGTCCTTAAGTTTGAACAAACGGCGCGGCAGTTACATAGTCGGTTAAACTCACAGTTTCACAATGAAATTTCAAAACGACTAGCTAGCTCAAGAGCTCGTAAGGCGAGTATTTGGAACAATGCTGATCGTGGTCTTAATCAGGCTAAAAGTGCTAGAACGACTAAACCAATCCAAATTTCGACTGCGAGCGAGTTAAGGGCGTTAAATAAATTTGCTGGTGCGGCTAAATTGGGAGGTAATGGTTTACTACTGCTGGATGTCCACTCTAGAGCCACAGGTGTAAGAGATACCTTCGAGAGTGGCGGTAATTGGGAAAAGCAGGCTTTGCAAGAGACGGTTGGTTTTTCTATGGGATTTGCTGCAGGAACTGCTACAACAACTGGTGTTTATGGCGTTGCGGTAGGAATTGCATTAGCGTTTACGCCCGCAGGATGGGCTGTGGTTATTGGTGTTGGAGTGGGAGCATCTGCTGGATTTTTAGCTGGTTATTTAGCTGACCAGTTTGGGAAAGGTATAACAGGATCTGTTTATGAGTTAAGCAGTGGCTGGTGATTTTAAATGTTTGAGTATAAAGATCTATTTGTAATTATCAGTGTTTTAGTAATGATAAACTTTGGTGTATCACTACTAATATTTGCACAATTGACTGTTCATCCTTTAGAGAAAAAAATTAAGAGTTCAGGAGGAGAATTACCCAAATGGGACAGTATGGGAATTCGTATCTCGAGTTATGCCTTTTCTTTGATATATAGTATTAAAGAAACATCTGCACAAATGGTGGATGAAAATTCGGTACGAAAATTTGCAACTAAAAATGATCGTATCAGAGCTATTTATACTATAACTTCTCTTGTTATTTTTTTATTATTTGCAATATTCTATTCGCTTTTTTTTGACGAAAACTAAAAACTAAACAGGTAGAAATTTATATGCTTACTGCAATGGTTAGTTGCTCCGCTTAAGCACTTGTTCAACTCAGATTGGTTTTTTCTGGAGGTTTCGCGCTGGAACTGTCGCAGCAGGTAGTGCTTATAGCATTGGAGTTGGTATTGCGCTGGCATTTACACCAGTTGGATGGGCTGTTGTGATTGGAGTTGGTGCAGCCGCCTCTGTTAGTTTTCTTATTGGATTGGGTTTCGATAAAGCAGGTAAAAAAATTACGGGTAAACTTTATGATGCAAGCAGTAATTGGTAATTTATGATGGAAAATTATGAAAGTATATTTTGGTTGTGTTGCAGTATTCCGTTAGTCAATTTCTTTATAGCTTATTTGGTTTTTGCGCAAATGACCGTACACCCTATAGAGAAGAAAATTAAGGCTTCAGGTGGAAGCATACCGCAATGGGATAATATGGGGATGAGAATTCCGAGTTATGCTGTAGCAATGCTCTTACCGGTTAAAGTAAAGGCTGCACAAGCTATAGATGAAGATTCTGTTCAGAAGTTTACTTCCTAAAGTGATAAAAAAAAAGCTATATATTTTATGTGCTCGTTTGTCATTATATTAATACCAGTGATGGTTGGGTACTTTGTATTTGGTCCCAATTAGAGCCTGAGAAATTCATTAATTATAAGTATCTTTATAACGCTCAAATTTTGTGTATCACTACTTTCCATACACAGAAAATGTGGTGATCCATGGATTGGACTTTTGAGCTATAGGGCAATATATAGTTGCATTTTGGAAATATTATCCCATATTCACTTGTACTGTAGACTCTTATTCGCCACCGTCTATCATGGTCATTAAGATGTTAAATCACAACAAATTCAGCTCTAACCCTGCGTTACAAGCTCTATCTTAAATTCGCTGCCTACGCCTGGTTGGCTGTCGATTTCAATTCTGCATTTTAATAAGCCTAATAATTGCCTGACAATGGCGAGTCCGACGCCGAGTTGTGGCAGACTTTGATTCGCTTCAAACGTCAATGTCGTCATCGACAATTGTTTAAGGGCATCAACTTCATGCTTGTGCATGCCTGCACCTGTGTCACGCACGGTTAACCATTGTTGACCATTGTGTTGTGCGTTGATGATTTGAATCTTGCCACCGGCGGGGGTGTAGCGCAGGGCGTTATCGACCAAGTTGTTCAGTATGCGGCGCATTAGTGCGGGGTCGGTATAGATTTGGCTGGCATGATTGATGTCGAAATCTAATTGAACCCCGAGCTTTTTTGCTCGAGGAGTAAAGGTTTGTTCAATATCGCTAAGCAGTTCGCTTAGGTTTACTTGTTGCAGTTGCGCATCGATTTGGCCATTTTCTAGGGCGGCCAATTCTAATAACTGTGCCAGTAGCTGCTGTAAGGTTTGGCCTGAGTTTGCAGCATATTGGATTAGCGCCTCATCCCGTTCGTGCTCGGGTAATATCAACCAAGTATCGATATAACCTAACAATGCGGTAAGTGGGGTTTTTAAGTCATGTGATAAATGCAGTAAAAAGTCGTGTTTGGCCTGTTGTTGGCGTTTCACTTGCTGTTGCTGCAATTGGATTTCTTGCAATAAATGATTGATATGATGGCTGAGCTGGCTTATTTCTAAGCTGCCACGATAGCGCTGGGGGAGCATCAGTTTGTCTGACATCGGCGTGTTTTTAAGTTCGGTTAAGTCTTGAGCGAGCTTTTGGATTGGGCGGGTAAAATAGCGCAATAAAATCACGAATAGCACTAAAGCAAAAATGATCCAAAATCCGATTGTAGCGCCCCAGATTTTAGGTTGATTTTCGGCGTTAATCAGTGCCTGCCAGCTGTCGTAATCTTCACCGCCAATGATGACATATAAATAACCGCTATGAAGCCCATCTTTGGTGATGAGTTTACTGGCAGAAAAAATCTTGTGGGTATCTTCGCTACGCGGATCTGTGCCAAGCACTGGGAGGTTGTCGCCATTTAGAAACTGCTGAATGATTGTGGTATCGACTCGATGAGTTTTAATTTTTTCTTCTTTGGCGTCATAAGCAATCACTTTGCCATCTGGATCTAAGGTGTAAATTTCAAAGCTTGGCCCTAACAGCATAAAGTCGTGAAAGGCTTCTTTAAGCGCGGCGTCTGACGTGATCCCTTGCGATAACAAAGGGTTGATATGTGCCATGTGTTCAGCAAGTTGTAGGTGCAGTGATTGCTGAATTTGATTACGGCTGAATTCATGGTTAAGTTGCAACCATTGCCATAACGCCACAAACAGTAATAACACGATGATTGTGGATGCTAAAAACAACCGATTAAATAAGCGATTCATTAGTTGGTTTGCACCTCTGGTGGTGAAAATTTGTAGCCTACGCCCCACACTGTTTTGACAAGATCATGTTCAGGTGAGCACAAAGAAAGCTTGTTACGTAAACGGTTGATGTGACTGTTTACTGTGTGCTCATAGCCGTCGTAGTTATAGCCCCATACTGCTTCTAACAGTTGCATGCGGCTAAAGACTTGTTGCGGGTGTTTGGCTAAAAATAGCAGTAAATCAAATTCACGGGCGGTGAGGGTTAACGCTTTATTAAACGCGGTAACTTCACGCGTACTGGAGTTAATGGTTACGCTGTTAAATTCAATTTGTTGGGTTTGTTCATGTTGGGCTTTGCCGCGTCTTAATAGTGCTTTTACTCGTGCGCGCAGCTCTAATACGCTAAAGGGTTTGACGAGGTAATCATCTGCCCCTGCTTCAAGGCCTAGTACCACATCTGCTTCTGAATCTTTGGCGGTTAATAGCATCAACGGGACTTCCTTACCGTCTTGGCGTAGTTGCTCACACAATATAATGCCATCACCATCGGGGAGCATGCGGTCCATTAATATGAGGTCGAGCTTTTTATGCTCGATTATGTGCATGGCTTGCTTCAAGGTGGTGGCGTGGTCGACGCTGTAGTTGAGTGCTTTGAGGTTAAGTATGATTAACTTAGCCAAGTCTTGTTCGTCTTCTACTAACAAAATATGTTGCGGACAAACATGGCCATTATGTTTCGCGTTTCCATTCATGGTGACTTCCTCAAAGCAAATCCAGTAATTGCATTAATACTTAGACCCGCTTTGAGGAGAATAAATTTCAATCGGGTTGAAATTCATTCAGTCGACACGACCGATTAAGATTATTCAGTACGCATAATAGTGACAGCTAACACCGGGTTATCAAAACGGTGCGACGCACCCAATACTGAATCGGCTAAGCCGTCGTACATTGAAATAACACCAGGATGAATATGCACAAAGTCGACATCATCACGGCTAGCGTTAAAACCTTCGCCGCCATCAGCAGGTCCTGGCATAGTACCTTTGGCTTCGCTGTTGGCTTCAGTGCCAGCATCATAAGCCATAAACTTCATCGCGGTTGTTGCATCTACTTCCATGCCGGCAATGGTGTAACTGTTAATACCGGTAAAGGCATCGTTAGTGTTAACCAACATGGTGGCCAAACTAATGCTCGCTACGTCGGCTTCATCTAAGGTCAAGGTCAATGTTTCTGACATACCAGGCATTAATAAGCCTGTGCCGTTAACGCTGCTATTGATCACGCTGAGTGCTGCTATGTCGGCAGTATCACCACCTTCAGCCATTTTCTCGAGTGCTTCGCTTGCCATTTCACCGGCGTTCCATAACATGGCATCACTAGCATGAGAGGCTAAGATAACGGGCGACATTGGTTGGTTAGCCGTCAAGTTAGTCACGGTTACCGTGAAGGTTTGCATCACTGGAGCTGGTGGGGTAACAACAACGGTATCGTCATCGTCATCACCACAGGCAGTAAGCAGTGTTGCAGCAGCCAGCATGGCGATTAAGCTGGGCTTAAGTTTAAAGTCAGTGCGTTTCATGGGCTACCTCCTTATTTTACTGTCACCACAACTTTGGCTACAGGGTTCAACCAGCGATGTACGCGACTGTCTAAGTCACTCATACCACCAGCAGGGTCCATGTCACCTAAAACACCAGGGTGAGTATGTACATTGCTGTTGTCAGAATTGTCCATCACGCCTGTGCCATTGGCTCCACCGTCACCACCAGGTGCTGCCGGAATACCCGGTACGCCAGACATGCCGCCGCCATTAATGATTTCATCATTGGCTTCTGTGCCTGCATCATATGCATTGACGTACATAGTATACGTGCCTGCTTCGGTAGGGATTTCCCAAGCGTCTAAGCCCATAAAGGCATCATTAGTGGGTAACACCATCGCTACGATAGATAAATGGGTGTTGTCGCCAGTATCAAGCATTACTCCACTTACATTGGCACCCGCAGCAAGCAAACCCATTGCCGGATTTGCTGATGTTACGCCTGCATTACCGGTTACAGCTGTATCTAAGTCGGCAATGTCACCGCCTTCAGCCATTTTTTGTAACGCTGCAGAAGCTTCGGTACCGACTTGAAACAGGTGGCTGTCAGCGTCGTGGGCTGCGATCAAAATAGGGGTGAAGTGATTTCCGTGAGTTAAGTTTGTCACGCTAACTTCAATATCAGCAGCGAAAGTTGGAAGGCTGAATAATCCAGCAGCCATAAGACTTGCAGTCACTAGTGTACGTTTCATAACCGAGCTCCTTTGTTTAATTGCAACCAGTATGAACAATGGATCTCACCTACTTATCGCCAAATTATCACAAAAGATTAACATCGTTAACTTACCGATAATGACGTGTGATATGGTGTGCTAAAACCAACAATAAGAGCTCACCTCAAGTTGAATTAAGGTGTGAAGAAAATAGGTTAATAATGATTAGACAACTGACTCCCGCTGACTTTGATGCAGTGATAACCCTAGGTGAAATAGTCCACGGCAGTGGTTATATGGACATTGAAGAACTGACAGCGATTTATCACAAAGGGATTAAAAATGGCATTAATGCCAATTTTGTCGCGCTTGAAAATGAACAACTTATTGGCTTTCGGTTAACGTATGCCGCGGGACAATGGCAGCAAGATCAATGGTGCACGGTTGATCAGTGGGGCGTTGATTTTAACGATGTGTGTTATTTCAAATCAAACACTATTGCTGAATCTGGCCGAGGACAAGGGCTTGGTGGCAAGTTATTAGCGGCCTCCAAGGCTGCAGTAATGGCACAAGGGGCTAAGGCGGGGGTAAGTCATTTATGGCAGCAAAGCCCTAATAATGCTGCAGTGCGGTATTTTACTAAGGCAGGTGGTAAGTTAATTAAACAGCATCCGCAGCGCTGGCATCAACGTTATATGGGTGATGATTATATCTGTGTATTATGCGGTGAAGATTGTCATTGCGTAGCCTGTGAAATGCTACTGCTATTTTAATGTCTACTGTCTAAATCAATAATAAAAAAGAAGACTAATATGTACGATCCGCTGATTAACTCGCACCCTAATAATCAAACGTTTGCTCCTAGCTATTGGGCAAGCACTCAAGTCTTACCCGCACCAACCGCAGCATTGTCTGGCTGCCAACAAACCGATGTGGCTATTGTGGGGGGGGGCTACACAGGCTTATTAACAGCGTATTATTTGGCAACCGAATTCAATATTGAGTGCCATGTGCTTGAGGCCAACCAAGTCGGTTTTGGTGCCAGTGCCCGTAATGCCGGTTTTGTATTAAAAGGCTCGGGTCGATTAGGTTATGCCGCCATGACCAAGCGTTGGGACTTAGCCACCACCAAAGGTATTTTTGACGAATTCACCCAAGCGGTGGCTAGAGTCGATGGGTTAATCAAACAACATAATATCGCCTGTGAACCTCAAGAAGCGGGCTACTTAAAGGTGGCCCATAATCCCAAAGCATTGGTCTCGCTGCAAAATGCCGCTAATTATATTCAACAACATTTAGCCGACAGCCAAGGCTCAGGTGCCGAGTTTATTTCAAGCCAAGATTTTAGAGCCCAGTATTTAGATCATCATCAAGCCTATGGTGCGCTGCGTTTAAAAGACGGTTTCGGCCTTAATCCGCTTAAATTATTATTGGGTTATAAGGACATGGTACAAAACCAAGGCGTGACTATTTCTGAGCAATCTTGCGTATTAGAGTGGATTGAAGAGGGCGGTAAACATCGTTTAATTACCGATAAAGGTGAGCTGATTGCCAATAAAGTCATTATGGCGGGCAATGCTTATACGCCTAAACGGTTTAACCCGCGCATGGACGATAAGTTTTTGCCGATATTAAGCAATGTGATTGTCACCGAGCCGCTTACCGCTCAAGAGCTTGCACAGGCAGGTTTGCATACTCATCAAGTGACCATGGACACCCGTATTTTAAAATACTATTACCGTTTATTACCCGACAACCGTTTATTGTTTGGTGGCCGCGGCGCGGTGTGGGGCAAAGATGCTGCAAACCCTGTTTACGGTGAGCGTTTAAAAATGGCGCTCAATAAGTGCTTTCCAAGCTTAACCAGTAAAGCGATTGCTTATAATTGGACCGGGTGGATTGCTGCTGCCATGGATGACATGCCCCATGTGTACAGTAAAGGTGGCGTGGGTTACAGCTTAGGATATTGCGGTGCTGGAGTGTCTTTTAGTAGCCAAGCTGCGTATCGCTTAGCACAAAGTATTGCCGGTGAAACCTTACCCAATTTGCCTTTGTATCAGCAACCCTTGCCTAAATTCCCCTTCACCCAAGCAAGACGGCTTGGGCAATGGGGTTATTATCATTATGGTTGGTTAAAAGACCGTTTTGGTTAACCGCCCATTTCTAGGTTAATAGACGACTTTTGAGTTAACCAACGACTTCGCCAGTGCTGATCCTAGTTGCGTCTAATGGCTCAATTTTGAAATTGAAATAAGCATAAGATGCACTAATAAACGGACAGACTAAGTTAAAGAAGGCGTAGGGCAAGTAAGCGATAGTGGCTACGCCAAGTGTACTTGCCATAAAGGCACCACAGGTATTCCAGGGTACTAACGGACTGGTTACGGTTGCTGAGTCTTCTAGCGCGCGGCTTAAATTAACAGCTGCTAATTTACGGCGGGTGTATTCCACCTTTAACATTCTGCCTGGCAGTACTATGGCAATGTATTGATCGGCAGTAATAATGTTCGCGCCAATACACACGCCCAGGGTGGTAATAATCAAGCTGGCCGTGCCGGTGACGACGGTAAGAATACTTTCTAAAATACGGTTTAATAATCCGGTGACTTCCATCACGCCGCCAAATGCCATCGCACAAAGAATAAGCCAAACGGTTGTTACCATGCTGCTCATGCCACCACGGCTTAATAAATTATCTAATACTTCATCGCCTGTGTTGGCGACATAGCCGTCAAACATGGCTATCCATAAACCTTTCACTAGCGCGACCATTGGCAATAATGTGTCGTCGTGTACAAAGGCAATCACGTTATCAAACTGAAATAATGCTGCGCACACCGCGCCAGCTAACGTACCTAATATGACCGTTGGAAACGCTGGCATTTTGCGGTTAGCTAAATACAACACCACTAATAATGGGATCAATAAATGTATTCCTGGGCTGTAGGTCTTATCCAATAAAGCCAACGTATCTACGAGTTGATTTTCAATCGGCACCGCATCTGCTGTAAGGCCTAAAAAAGTAAACCCAATGAGGGCGATGATAATGCTGGGTACAGTGGTCCATGTCATGTGGCGGATATGGCTGAAAATATCAGTACCCGCAACCGCAGGGGCAAGGTTTGTGGTATCAGACATTGGTGACATTTTGTCGCCAAAATACGCGCCACTAATAATAGCGCCGGCAGTAATGTTAACGTCTAGCCCCATTGCTGACGAAATACCCACTAAGGCAATACCTAAGGTGCCTGCAACGGTCCACGAGCTACCAATACTCAGTGCAACCACCGCACACAATAAACAGCAGGCAGTATAAAAGTAGTCTGGGTTAAGGATTTGCATACCATAATAAATCATCGTCGGCACTGTACCGGCTAAAATCCACGTACCAATCAGTGAACCCACACTAAATAAAATTAATAATGCGCCCGTCGCAACCCCAATACTTTTGACGATACCGCGTTCCATTTGATTCCAGCTATAGCCATTTTTATAACCGATGATCATTGCAATACATGCCGCTAACACTAATGCGATTTGATTGGCGCCTGATGAGCTATCCGATGAAAACAGATAAACCGCTGCCGCCAGCATAAGAATCAGGGCAAAAACGGGGATTAGTGCATCAAGTAAGCTGGGTTGCTTGTGCTCCGATGAAGACGGTTTGAACGACGCCGATTGAGACATACTACTTCCTTTGTTGTTATTATTTTTGACCAATATCTCATTCGTGTGAGTTGGCTAAGTGTTATTATAATAAGTTAGTAACTTATTTGTAACAGAAGCACATCCTGACATAAAAATGCCTGTTAAGTCGAACATTGTTAGGCTTGAGTAATAATTTATAGATGGGCAGATTGCTGCAGCTTTTGAGTAGTATGCTTGGTTAATTACTTTGTGTGGTTATATATGTCAAATAGGTCGGTTAATGTGAATAAATAGCCGCTGAGGATATCTGGTGGGACCAGCGATATCCTCATGAAAACGTGCAGATTTGATAGATTTAGATACGCAGTTTATGGCTATTAATGGCAATATTAAGCAAGTTATTTATTTAAATGTTTTAAGATGGCATTTTCGGCATCAGTTTTAGTGGCTTCACCTTCAGTAATATCAATTTTTTCTAGAGCTTTATGGCCTGTCATATCTTCTGCAATATGTAACCAATCTGGATGCCAATAGAAAGAGTTGCCCGAGAAGGTATTCCAATTATGCACGCCTGATTTTTCACCTTGATAAATTAGGTCGCTGGTATTAACTCTCATTTAATCCTCCAATAATCATTACGAGTACGTTAGCTAAAGTGCAGGAGTTTGAATAACAGCAAAGGTAATCACACTCCCTTTCAGTTACTAGCTTGCGCCTTGAACAGAGTCGTTTTTGTGATCTAAATCATAAAAATTGCGGGTTATGGATAATGTAAACAGTAATTAATCTTCCGCATTACAAGCGGATATAAAAAATCCCTGTGATGTTGTTGCCATCACAGGGATTTTTCAACGAACTAAATCCAATGTACTATTAGCTTTTAGCTTGTTCACGAGCAATAGCGCGATAAGCAATATCAGTACGGAAGTACACGTCATCCCAATGAATGGCATCTACTAATGCATAAGCTGATTGCTGTGCTTCAGTCACTGTGTTGCCTAATGCGGTGGCGCACAATACGCGGCCGCCGTTAGTGACAACATGGCCGTCTTTCATGCTAGTACCCGCATGGAACACTTTACCGTTAGTGTCGCCAAGGGTTAAGCCGTCAATAACGTCGCCTTTGTTGTACGCGTCAGGATAACCGCCAGCAGCCATGACTACCCCAACAGCTGCACGAGGATCAAATTCTGCAGTGACTTTATCTAACTCACCACGAGTCGCAGCTAAGCAAAGCTCAACAATATCTGACTGCAAGCGCATCATAATTGGTTGGGTTTCAGGATCACCAAAACGGCAGTTGTATTCAAGCACTTTGGCGCTACCATCAGGAGCAATCATTAACCCTGCATATAAAAATCCAGTATAAACATTACCTTCAGCCGCCATACCATCAACCGTTGGGCGAATAACATTGGCGATAGTCCAGTCGTGTATTGCTTGTGTTACCACAGGAGCTGGTGAGTATGCACCCATTCCGCCGGTGTTAGGACCTTGGTCAGCATTGTCACGAGCTTTATGGTCTTGGCTGGTGGCCATAGCAAGAATGTTTTTGCCGTCTACCATCACGATAAAGCTGGCTTCTTCGCCTTTTAAAAACTCTTCAATCACTACGCGTGAACCGGCATCACCAAACTTATTGCCCGCGAGCATGTCATCAATGGCTGCATCGGCTTCTACTTGGTTAGCTGCGATGATGACACCTTTACCCGCTGCTAAGCCATCGGCTTTAATCACGACAGGGAAACCCGTTTTAGCGGTTAATATTGCCGCATAAGCTTTAGCCGGTGCAATCTCAGTGAAGTTTGAGTAGTCAGCAGTAGGAATGTTGTGGCGCGCTAAAAAGTCTTTAGTAAAAGCTTTTGAAGATTCAAGCTGAGCCGCGCCTTTGGTTGGGCCAAAAATGGCTAAACCTGCTGCATTAAAGGCATCAACTACGCCTAGCGATAATGGCACTTCTGGGCCGACGATGGTTATCGCTATGGCGTTATCTTTGGCAAAGGCCACAAGTGCGTCAATTTGTTCGACATCAATCGCAACGTTTTCTAACTTAGGTTCTAAAGACGTACCAGCATTACCGGGTGCAACAAACACTTTTGTTACTTGAGCAGACTGAGCCGCTTTCCAAGCTAGAGCATGTTCACGACCGCCACCACCAATTATAAGTACCTGCATCTTTAATCCTTTTATAGCTGCGCTATGTTCTCTATTTCTGCTTCAAGCATGCTCACTTATACTTATAAGCTGCGCGTGCTTTCATTGAACTAGAAAAAATAGCTATGCTCTAATTCGTTTAAACAAAATTTAAAAAGTATCGCTTGTTATCTATTTTTGCAAAAGCATTTAGCAAAAACACGCTTGATAAGCGATACCCATATTTGATATTAGCGTTTATTAGTGGCGGAAGTGACGCATGCCAGTAAATACCATTGCCATACCGTGCTCGTCTGCTGCGGCGATGATTTCTTCATCGCGAATAGAACCACCTGGTTGGATGATACAGCTAATACCTGCTGCTGCTGCGGCGTCGATACCATCTCTGAATGGGAAAAATGCATCAGATGCCATGACTGAATTTTCAACCACTAGGCCTTCATCGGCAGCTTTTATTCCCGCTATTTTAGCTGAATATACGCGGCTCATTTGGCCAGCACCGACACCGATAGTCATGCCGTCTTTGGCGTAAACAATGGCGTTAGATTTAACAAACTTAGCCACTTTCCAGCAGAACATTAAGTCTTTTAACTGTTCAGCCGTTGGTTGACGCTTAGACACGACTTTAACGTCTTCTAGGTTCACCATGCCTTGATCGCGATCTTGTATTAACAAGCCACCATTAACGCGTTTGTAATCAAGTGAAGTTGTTTTTGTATTCCACTCACCACATTCTAGTAAACGCACGTTTGCTTTAGCGGCAATGATGGCGCGTGCGGCTTGGCTCACTTTAGGGGCAATGATGACTTCAACAAACTGGCGGTCAACAATGGCTTGCGCCGTTTGTGCATCTAACTCTTGGTTAAAGGCAATGATGCCGCCAAACGCTGATGTTGGGTCGGTTTTAAATGCGCGGTCGTAAGCTTCTAATAAGTTAGCGCCTAATGCCACACCGCAAGGGTTGGCGTGCTTAACGATAACGCAGGCAGGGCCTTCAAATTCTTTAACGCATTCAAGTGCTGAATCTGTGTCGGCGATATTGTTGTAAGACAACGCCTTACCTTGTAGCTGAATCGCGCTGGCAACAGACGCTTCATCAATTTGCGTGTCGACATAAAACGCCGCTTTTTGATGGCTGTTTTCACCGTAACGTAAGTCTTGTTTTTTGACAAACTGACTGTTGAAAGTACGTGGGAACGTTGAATCGTCATGACATTCGTCGTTACTGTGCGCAGGCACCATAGTACCGAAGTAGTTGGCGATCATGCCGTCATAAGCAGCGGTATGTTCAAAGGCTGCAATGGCTAAGTCAAAACGCGTTTCTAAGGTGGTGCTGCCGTTGTTGGCTTGCATTTCTGCAATCACGCGGCTGTAATCTTTTGCATTAACCACAATCGTAGTGTCTTTGTGGTTTTTAGCGGTTGAACGCACCATTGTTGGGCCGCCAATGTCGATGTTCTCAACAGCGTCCGCTAAGGTGCAGCCTGGTTTGGCAACGGTTTCAGCAAATGGATACAAGTTAACCGCAACCAAATCGATTGGCTTAATGGCGTTTTGTTCCATGACGATTTCGTCAATGCCGCGGCGAGCAAGAATGCCACCGTGAATTTTTGGGTGCAGGGTTTTAACACGACCATCCATAATTTCTGGGTGACCCGTGTAGTCAGACACTTCCATTACCGGGATATTATTGTCTGCAAGTAACTTTGCAGTACCGCCCGTAGACAAGAGTTCAACACCTTGTGCATGCAGCGCTTGTGCAAACTCAAGGATTCCAGTTTTATCTGATACGCTTAATAGCGCGCGACGAATTGGTCTGACATTATTCATGTAGGTACAGGTCCGCTAGTTTGATTTTAAGGAGCTTTAGTAAAACAGAGTCAATTAAAGTCTGCTTTACCAAAGTCCCTCATAGTGTTTTTTAGATTGCTTAACACCGTCGAGGCTTACTGTGTTGTGATCAGGCGGGCGTATTTTATCGTAAACCGCTTCTATTGGGTGTTTTTTCTGTGTGATTTCACAATATTGAAATAAGAACAAAGGTACGCAAAAATAATCACCCAATAACCCTTGACCTTGGATTAAACTCCAAGGTTTATACTCAGGTAAAATTCAGATGACGATGGTGAATTAACATATGTATCGAATAGGCGAACTTTCAGCCTTGTATGACATCAAAGCTGACACATTACGATTTTACGAAAAACATGGTTTGCTGTCGCCATCAAGCCGATCTGATGCCGGATATCGGTTGTATAACCACAGCGACTCCGAACGACTTAAATTTATTTTACGTGCCAAAGCGGTGGGTTTCTCACTTAAGGATATCGCCGATTTGCTATCTATTGAGGTTGATAAGTCTAATAGAGCCTGTGCCGATGTTAAAGGTTTAGTCGATACTAAGCTTGAGCAAGTAGAAACTAAATTAGCTGAGCTACAACATTTTGCGACATCGCTAAAAAGTTTATCAAATACCTGTTGTGGTGGCCCAGATAGCGCCGAGCATTGCTCGATACTCGAAGCGTTAGAGTCGTCAGACAAGCATATTATTGCTAAAAAAGAACATCATCATTTTGCTAATTTGGGTCATAAGGATTAAGTATGTTATTGACCAATTTCCTTCATTTATTTTTAGAGTCTGCCCCTTGGTTGTTACTGGGCTTAGTGCTGGCAGGTTTGTTAAAAGTATTTGTGCCGATGGCATGGATGCAAAAGCAACTCGGCGGTCATGGAATGAAAACGGTGGTGAAGGCGGCATTATTAGGTGCGCCTTTACCTTTGTGTTCGTGTGGCGTTATTCCGGCAGCAGTAGGTTTGCGTCGAGCTGGCGCCTCAAAAGCCGCGACAACCTCTTTTTTAGTGTCTACCCCAGAAACTGGCGTTGACTCAATTACCGTATCCTATGTTTTACTCGGGCCTTTTATGGCGATTGTGCGCCCGATTGCGGCGATTACCAGTGCGATAGTGGCGGGTTTATTAGTGGGCCGTGATGACGATGATGGTATTCCTGCGTCAACATCTGCTAAAGCGAAAACAGCCACTGATTCATCAGCGAGTGCCAAGCCGGTATCATCATGCTGCGCAGCTAAATCAACTGCTAGCTCAGACGCCAGCTCTGAAGCGACATCAACATGTAAAACAACCGCGGGTACAATGCAAAATGCTAGCGTAAAAATGACTGCGATTAAGTCGGAACCCGTTAAGCATGAGTCTGTATTAAGCCCGATGACGCCAGCGCGTACATTTTCAACTAATACTACAGAAGCAAAGCAGAGTTGTTGTGGCAGTAAAACTGCAGATAAACCAATTGAATCTACATCCTCAGCGTGTTGCAGTACTACGTTAAAAGACGATGTAAAAGACGATGTAAAAGACGATGTAAAAGATGAGACAAAAGCTAAAACGGTTGCATCAAGCTGTTGCAGTAGCAAACCTGAGGTGCAAGCTGAAGTGGCAGCAACAAGCAGTTGTTGCGCCTCGAAATCGCTAAGCCAGGTACCAAGTGAAAGTAGTGATGAAGCCAGTTGCTGCGCATCGACTCAAGATATGGCAACAGAGTTGAAACACAACAGTGTATTTAGCCGTGTGTTATCGGGTTTGCATTACGCAGCCACAGATTTAGTCAAAGACACCACCTTGTGGTTATTAGTCGGGTTATTTTTTGCCGCCATCGTGCAGACTTATGTGCCGGCTGACTTTTTGGTTAAGTGGGGTGATGGCATTCTGGCGATGTTAGTGATGGTCCTCGTGTCGATCCCAATGTATATCTGTGCCACCGCTTCAACCCCCATTGCTGCAGGATTGCTATTAGCTGGAGTATCACCAGGTGCTGTACTAGTCTTTATGATGGCAGGCCCTGCGACCAACATTGCAACTTTAGGTGTGGTAACTAAAGAGCTAGGTAAGCGTGCATTATATGGCTATCTAGGTGGTGTTATCGGTGTGGCGTTAGTATTTGGTGTATTGGTCAATTATCTAGTTGATACCTTTGGTTTTGAAGTGATGCCGCAGATTGGTGAAGAGCATGCCTTATTACCTCAAGGTGTAGTGGCGGTTTCTGGTATCGTGCTAGCGGTGTTAATGGCCAAAGTATTGTGGGACATGATCCCAAAAGGCAATAAAGAGAAAGGTTGTTGCTCGTAATAAGTTAAACCAAATGTTAACCATAGCGAGTTAACTAAAGCGTGTTAGCTAAAGCTTGTTAACCATCGCGAATTAAGCACATAAAAAGCCAGTGATAAATATCACTGGCTTTTTATTAGGCTAAAACATTATTAATTCACAATATAGTGTTAGTCGAAACGAGTACTGGTAAGCAATAACGCTAGTCAGAAAAGTGCTAGTTAAAAATAGCGTTGAGTTTTTCAGCCAATCTAATGCCAGCTTGCTGCAATCGCTGCTCGATAATGGGTTTATGGGTAAATACATAGTTAAAACGTAAATCGTCTTCACCTTGATAATTCTGTTCGAGCTGGTAAGCCCTTTGCCTTAATGCTTTCGACTCATCAGCCCATTGATAATAGCTTTGACCACTCCACATTTTGCGTTGTTGTTCGCTAATACGCGTTAAAAAATCACTGTACTCTGTAAAGCTTAACTGCTGCTGTTCAATTAGTTTGCTGTCCCACACAGTATGCAAATTTGTGTGCTCACCAAACCACTTGAGTTTAATTGTATTTCCACCTTTATCATGGCTGTGACCCACATGTAGTGGTTGATGAATGTCGCCGACAAAATGTACGTAAAATGCCAATGCTTGCCATTTCTCTTGTTGGCTGGCTTTAGGGTTTACTAATATTTTTTCAAATCGTTGCAAACTTTCGATGATATCGCCATCAGCATTGCGCTTAACCGTTTTCCACGACTCATCGTCTTCAATTGAAATGTAATGCCATGGCGCAGCGCGATCCCAAGTGTTGTCGGAGCGGATTTCATCAGCCCAAGTTGACATTTGCGCTAAGCTTTCGCCACCTGTCAGTTGGTTTATTTTCTGTTGAGCTGTCGGGGATAAATTGGCTTGCGCGATTTTGCCTACAATTCTGTGGCCTAATTGACCAAATGCTTTGGCAGGTAGGCTGAACGTTAAGGTGAACAATACACTGCCCACTAGCAATAACATGTTATTCAGTAAAACAGACGATTTCATAAAACTTCCAATTCATTGTTGTTAAGGCAATAACAGCGTTTTTAATGTGCCAGCGTATGAAATTATTGTTACATGACACAGACTTGAGTCGCGACTATATAGCAACAATATGACATTTATGTGTTACTCAAAAGTTGTTTTGCGGTTAATTTTTTCGTTTAAAAATGACATTAAAATGCAACATATCGTCCTTAGACTTCGCCCTGAAGTTTTTGCTCTATTGATTTACTAAGCCCGATAAACGGGTAACTAAACATTAAAATATAAAAATATTCAGGGGTTTGAAATGTTGCTTAATCATAAAATCAGTCGTCTCGCGCTCGCGACATGTTTTGCTATGGGAATTGCTTTACCTGCAATGGCGGCAGATACCGCATCAGATATTCGTGGTCAGATTATAGGTCCTGCTGGTAATGCTGTTACTGATGCAAAAATTACTATTATCCATCAGCCTACCGGTACCGTTACCGAAGTTCCTGTTTCTGCTAATGGGCAATTTACTGCCCGCGGTTTACGTGTCGGTGGTCCTTACATTATTAAAGTCGATTCTGATGTGTTTGCTGACACAGTTGAAGACAATGTCTACTTAGGATTAGGCGAAACATTCCGTTTTAACCGCACACTAGAAGCCACTTCTACGATGGAGCGTGTTGGTGTCGTTGGCAGTACAAGCTTTCATCGCAGCGCCGGCGGTAACAGTGACTTTGGTGAGCAAGATATCGCTAACGCACCCGGTATTAGCCGTGATTTAAAAGATGTGTTGCGCCAAAACCCAATGGCTGTTGTGGGTACCGACGGTATTTCAATGAGCGTGGCGGGCATGAACCCACGTTTTAACACTTTTGTGGTAGACGGTATTTCTCAAAACGATGATTTTGGACTTAATTCAAATGGCTACCCAACTCAGCGTTCACCTATTTCTATCGATGCAGTGGAGAGTGTAGCGCTTAACGTATCGCCTTACTCTGCTCGTAGTGGTGGTTTTACCGGCGCACAAATTAATGCAGTAACTAAGTCGGGCACCAATGATTTATCCGGGACTGTTTTTTGGGAAACCACTAACGACAGCATGGCGGGTGATGGTAAAGACCAGGACTCTGGTGACACCTTAACTCAAGATTTTGAAGAAACCACATTCGGCGGCACGGTTGGTTTTCCTCTGATTAAAGACACTTTGTTTTTCTTTGGCTCATATGAAAACTTTGATGCACCAAAGTCGGCAGAGTGGGGGCCAAAGGGCGCTGGTTTTGCCAATGAGTCAGATGTGACTTCAGAAGATCTAATTCGAATAGAACAAATTGCTCAGTCTATATATGGTCTTGATAGCATTGGCGGTTACACCACCTCACCACAAGAAAAAGATGAAAAAATCTTAGCTAAAGTGGATTGGAATATTAACGACCAACACCGTGCCAGTTTTACTTATCAATCGACCATAGGTAATGTAACCAACAACATGTCATCAGGTGATTCGTTATTAAAATTATCGAGCACTTGGTATGACAAAGAAGAAACTTTAGAAACCTACGCGGCCAACTTATACAGCGATTGGACTGACGATTTTAGTACTGAAATCAAAATCGCTTACAAAGATACCACCACTAAATCGAAAACCATTGATGATTTAGGCATAGGTATGGTGTCGGTACAAACCTTCGAAAAGTCAGGTGACAAAGTCATTTTTGGCACTGACAGTTCTCGCCAAGCAAATGAATTAAATAACCAAAATCTTGAGCTACGTTTTGTGGGTGATTATTACCTAGGCGACCACGATATTGGCTTTGGTGCTCAGTACAATAGCGTTGAAATATTCAACTTATTTGCTCAAGATGTGTTGGGCAATTGGGAGTTTGATTCTATTGATAACTTAGCGGCAGGCGCCGTCGATAGTTTCCGTTATCAAAATGCGGCTTCGGGTAATCCAAATGATGTGAGTGCCAGTTTTAACATGGACACCTTGGCATTATTTGTTGAAGACTCATGGGATATTACGGCCGATTTAGAGCTCACGTTCGGTATGCGTTATGAAACCATTAGCATGTCAGATACTCCAGCCATTAATGAAAACTTTGTTAATCGATATGGGTTTGCTAACAACGAAACCTTAGATGGCCAAGATATTTGGTTACCTCGTGTAGGGCTTAAATACTTATTAAGTGATGATGTGACCTTATACGGTGGTGTAGGCCGTTACAGTGGTGGCTCACCATCTGTTTGGATTTCAAATAGCTTTTCAAACGATGGCAACAGCTTATTAAGCTATAACGAAGGTTGGAACCCAGCATGGGGCACTCCAGATTTTGGCAATGTTCCAGCAGATGCTCAAGCGGGTTTAGTGGGTGGCGACGGTAATGTTAATGCCATCGACCCTAACTTTGAGTTGCCTTCAGACTGGCGTGCAAGTATTGGTTTTGACAGTACGTGGGATTTAGGTGCCTTAGGTGATAATTGGTTTGTGGGTGGTGAATTTTTATACATTCAAAAAGAAAACGACTTAGCATGGGTTGATTTAGCCCGTCGCCAAGTGAAAACCGATGCCACTGGCCGTGTGGTTTATGAAACCTGGGACCCATTAGCAAATAATGGTGCTGGTGGTAATACCGAGCGTTATGACCTCATGTTAACCAATGCTGAAGATGATGGCTCCAGTAAGACGTTAAGTTTGTCGATTGCCAAAGAGTGGGATATGGGCCTTAGCATGCGTGCAGGTTATGCTTATAACTCAGTTGAAGAAGGCAACCAAGGCTCGTCGTCTACTGCAACGTCTAACTATCAATATACCCCAGTACAATATGATCGTAATGGCACCACTATGGGCACTGGCTATTATGAAACACCGCATCGCTTCACCTTTAGCTTGGGTTATGACGTAGAGTTTGTTGCAGGCTACAACTCTAGCTTTAACTTATTCTACGAAGCGCGTGAAGGTAACCCATTAACGTGGACACTAGGTTCATATCGTGATGGCAATTTAGGTGACCAAAGCAAGTTTGCTGGCGCATCATATTATCTACCTTACATTCCAACAGGTGCTGATGATGCTAATGTTGAGTATGCTGGTGGATTAACTTATGAGGAGTTTAAAGCGGCAATTGATGAAATAGGTTTAGGCCAATATGCCGGTGGTATAGCACCAAAAGGCACCGACAACCAACCATGGATACATCAGCTAGACTTCCGCTTTACGCAAGAATTACCAGGGTTTACTGACGAGCATAAAGGTATTTTATACTTCGATATCAAAAACGTACTTAACCTAGTTAATGAAGATTGGGGCGTGGTTGAATACCAAAGCTTTAACAGCGCTAAGTTGGTTGATCATGACTACAATGCGGCGACGGGAGTTTATACTTATTCTGTTCCATTTGGCCAAGATGGTATTGAGACTAACAATTACGATACTTATGACATCAACAAATCAGCTTGGCAGCTTAAAGTGGGCGTGAAGTACAAGTTCTAATACTTTGTTAAGTAGAGTGCTGGTGCTGTATCTAGAGTGCTAATCAATAGGTTCCAAACAAAAATACCGAGCAATTAGCTCGGTATTTTTATGTGCTCAATATGGTTACATCAAGCTATTTATTCGCTAAACGACGTATAAATTATTTGATTTTACTGGCAAAATTTTCAGGTGAATTTTTCGACTGCTTAACCGCACGTTTCTCTTTTAAAGATAATGCCGGCTTTTTCTTCGCTTCTTTTGAATTATTACGTTCTTTGCTCATTTGTATGACTCCTAGCACGCATAATGCGTAACTAATAAATGGTAATTTTTGTTGTTAGTATCGAAGGTGCTAATGAATCAGCCACTTAGTACTTACTTAGCCTTTGAACAATTTACTGAACCAAACTTATCATTGATATTGCGAATTAATGATGTGCGAGAACTTACCTCTATGATCTAAATTAATCACCTTATTAAGTTGATACTAGCACCTAGTCAGTTAAAAATATCTATTTATTCTATAGATTATTTTGTGCTTAAAAACTCATCTTTAATTATGATTGCTTTGTTGGACAAAATCGGGGATCTCAAGTACACCTTCGCCCCAATGCTCAAACAAGGCGGCGTATAAAAACTCTACAAACACTCGGTATTTACGGGGTAAATATACGCGCTGTGGAAAACTCAGGGTGACCTTGGTTTGCATCATTGGAAAGTCTTCTAATATCGGTATCAGTTGCTTACTGTCGATGGCTTCTTGTGCAATAAAAACCGGTACCGCAGTAATGCCTAGACCTTCAATAGCAGCCTCTCGGGCAAAGGTGACATTATTGACTTTTAGCTGTGCAGGGGGATCGAGATCAAGCCATTGGCTGCCATCAAAAATACGCCAGCCACCATCAATGTGGGCCGACTGTAACTTAATTGCGGTGTGGAACATTAAATCTTGCGGTATTTGTGGTGTGCCATGACGCTTAAGGTAATTTGGACTTGCCATTAACAACCGGCTAGCGGTGACTAACGAGTAGCTTTGCAGCTTAGGATCACGTTGTTCGGTAATTTGAAATAGAAAATCGACCCCTTCTTCAATCACATCAATTTTACGGTTAGTCAGTTCTGCATCGATGGTGATATTAGGGTAAGCCGCCAGAAACCGCGCAAGAATACGACCTAAAAATAATTGTCCTAGCTCGATAGGGCAAATCACTTTTAAATTGCCTTTGATGTCTTGCTGGCTCGCACTGAGAAGATCTTCGGCATTTTGTAAATCTTGTAGAATTTTACTAATGCGATGGTAATAACTTGAACCCGCTTCAGTGAGTTTCAATGACCTTGTGGTGCGAAACAGTAATTGCACACCGGCATCGGCTTCTAGATCTGCGATTTTACGACTCACAGTGGCTTTGGTTATTCCCAGTGCTCTGGCTGCACCGGTAAAACTACCTTGTTCTACGACTTGCGAGAATATTTGAACGCGATTGAGATCCATATTGTTACACCTGTGAAACAGTGGGTTGAATTTTTACTATCTAATAAACTTAAGGAAACAGTAGTAAACTAGAGCAGAATAAATTAGGAGTCAAATATGTCTATCAATAAGCGGTTAGTGTTAGTGCCAGGTATTATCGTTGTGTTAGTTGTTGCAGGCGTTTATTGGTGGTCACAAGTTCGATATATCGAGTCAACGGACAATGCGTATGTTGAGGCTGATATTTCCAATATCAGTGTAAAAGTTCCCGGCTATATTGTGCAATCTGCTGTGGTTGATAATCAACACGTCAACAAAGGTGAACTGCTGGCTCAATTGGAAGACAGCCAATTTGTTGCCAAGCTGGCTCAAAGCAAAGCTGTGTTAGCGAGTATCCAAGCAAACTTGCAAACTCTAGCGGCAAAGGTTGATTTACAACAGGCATTAATTAATCAAGCGAAGGCTACCGTTGTGGCTTCACAGTCAGAGCAGTTAATTGCGCAACAACAATTGAAGCGTTCACAGAAATTAAAAATCAGTAATTACAGTTCACAAAATGATGTTGACCAACTTCAGGCAGGTTTCGATTCAGCATCGGCTCATGTCGATGAGGCGCAAGCCGCATTAGTGGCTAAACAGCGTGAATTGTCGGTATTTAATGCGCAATTATTACAAGTACAAGCGGATGTCGATCAGGCAATGGCCAGTGTCGAGTTGGCTAATATTCAATTGGTGGATACACGTGTTACTGCACCTTTTGCAGGGATTATAGGTAAGCGTGGTGCAATGGTGGGCCAGTATGTTCAACCAGGGCAAGCATTGTTTAGCTTAGTGCCAGATGCACAAGTGTGGATTACGGCTAACTTTAAAGAAACTCAAATTGAGCACATGCAAGCCGGACAAGCCGTTAAGGTGAGTTTAGATGCTTATCCTGATGATGTGTTTAGCGGATTTATCGACAGTTTAGCACCTGCATCGGGTTCTAAATTTAGCTTGTTACCCGCAGAGAATGCGACCGGTAACTTTACCAAAATTGTTCAACGTATTCCGGTGCGTATTCGTCTTGAACGTGATCAACCCTCATCTGCTATTGGGCGTATTTTACCAGGATTAAGCGCTGTGGTTGAAGTCGATACTGAGTCTGCAACCCAATCTCACGAACTCGCTAAGGCAACAGCTGGTCAAGCAATGTCTGTGACTGCAGGGCATTAATATGAGCCAGTCAGCCACTGAGGCAGATGTATCAACAGTCGGCCCTATGAGTACTGTGAGTGATAAACCGACGGGGTATCAGCGCGGTAGCAAACGTTCTTGGATAGCTGTTGCGGGCGGCTTAATCGGTGCCTTTATGGCTATTTTGGATATTCAAATCACCAATGCGTCGATGAAAGAAATTCAAGGTAGTTTAGGCGCCACTTTAGAAGAAGGCAGTTGGATTGCTACCGCTTATTTAGTGGCTGAAATGATTGCCATTCCTTTATCTGGTTGGTTAAGTACTGGGTTATCGACTCGCCGTTATTTACTGTGGACTACCGCTGCCTTTATTGTGGCCTCTATATTGTGCTCAATGTCTTGGAACCTTGAGTCAATGATCGCTTTTCGTGCCTTGCAGGGATTTTTTGGCGGGGCATTAATTCCGTTAGCATTTCGATTAATTCTTGAGTTTTTACCCGACAATAAACGCGCCATGGGTATGGCTTTGTTTGGGGTAACCGCAACATTTGCCCCTTCCATTGGGCCGACGCTAGGTGGTTGGCTAACCGAACAGTTTAGCTGGCATTATTTATTCTATATCAATGTTCCACCAGGCTTATTAGTGATGGCGATGTTAGCTTATGGTTTAGAGCGCAAACCAATCATTTGGGATAAGTTAAAAGACGCCGATTATTCAGGCATTGTCACCATGGCGTTGGGTATGGGCTGTTTAGAAGTTGTGCTAGAAGAGGGCAACCGTAAAGACTGGTTTGGCTCTGATCTTATTCGTAACCTCGCCATTATTGCCGCGATCAATATCAGCTTGTTTATTTGGATCCAGTTACGTAAAGCTCAGCCATTAGTGAATATTCGTCTGCTTGCTCAGCGAGACTTTGCCTTATCTACGGTGGCGTATTTCTTACTGGGGATGGCCCTATTTGGGGCGATTTATATGATCCCGCTGTATTTATCACAAATTCATGATTATACCCCGCTAGAAATTGGTGAAGTGATTATGTGGATGGGCTTTCCGCAGTTGCTGGTACTGCCATTAGTGCCTAAATTAATGCAGAAGTTTGATCCGCGATATTTGGCTGCACTTGGGTTTGCTTTATTTGCGACCAGTTATTATATGAATAGCCATATGACCATGGATTACGCTGGCGATCAAATGATTGCTTCGCAAATAGTACGAGCGTTAGGACAGCCGTTTATTTTAGTGCCTATTGGTATTTTGGCGACAATGCATCTTCAAGCACATGAAAATGCCTCGGCATCGACAGTGCTCAATGTGATGCGTAATTTAGGTGGGGCTTTTGGTATCGCGCTGGTGGCAACGTTAACCGATAATTTAGCTCGAGTTCATTTGGCCCATATTAAAGAGACGTTGCCAGCAGTCAGTGCCCAAGCTTATAACTATATTCAGCATACCAGTTCGATACTGCAAATTGCGGGTTCTGATGCGGTGAGTGCTAACTCACAAGCCTATGCTTTACTAGCTAAAAACATGTCACAGCAGGCATATATTCAAGCCTATAATGATGTGTTTCTTATCATGGCATGTTTTCTATTGATTGCAGTTGTTGCGGTTTTATTGATCCGTAAACCCGTGGCGAAAAGTGATTCAGATCAGCCTAATGAAATGCATTAATCATGTTAGTATTATCTTAATTGATAGCAATAAATTAAGGTGAGAGATGACATTAACGTGGCTAGATGTTGGTTTTACTGAGCTGTCTTTAGAGCAGCTTTATGGCTTATTGCAATTGCGTGTAGATGTCTTTGTGGTTGAACAAAATTGTCCTTATCCTGAATTAGACGGTAAAGATAAACATCCGCAAACCAGGCACTTATTGGGAGTGAATGAACAGGGTGATATAGAGGCTTATAGCCGCGTGTTAGCGCCCGATATTAGTTACCCTCAAGCGAGTATTGGCCGTGTTGCTGTTGCAAAATCTGCCCGTGGTCAGGGCGTGGCCAATCAATTAATGCAAAGTGCCATAGCCATTGCAAAACGGCATTGGCCAACAGACAATATTCAGATTGGGGCACAAGATTATTTACGTCATTTTTATCAACAACTTGGCTTTATTGTCAATTCAGATGTGTACCTTGAAGACGGCATTGAGCATCTTGATATGTTGTTAATCTATAATAGCTAATTGGTATGAGTAGCGTTGGATTCAGAGATAATATAATCAACTCTGCGTTAAGCCGCTATTTCTTTGGATTTGGGTAGATTTTATTAAGGAAAAACGATGTCAGATTATGTAATTAATACCCAGCAAATTGTGTGTGTCGCTCAATTTGTGGCGAAAGCAGGAAAACGTGATGAGTTAGTGGCGGTATTGGCAAGCTTGATCCCTGATACTCGTCGTGAATCTGGCTGTATTCGTTATGAATTGAATGTCAGTATTGATGACGACAACAAAGTTGCCTTTGTGGAAAAGTTTGTCGATCGTGCTGCGTTTGATCAGCATTGCGCTAAAGATGCTATTGAGCATTATTTCCACAATGTAATGCCTGAGTTGGTTGAGTCACATCATGTTGAAGTGTTTAATCAAGTGATTGCTTAATTGGCGGTTGCTGTTAAGTGCGGCAATTTCGATAGCTGTCATTTCAAGTGCTGTAATTTCAAGAGCTGGATGTCACGATTAGATTTGAAGCGTTAGAGCTCAACATTAGATTACAGATACAAAAATGCCAATCTAAACAGATTGGCATTTTTAATCATTTATACTGTTAAGCCGAAGCTTTTATATCAGAATGATTAGAAGTCGTAACGAGCACCGACAGTGAAGATGTTGTCATCTTCTAAATCAACAGTAGCTGTACCCACTTTATGGTCGCCTTCATACATAGCATAGTGACCATAAACTAAGGTTGACTTAGAGATACGGTAATCAGCACCCACAGTAATTTGAGTGATGTTTACGTCAGTACCAGTCGCTTCTTTAATATTTTTGTAGTAGCTACCAAAACCAGCTTCATCTTGACCGTATTCAGCTTTTAAGTTTACGCCGTTTAGGTTGTAAGATACGTTAAGGAAGAAAGAATCACCTTCTTGATCAGATGTTTGGCTTTCAGTGTTTTGGTATAAACCACCAAGCTTGAACTCACCTAGCTTAACTTGTGCCACACCACGATAAGCATCAATACCACCAATAGTATTATAAGCTGCAGCGACATAGTAAGGTTGTGCTTTAAGGCCTTTATCACCAATAGTTGCACTTAATGCATATTGATCATCATATGATTCTTTACCAGCATCATCTGTGTAGTTGTCTTCCATTAAATAAGTTGCGTTTAATGTAACTAAGCCACCAATCACTGGTGAATAGTACCAAATACCGTCAGCTTTACGTAACTGGCCACCAATCATACGATCGATATCTGCGTTGAAGTTACCAAATAAATCAATGCCACCTTCAGACTGTTTAAATACAGTATCGTTACGGCCGATTAACACTGTACCTGCGTCACTTTTTAAACCTAAGAATGTGTTACGCGCTTTAAATACAACTTCGTCACTGCCATTTTTGCCTTCAGTTTGAGTGGTATTTTCAACTTGGAATTCCATTTGGTATAACAGTTCAATACCGTTACCAAATTTTTCGCTACCTTTTACGCCTAAGTTAGAAAAGTTGTTTTCTAATACTGTGCCTTCTTTACCATTTTGAGTTGTTGCGCCTTTATCAGAATTAGTCACGGCTAAATCTAAACGACCATAGAAACTTGGGCCTTCAGCAAGTGTAGCGAAAGAAACTAATGTAAGTACAGATGCTACCGATGCAGAGATTAAGGTTTTTTTCATCTTTCATGCTCCCTAGAACGTTATGTTCTATATTCCATTTTTCATGGTTTTAGTTAGTGAAGTTTGTCGCAGATTCAATTCTGTAACAATCTGGTGCAGATTTTTACAGATTTGATACCTTCAGAGTGTGGCCTAGATCAAATAAACAAGGCCTACTTGAAATTTTGTGTATAAATCTGTGATAACTGCGACCATTTGTATAAAAAAATCACCATATGGCGTGGATCTACCTCTTTAGGGATGTTCCTATTCGATTAAAAATAGGCTAGCGCACAACCATAAAAAGTTGCAGAAATGTATGTTAGCCCATGTTAATTTAATCATTGTGAATATTCGATGTTAATTTTTATATCTTTAGTCTAATAAGGTTATAAATTAAGCATATTTTAATGTTTGTTGTGATAGGACACATTGACGCTAGGACATAAAGACATTTAGCTCAATCTGCCTCTGCTGAGTAATAGATTGCTATCAAACGGCTCTTTATCCTGCTATCTAGATGGTATGGTTTACCATAGATATAGGTACACTATTGACGTGTTAATCCTCCGGCCAGTTTGATCTGTTAAGCTGCAATAAACCGATTTTATTACTTTATCCCACATCCAATATCCCATATTTTATATCTCATATACCAAAACGAGTGAGCAGAATTACTCGCTATAAATACGAGCATGTGGTGCTTGTTATTAAACCAAAACGCATCCTTAACTAAATTCATCTAGAGTGAATCGTGACAAACGTTTAGCTTTGAGGATAAATCATATAAAATTGGCCGCGAAAATAGTCGTTAATTAGGGCGTAACCCATGTTGTCAGAATCTTATACTCATCGTTTTGCTGGTGTTGGCCGTTTGTATGGTCAAGCCGCACTAAAGACTTTTTCGCAAGCCCATGTTGTGGTTGTTGGTATTGGCGGTGTAGGCACATGGGTTGCCGAAGCATTAGCAAGAAGTGGGATAGGGCAGATTACGCTAATTGATTTAGATGATATTTGTGTTACCAACACCAATCGCCAAATACATGCATTAATTTCGACTATTGGCCAATCAAAAGTTGAGGTTATGGCAAAACGCATTGGCGAAATTAACCCAGAGTGTGTGGTTAATGAAGTAGAAGATTTTATTACCTTAGATAATCTTGCTGAGTATTTTAAGCCGGCCTCACAAGGTGGCAATATTGATTATGTGGTTGACTGTATTGATGCTGTAAAGCCTAAAGCAGGTTTAATCGCTTGGTGCAAGCGTAATAAAATTCCGCTAGTGACCATAGGTGGTGCTGGCGGACAAACCGATCCGACTTTAATTCAAGTGACTGATTTGGCTAAAACAGTACAAGATCCATTATTGGCAAAAGTGCGCAACATATTACGTAAAGATTACAATTTCACTAAAAATATTCAGCGCCGTTTTGCTGTAGATGCGGTGTTTTCGACCCAACATCTCGTCTATCCTCAAGCTGATGGCAGTGTATGCAACACTAAAGAAAATGCAGAAGGCAGTATGCGAATGGATTGCGCCTCCGGTTTTGGCGCCATTACTATGGTAACGGGAACGTTTGCGTTTGTTGCGGTTAGTCGTGTGCTGACTAAATTAGCCGCTAAACCCGCTTAACATTGTTGTGTAAATTTGTCGGTTATCTCGGCACACTAATCACGAACATTGGCCCACCTAGTGGTGACGTAGCAACATAACAGATATTACCCTTGAGCTGAGTCACCGCGTTAAACGCTGCCGCGAGCCCTAAACCTACTCCTCCTTTGTGACGAGCTGTGGTGAAGAAGGGTTCGAAAATATGTTCGACGATGTCATTAGGAATAACCGCGCCATTATTTTGAATTTCGATTTGAATACTGTCTGGCTCAGCAACGACATTGATGTGGATTTTCGCTTGCGAAACATCCTTAAACGCATGCAAAAAGGCATTTGATACCACATTAGTGATAGCTTGGCTTAATAAACTGGCATTATTATTAAGTTGCAACTGCTTATCCAAACTGGTGGTTATTTCGACGTCTTGCGGTGAAAATATCATTAATGTTGAATCAGTAATATCACGTAATAGATTGCTCAAATTAAAGACGGTGTTTTTCTCGTGGCTTTGTTCTGCGGCAATAGATTTAAATTGTTGGATCAAATAACTGGCACGAGTGATATTACTGACGATTAACTGACTGCTTTGTTGGTATTGCTCTAAAATCCCATTAATTTGTTCTAAAGTGGCATCATCGCTATGGATTAATTTGATCAACTCTTCTATGTGAGACAATTGCGAGCTGGCAGCCGTTAAGCAAATACCGATAGGAGTATTAATTTCATGAGCTACGCCGGAAACTAACCCACCTAGTGCCGCCATTTTTTCTTTTTCAACGAGAACTTGTTGTGTTCGTTTTAACATTTGCAATGATTGTTCAAGTTCTCTGGTTTGTTCTTTTACCTGGCGCGCGAGCTCATCTTTATAGCTGCGTTCTAATAGCAGTAAGCGATCGCGATCTTCAAGTGCGTGCTGAAGATCGATTTTTGATTGGTGCAATGCTTGATAAGAGCCTCTTATTTGCCGTTGCATGGTATTAACCGCATCGGCTACCAAACTGAATTCATCATGTTGCGGCTTACGATTAAAATCCAAAGGTGTAAAGTCGTGGTCTAAGCTAATATCATCGCAATATTGGCTTAGTTGACGAAGATGTTTGGTCACATTGAACCACACCAGAAGCAAGATAAAGCCAGCCACTAAGAAGGTTTTGATCGCGTTGGATAATAAAATCAGTATTGCTTTATCATACAAACGATCATATATGACATTTAGATCAGCTTGTACGATGAGTGTCCCAACAGGAATATGTTCATTATTGGTATAAATTAATGGGTATTGTTTCTCAATAACAGCCGTTTTCTTATATTCACCAAAGTGCCATTCTTGATTAGTGTCATCACGGATAGAAATATAGTTTATGTCAGGTAATTGACTTAAACCACGGAGCTGCGTGTCGATTAAATGTTCATCTATTACCCATATACTGGCTGCCAGCACTTCTAAATTTACCGCTTCTATATTCGAAAAAACGCGATCAATTCTACTTACATCACTTTGATAATCACTTACGAGCTGATAAGCCGTCGTCACGAGGGTAATTAAAGAACTAAAGATCACGATAGAAAGCGTCAGTTTTCGAGCTATTGGACTTCGCAGTAACTGTTTTATGGATATCAGCATAGTTTCTTCATTGTGATTTATAAATAGGGAGGATCTACCGATGAAAGTATTTATTCTACAATGCATTTCGCCAGTGTTAGTTTGGGTTACATACCTTGGTTCAAGCATAGCCTGATAGGCCATATATAGTATGAAAAAATAAATAAATATCAGCTAATCAATTATTTTTTCTGGCATATATTTTGCTTTGCCTTAGTAAGCTCAAAAATCTGACACTGCGGGTAAGCTATGATGAAAATGAAAGTAGGTTCAATAAAGTTATTGAATAGTAAGCGTTTGTTCGTAAGTTCTATGTCATGGCTTATTGTAACATGTGCTAGTTTATTGTTTGCGCCTAAAGATTTATTGGCGTTTTTATCGTTAGACCAACTCGTTAATCAATATGGTCAGTTTATTGGCTTAGGGTTGATTATGGGAGTGGCATATTTTTTAAGCCAGATTTTTGCCTTTGTCGTCGATGAGGCCATCGTATATTTACGTCAAAAACGTACCGTAGAAACTATTGACGCAAAAGTGAAACTACTGGACCCTGCTGAAAGAGCCTTGCTACGGGAATTCTTTTTACAAGGACAAACTATTTTAACCTTGCCACAAAATGAATTAGCGGTTAAAAATTTAGTTAATACCAGCATACTTGAAATGCTTGGAAACGAGCGTCACTATGCGATTCAAGGGCCAACGGCTGAATACAAAATTTCGATGCAAGCACGTAATTATTTAAATCGTGATGTACTCCGTTTACCAGCGGGTGAACCCAGTGCAGAAGAAATGAGTTACCTGATTAAAACGCGACCACATTTTATTAATGGATTGATTCAATCACGTAAGCATGCAGTGTAATAGCGCGGAAAATAGTGCTGTAGATGAATAAAAAAGATGGGGGCGTATAAAGCCCCCATTCTGGCATAAAAACACATCATGTGTTTTGTCGCCAATGTATCATTCACAAGGAAGTATCCATATTGGATATGAATAATAAGCAGTAAAAAACTTAACCTATTAAGAGACTCACTTAGTAGGTGCAGACTTCACAATAAACATCCACATTAGATAAGACATTATTCCAAAGGTGCAAAAAATTACCATCATAGAAAGTAATCCTATTGCGTTACCAAACATTAAATCTAACCAAAATGCCATGATATTTATCCTTTAGGTTGTGAAGACGTGATCATCATAAAGTCAAAATAACGTCGTTATACTGATCTTGATCAATCTTCAGCCGTCATGATGTTAACTTAGTGTAAAATTGCCAATTAGCTCACAAAAAAACACTATCCATCTCAATAGAGGGTGATGAATGACTTTTGACCAATTGAGTGTTTTTTATAGAAAATAATAGGTAAAGGGCTTGCCATTATTAAATGCAACGGTATAATCGCCAGCACTTAATCGTGACAATGATTGTTACGAAAAGTATTGTTTGGTTAGGATTAAATTACGAGTGTTGTTTTGCAAAGATATTTGGATTTCTCAGATTACTTTGCAAAGCTAACATAGCTACTAAGTCTTTGCCTGAGTGATGAAATTGGTATACATGGGGGATTCAAAATTCTCAGCGTGTACATTTTTACTCTAGTAAGTTGTTGATATTGTTAATTTATCAATCTCGACATACCTTGCAAAGATTTGCAAAGTTTTTGAATTATAAGATTTCATGCCACCCAACAAATATGGGTTATAAACTGGCTAAAATTACATAATTAAAGTACGATAGAAATTGGTTTGGTTTTGCAAAGATATTTGGTATTAAAGATTTCTTTGCAAAGCTAAATATAGCTGAAAGCCTTTGCCTGAGTGATGAAATTGGTATACATGGGGGATTCAAAATCCCCTGCTTCGCGGCGTGTCGGTTCGAGTCCGACCTCAGGTACCATTATTTAAAGCCCTGTTCAATTAAGAACGGGGCTTTTTTTATGCTTATAATTCAATGATAAAAGTTGTAAGTTGATCACTTTAATACGTTAGCAAGCATTTGCATCCTTTAGTCGGTAAATTGACATGTTTACTTCCATAAATAGAGTCGATTCGTTAATCGGTTGAAATACTGACTTCAAACATTTCTAGATCTAACCAATAGCACACAAAGTTTTGCTCCCAAATCGGATAGAACTCCTTCGCTGCCTCAATCAAAATCTCACCGTTAATGCTTTGGAATACACCAAAGCTGAAGTCAAAATCCAACTCTTTAACCAACTCCGAATAACCGCTTCCCTGACCAACGAAACAGAATTCAGTGATGTAACACAACGTCCACTGTTCAGCTTTTCTTTCTAGTCTCATTTCAACGGGATGAAAACCGCCATGTTCTGCGCTGTAATTGGGATCACGGAAGTTAATAGTTAAAGCATTATGTGGGGTGTTACTAATTAGCTTTTCTAGTGGCAGCAGTAAGCTATCGGAGACAGGCAAAGCCAGTTCCTTGTTAATGGTATTCATTGTTTATCTCACAGGTTTTAGAATAGGTCTGGATGTGTTTGGCGTAAGCTGGTAAAGCGGTTTAGGCCAATAATCACATGGTCTACAACTTCAATATTGAGTACCTTGGCGCATTCAATGACCATATTGGTAAAGTTGAGGTCACTTGTGCTTGGTGTTGGATCGCCTGAAGGGTGGTTATGAACAAGGATAATCCCCGGCATATTCAGTATGACGGCGGTTCGAAGTACTTCCGATGGCCGCATGCTAATGCTGTTAATGCATCCAGTCGCCACAACTTCAATGCAATTTATGGCTCGTTGAGTAGTAAGATTGGCGACAATGAAGACTTCCTTTGTTTCATATTTGAGGTAGTCGAATATCTTTGCGGTTTCCTCTGGGCTGGTGAGTGTCTTTTCCGCTTGTTCGCAGTTGGTTTCTCTAAACTGATACTTAACGTTTATTTCGCGAATAATTGCCATGAGTTTGCCTCTGACTAAAGCAAGTTAAGTCGAGGGGGCTTCCCCCTCAAACATTGTTATTGTGTATTGGATTTTGCTGCAATATCAGGCTTAGCGGCCTCTTTGGTTTTCATCTTTTTACTGGGAAACTTAGAGGGCGGTGCAAGTAGAAACTCATCTAGCTCACCTTTTTCCACTGCATCAATAACGATTTTGATGGTGTCTGGCAGTTTGGCTTTATCACCCACATCGATAGCAGGTTTATCTTTCACTAACTCGATAGGTTTGCCGCTAATACGGACTTCAAAGTAGTAATGTTGTTCATTATCGTAATACCAAGAGCGAACGTTATAACGTCGGCGTACCTTCTTACGCTCTCCTGTTTCAGGGTCTTTGACCATTTTTTCACGGTAGGCTTCAAACTCTTTGCCCTGAACCATGCATTCAGCCATGTCTAATTGTTGTTCCAGCTTTTCTATTAGACGTAATCGCTTACTAATAATAGGTGGCTTGATGGCAATTTCTGGGCGAGCGATAACCTTGAGAGAACTCAATAATGTTGTCATTTTACATTCCTTAGATAGGTGGGTTTAGCGGATAAAGCCGATGTGGCGTGGTGTTTGTTTACGGTTGTTTTCTTCTGTGAGTAGCGGGATAGCCGTACTTCTGTGATTATGGTTAGGTTGAAATAACATGCGTCTTGCTAAGATAGCGAAATCGCCGGGCGTTAATTGTTGTAACACTTGAAGTTGGTCTTTCTCTACATTGGTTAATTTAGTGATACCCAATACTTGACGATAGAGCGTGTGACGTTGCGTTTCAGTGAGATAGTCGCAAGTCAGCTTAAAGTCAAAGCGGCGCATCACAGCGCTATCAATAGCTGTCAGTGCATTGGTTGCAGCGAAGACAGGTTGAGTATTGCATTCAAGCTGAGACAGTAGTTCGTTGATAAGCTGGACTTCATGCTGTGCTTGAGCGCTTTCACGTTTGCTCAGTAAGCTATCGACTTCATCAAAGAGCATTAGCTTCTTTGTTCTGTGCGCTTCACGAAACAACGCAGCAATATTCTGCTCACTTTCACCGACATACTTGCTTAGAACGTCAGAGCACTTGATGTGCATCACCTCTATACCATGTGTTTCAGCTAAGTGATGTACCCAACCCGTTTTGCCTGTGCCTGGGGGACCGTTGAGTAATACTCTGACAGGCAAACCATTGGCGATGGCACTGTCAATATCTTCAATTAAGGCTTGTGCATCATGTCCGTCAATTGCGTTAAGGTTTAAGCAACTTGGGTCGAACATCAGTTGACCTTCATATTTAGATGGCGGAGACTCTTCACCGCAGGCATCAAGGGTCGCTTCAATAACATCTAGTACCACCTCTTCAGCTTGCTCTCCTGTCAACGTTAATGTGTTGGCAACATGAGCCGCATTCGCTATGTAAGCTGGTGCGGCATTGGATTTACTTGCCAGTATCAGTCTAAATTCATCCGATACTTTTAATGCTTTGAGTATGTTTTTACTCATGGCAAAGCTAAACGCTTCATCAGGTATAGGGATTTCCATTACCAGTTTAAAGCGGCGTATAAAACTGGGCTCAAGCATGGATATATGATTAGTTATCCAAATAGCGGGTACGGGGTTTGTTTCAAGTAAGCGCATTAAGCCTTCTTTTGAGTAATGCTCATCGGCATGCTTAAACACGCTTTCACATTCATCAATCAATAACAGGCTTTCATCTGACCCACCAAGCAAGCCTTGCATCAAGTTAAGATAAGTCAGCCGCAGGCTTGCTGGTTCTTTACTGAGAAACTCTCCTGTCACTTTGCCATCTTCAAACTGTACGCTTTGTACTTCGATTAAATTGCGGCGTAGCGTTTTAGCTAACGTTCGTGAAAGTTCTGTTTTTCCTGTGCCCGCAGCGCCATAGAGGAGAATATTAACCCCTGTGAGTTGTTGTTTACTGGCGGCCTTTAGATAACGCGACACTAAATCAGCATTCACATGCTCGAACTGTTTCAGTGTGAACTTTGCTACAGGACTGCGTTTCAATATCGGTGCAAGAAATGCTTCTCGGCTGGTTATTTTTTCACTCACCAATAACACCCGAAACGGCTCAGGGATGCTCAATACATGTGGTAAATGCAATAAGGCATCTTCAATAAAGCGATTAACGACTAACGGTTGGAGCTTCGTAAGAATGGAATCACAGTCTAATCCTGTATCTTGCTCCATTGCCTGAATCAGAATATCGGCATCGTAGTCAGCTAACAGGTTAAGTAACTCCTTTAAACCTGGATTAGCGTTCATCACAATGATAAGCACCATGACAGGTTGCATGGCATGATTTAGCTTAAACAAGTCACACAAAAACAAGGCATTGTGCTTAACGGTTTCTGTCATAGCAGGGTGACTATCTCTAATCGGAAACAAGGCAAGCGTGCTGTCTATGTCGTAGTTAATACCATATTGCAGCTTTATCCCGACCAGTGAGCTGATAACATAAGAGGGCACGTATTCGAAGCGGTAATCTGATGCTGAAAGTAATAAATCCTCAGCAATTTGAGTCGCCAGATAATAACAATGATTCGACTTTTTATTGTTGGGCTTCACTTTTATCATTTGCTTCCGCGCCCCCGTTTAAGGTGTTTCTCTGGAGGGGTGTAATCGAGCGTTGCCGCAGCTTGTTTCATAAATTCATGGTCACGTTTATCGTAAATCGTGGTCGTACTGATATCAGCATGTCCCGCCATTTGCCTAACCGTATTGATATCGACATTTTGCTCAAGCAAGCGGGTAATAAAGGTACGGCGTAAATCGTGAGGCGATACATTGTCTACTCCAAGCTCATAGAGGGTATCTTTAACTAATCGATACAAAGACGTTGGACTTGTTGGTTCGGCCAGTCTTAATTTACCTGTTAGTGTTGATTTACACAGCAAATAGCCTTGTTGTTTACCGCGCAGCTTGAGCCATAAAATAAGGTTTTGCTCTACCCATTGAGGTAAGAACAAGGTACGACTTTTATTGCCTTTACCCGCAACTACCGTTAAGGAGTGTAAATTAGCATCGTAATCATGAAGCATTAACGTAGATAGCTCACTGCGTCGTAGTCCAGTGCCTAAGAACAGGCTAAATATTGCGAGATTACGTGCGGCGAATGCGCCTTTCTTTTCTTTAAAATAGGTGAGTACAGCCGTTACTTGTTCAGTGCTTAACGGTGTACCTTGATGTTGTCCATGCTTGACCTGATTAATTGTCTCCAAGTTAGCAACTTGCGATAACTCTGCTTGGTTCATCAAGGCTGCTACTTTCACGATATTCTTTATCGCTATCATTGCGCGGTTAATCGAACGAGCAGACCATTTTGCATGTGTCATCACAGCGCGTATCTGTAATGCTTGTTGATAGTCAATCTGGCACAGCTTGTCATTGAGGCAGTCTTCTTGCCATTGCATTAATCGCGCAATACTACGCATCTGCGAGCTGATAGAGCGCTGACTATTAATAGACAGGCGGCTCAAATACAGCGCGAACGGGGTCGCTGTAGTCATTGAAAACTCCAGTAAGTGTATTAGTTGAATTGTATTTAGAGGGTTGAGCTAGAAGGGGAAAGTGATACTAGAAACACATTAATAATATCACTTTGATGGCTAAATTTCAGCCACTGTTTTTGACACGGTTTTAAGAGGCTTCACTTTTCAATCTTTAGGTTATGGATTTTTTCGCTTTCTTTAAACCAAATATCAACCTTGAACTGCAGTATCCTTCTTTTTTATCTCACGTTTTTTCTTTTCTCTGCTAATCCATCTACCAGAAATATCTTTTTGACACATGCCTTTACATAACCTTATATGTCTTAATCTTGCTCTATATTTTGTTTTCTTATCTGTAACAGGTGGATTATAAGTGTTTGCTGGCGTTACATCTGTGACAGTGATGTATCCAAAGTCGTGTAGGCGGCGAACTAACTTGGTTATTCCCTGCGGTGTTAGGTTCATACCCATACTCGTGGTCAAGTATAGTAATGATGGAAAATATCCATGTTTATTGGTGCTAATGAAGTCTTGCCCAAATGATTCATCAGTTCCAATTACCAAGCCTTCTTCATAAGTATCCTGTGTATGAACTCCTTCACCATATTCATTAGCAGGGCAAAAGTTGCCTGAAGATGTCGAGAATACCCTCCCACCATCCGCTAATTCTTCATAGAAATAAAGCGCCAGCTTAACATCTTGCAAGGTTAAGTGGTTGTTAAATAATACATTTAATATATAAGTATTACTTCCGAAGTCACCAAGTTTATGAAAGTCAAACACACCACGAGACGTATGAAGGCTGTGCTTTAGTAGAAGCTCTCTAGGTGCATCTTCTCTTACAAGTTTCACAGGATTGTCATAAGTACCTATGCGCATGAAAGTCACCAATTATCAAATATAAGAATAATTCTACATTCTTATGGCGAATTAGGAAAAACAATATCACTGCTGAAGCCCTTATTTGGTAAGGCTTGCGCAAAGGGGTGCAAGATATCGCGTTAAAAATTTAAAAATGTTTATGTGAAATACGCATTTTTATGTGATGGATAATGCTTTTAAAAACAATTGATTAAACTCTTTTTTGTGAGGAATTTCTTTTCGGTAAAAGCCAATAAAGCGATTTCGGATAATTAATTTTATCCAGAGAGGCTGGATGGCTTTTTAAGGAGTATTGAAATGAAAGAAAACGAAGAAGGCATGCGCTCTACAGATATATTAGAGGCTACTACTCAAATTGAGAAATGTCTAGATACCAATGCAATGTCAGGCACTTTGACGGATGGCAATATGCCTTTGCATGAAGTTGAGGGCGAGCTAGTGGAAAAATACGAAGTTGTGTGTGATATGCAGAGTGACAATCAAAAGCTTTTAGAGTTGTTCGGAAAAACTAACGGAGAGCCGTCGAAATTAATGGCTGAACTATGTTCATCAACCATCAGGACAGCAGTTGCTTTAACTAAACTTGCCCTGTTTCTGGTTTGGCACACTCGGTCTTATGTTGTCTATGGCTGTAAAACTATGAAGGATTATATTCACCTTCATACCAATATTACTTACGATGCGGGGATTAAACAATTAGAGGCTGCAAAAATCTGTGCAGAACACTTTGGTTTAAAGCGCATAGGTGATTTTAGTGATAATGCCTTGAGGACTATGGCTCGGCTTGACATCAGAATACAGCGTAAGGTAATCGATGAAATTTGTAATGAACTTAATGTTAGTAGGGAGACGATATCAAGCCGTAAGTTTACGGCAAAAAGAGTTGAACAAACCACACGTAAAGTGACAGGTCGATTGGTATTTACTACTCAGTATAAACAGAATTTTTTGGCTAAAGATGTTTGTGATATTAACTATTGTTCAATTTCATCTGTGTTTTTAGGTGGAAAATCTAGCATATATGGTATCGATGAAATGGGAGTAAATCATGAGTTAGATTCAAGTGTTGCTCATGTTGAAATCGACTATTCAGATTCATACCTTAATCATTCACTTAGATTAAAACATTCTGAATTGGAGTTGCGAGAGATAATTAAAGAGCAGTTTCCGAGTTTCTATGTTGAATACGTATATAATAAATTTTTATCTCGTTCTGAACTTATTATGATTATTATCTCATTGGGGCAGAAAAAGTTGAACGAGGAAAGTGTTGTCGAACTTTTAAATAAGTGCTATCGCAAAAGCATGTTTGAAAACAAGGAGCACGCTTACGAATCACTTAGCAAATATAGCAAAAAAATTTTATACCTACTGTTAAGTTCACTGAGTGAACGGGGGGAAAAGGTGGATGATTTTGATGTGCTGCCTTTAATTAATGAGGATGAGATTTCATCGGGAGAGTTAATAGAATTAATTATTAATAAATATAATGTATTTGATAAATGCGATTTGCCAGATAGCACCTGTAACCTTGTTGAGGCTGGTGAAGGCAAAGATGATGATGATGAAGATGAAGATGATGATGATGATGAAGATGAAGATGAAGATGATGATGAAGATGATGATGAAGATGATGAAAATACGTACGAATCAGTAGAAGAATTATTGGAACAACCTTTTTTTGTAGATACTGATTCTAATGATGTTATGGAAAGTTACGAAAAGAGTCGAATGCAGTTTCAAGCAACGATTCAGCGTAAAATAGATGAGGAACTTTTGCTTAAAAACCCTAAGGCTGGAGTTTTGATGGCTCTTGTTGATGAGCTAGCGTTAGAAGAGTTAGTCCTAGCGCGACTTTATATGGAGTTTAAATTCGACGAGCTGGCCGAAAAACGTTCACAAAATGACGAGCTTGTTGAAGGGGTCTAGTCGTGATATTTAGCCACTAGCTAGTTGCCAACTGCGAGCTCGCAGTTGGCAGCAGTTTTAAAATGATCTATGTATCTATGGTTTTCATTAAATTTAATTCTGCTGTGAAGATTTTTTATTGTCACATAATAATGTGTGTAATTTTTATTTTTTGAAATATTCATTTTATATATCAACTCGATAATTTTAACTATCAGGTGAATATATTATTCTTAACTCTTAGTGTCGGGATTCTGTAAATACTACCTGTAACAAAAATAATCACTAAAAATTGACTGTAATGTAAGATAAAATGTAGGTATATGATATGAATGATTCTAAGTGTCCTATTGATAATTCTATAGTGGATAACATCAATGTAGATGAGAAAAGTCTTATAGAATTTTATGTGAAAAGTAATATTTTTGATATATCAAAAGGAGATAGGTACCCGTTAATTCAGCCAGAACTTAATAGAAAAATCGCTGAGATCACTAAGCATAAAACATTTGGTTATACAACTAACATAGATAAAATAATTAAATTATTGCAGGATAGAGGTGTAGTTGATTACCAACAGCGCCTCATGAAGTTGGCAATAGATAATATAAGTGAAGATACCGTTGATATAGATTACATAAGAATTGGAGTTAAGTTGTCAAAGTCTGATTCGCACAAACTTCTTAACAAGGTTGGTAGCTTTTACGGGATTCAGACTATTAAAACTACTCCTCGTAAAAAACGCCTAAGTGTTAGCAAAGTTAAAATCGGTGATATAAATTTTGGATTTAAAGAAAAAGGAAACCAGCCATTCTTTACACATAAATTTTTGATGTGTGTTGATAATGACTCTTATCGCTATATTCATGTATATATAGCAGAATTATCCAGTGCGAAGAATAAAAGCCGAAAGCTAACCTATAACTGTGTAATAGAGTTTATTCCTACACGTGTGAACAACCAACAAGTATCTTTCATGTTGTACCAGTTTTATTCATTACTGGGACCGCGTCGTTATGAACAGCTAATCAATAATGCAAAGCTTTTAGAGTTGCACACTGGCTATGTTATGTATGGGGTATCTCAGTTGTTTGCCTTTATGCTCACAGACAACAACAAAGTTGAATATGGCCATTGTTATCCAGAGGAAGCTGAGTTAGCGGTCGAATCTACTTATGCAGCAAAACTTTCTAGTGATCATTTGTGCGGCTATGACAAACTCCTTAAAGAAACTAAGTCATTTTTCGAAAGTGCACTCAAAGGTTGGGGAACAACACTCACAGGAGTAACAAAGAAGCTAGCTGGTGTTAGAGAGTTATTTACCAGTCAAGTGAGCGCCTATCGGTTAGAGTCGAAGCGTAGGTTTGCTAAGAAACCAAAGAATCTTAACGATATGTGTTCCGTTAAGTCTGCACTTAGAAATGTTAAGTTACTTAAGCCTTCTCATTTACAGGAGTTGTCTGGTAAAGAGCTCAAACAACTAGTTAAAGACAAATCGCTTGAACCGCTATCGGCTAAATGTGACCAAATTTTCTTGAGAACTAAAGGGAAATCATTGTATTTTTCTTTCGATACAGAGCTTTTGGATCGTGCGATTAACAACCGCATCAGTCTGTTGTTGGACGCAATTAATTACCCTGAAAAGGGATTAGATGATAGCTATGAATTTAACTATCAAGCAGCCTTAAAGACTGTTCGAACTATTCTTAAGCCTCTGGTTAAGGCTAATCGTAAGAAAGGTGATTCAGTTGATAAGATCATTAGTTCAAAAAAGCGTGCTATTTATGTAGAAGGGGGGCCGGGTTCAGGTAAAACTGTTTTGGTTGTTGAGCGTGTACGTCATTTGCTTACGCAAGGTTCTAAGGTTAGTGAAATATGTGTTCTTGCTTTCACTAATCAGGCTGCTGATGAATTTAAACGGCGGTTGAAGGAAGAAAAACTATACAGTAGGCACATGTTCGTTGGCACTTTTAGCAGTTGGTGTAACCAACTATTAAACACCGACCAAAAGCGAAAGATTCTTGATCAAGACGCGACGTTTGATGCGTTGAAACTCTTAATTGATAAAGATAGCAAGATAGCCAAAAGCTATACGCCGGATGAGATTGTCCGTCGTTGCTTCGATGTTTTTAGCTGTATGGCAAACTATGACACTCCAGATCTCAAGCGTTGCATTAAGAAAGTTGCGCCGGATTTAGCTGGCTATGAGCATGATATTTCAGCGCTCCGTAAGGCTTACCAAGCCAGTAAGAAGGGTAAGCACAGAGACTTCAACGACATGCTGTCGATGATGAGAAAACGCCTTGAGAAAGATGAGTTTTGCAAACGTGTTCTTGAACAGACTAAGCATCTTATTATTGATGAAATCCAAGATACTAATATTGTTCAGTGGAACATCATTAAAAAACTATACGGTAAAGGTATCCATTTCTTTTGTGTGGGTGATCCGGCGCAGTCGATGTATGGTTTCCGGGGGGCTAGAAGTGAATATCTCGATAAATTCACGAAGACATTTGGTAATAGTAAACGCTTCCAGCTAATTGAAAACCATCGTTCAAGAGAGCCATTGGTTGAATTAGCAAACGTTATTCGAAGCAAAATTAATCGTAATTACAGCATTTCCTTTCCCGTTAATGGTTCTGATACTGATGCCATTCCTCGATTAAAATGTAGTGACACGTTACGGTCTGCGATTGCTTGGCTGGTGCAAGATATTCAAAAGAATGAGATGTTTGAAAGCCAACTCATCTTGTGCCGTTACAACTATCAGCGCAATTGTGTTGAAAAAGCACTCAAAAAAGCACAGATTGAACATGGTGAAGGAGAGGCTATTCAAGTGCTTACGTATCATAAGGGAAAAGGCTTAGAAGCCGAACATTGCTATGTACTCGATCCGCAGTTCAGCAAAAGCAAGTTATCTAGTTACAAGGAGGAACTGTGTAATGCCTATGTAGCGCTGACCCGTGCTGAGCAAGAGCTAACCATACTGGCATGTAATAGTAGTTCGTCAGTATATGGGCTGGATAAAAAGAACGGAAAACGCTCTGGTATGAGTATATTTCTTGAACTACCGGAAGAACTAGTTGTGTTAGTTGATTAGGGTAATTCGAAGCAGACTGGCAGATTAAAATAAGTCTGCCAGTCTCATTTCTAAAGCTGATTCGTGGTAAGCCTGAGACTTATAGACAACTTGATATTCATATCGTTTTAGCTCTCACTTTTTATCCAAGTTATGCTTGCTTCTTTGTAGTTCATCGCTAAAATTGCTGTATGTAAATACAGTGGTGTTGTTTATGCGTGTGATTCCCATACCTGCCCATGCAGGAATAACAGGCTTTGAAAGTCCAGCTGCAGAGTACAGTCAGTTAAGTCTGAGCTTAGATGATCTCCTTATCGAGCATCCTAGCGCAACCTTCATAGGACTCGCTCAAGGCGATTCAATGCAGGACGTTGGTATCTTTGATGGTGATGTGCTCATTGTTGATCGCCATGAAACAGCGCGAAACGGGGATGTTATAGTCGCCAACTTTAACGGTGAGTTTGTTTGCAAGATCCTTGATTCTCAACGCCGTCTACTACTGTCTTCAAATCACCAATTCCAGCCAGTAACCATTCATGAACATGATGAGTTTAGTATTGAAGGGGTAGTGACTCGCTCTATTCGTTGCCACCGTCAAAGTCCATTATTGTGTGAGCATTAGATGTTTGCCTTAGTCGACGCTAATAGCTTTTATTGCAGTGCAGAACAGGTATTTCGTCCTGATTGGCGCGGTAAGCCAATCATTGTGTTGAGTAACAATGACGGTTGTATCGTAGCCGCTAATCGGCAGGCTAAGGAGGCTGGAATTGAGAAGTTCTTGCCTTACTTTAAAGTTAAAGAACTTTGCGCCCAACGAGGCGTTATTGTCTGTTCTTCGAACTATGAGTTGTATGCTGACTTATCTAGCAAAATGATGAATATCATTGGCCGTTTTGCGCCAGAGCAACACATTTACAGCATAGATGAGAGCTTTCTCTCGTTTAAAAACTGCTATCCCGCTATCAAGTGTCTTAACACTCAAGGTCAGTTAATTCGCCGTGCAGTGTGGAAAGAGACGCGTTTAGCTGTTTGTGTTGGGATCGGTGAAACACTGACATTAGCTAAAATTGCGAACCATGCTGCTAAGAAGGTTAAGGGTTATCATGGCGTTTGTGTGATAAACACCGACCAAGAACGAGTCGCTATCCTAAAGCAACTTGTTGTTGGGGATGTATGGGGTATTGGGCGAAGGATTGGTAAGAAGCTAGCATTAATGAATATCCATACTGCTTATCAACTAGCATGCATGCCACCTGGGCTAGCCCGAAAACAATTCAGTATTGAAGTCGAACGTACAGTTCGTGAACTTAACGGACAAGTGTGTAAATTGTGGGATGAAGCGAGGGCTGATAAAAAGCAAATTTTCTCAACGCGGAGTGTAGGGGAGCGGATAACCGACTTTGACTCATTATTACAAGCTTTGAGCAAGCATGTCGGTATTGCAGCTAGTAAAGCGCGTAAGCAAGGCTCAAGCTGCAAGACCATGCTACTTTTTGCTAGCAACTCACCCTTTGATGAACGTCCTGTTAGTTACAAAGCTATAGTGCATTTTCCTTGCCCTACTAACTGCACCGTCGAGCTAACCAAAGCTATGAGTGAAACTGCTCCAAAGTTATTTCGTGATGGTGTTCGTTACTACAAGATAGGTATTGGCCTAATCGATTTAGCTAGCGAAAAACATAACCAATTCGATTTGTTTAACCCTCCTAAAGCTAATTCAGTTTTAATGCATACGCTAGACTATATTAACCATCGCTATGGCAGTGATACGATGTTTAGCTCAAGGCATAGAGCATAAGTGGTCAATGCGCCGTGACCTGCTAACTCCGCAATAATGGCTAAGTGTACCCATCATTAAGTGCTAAGCAGATATTAATGTTTTCACTGTTCGTATCACTCATATGCTTGGTCTGACTAGATAAATCAGGCATTATCTAGTTACTGTTCCTTAGCTTAAAGCTTTCAATGAACCTACTTAAAATTAGTCTACCTCTCTTTCTACTGGCTCTTAGCTCAACAGCTATTGCAGCTGGAAATACATCTAATGATTCATTCAACAAAGCAAAGAAGATGCTTGAACGAGAGGTGTATCAAGATCACCGCGTAACAATCTACTGTGGTGCTAAATTTGATGCTAAAAAGAACATTGAATCACCTGAAGGTTTTATTACTACTACTCATTTAAAACGAGCTAAAAAAGTTGAATGGGAACATGTGGTTCCAGCGGAGAACTTTGGCCGTGCTTTTAGTGAGTGGCGCGATGGCCATGCTGGATGTGTCGATAGTAAAGGTAAGTCATTCAAAGGCAGAAAATGTGCGGAAAAAATGAATAGCGAGTATCGATATATGCAGTCTGACATGCATAACTTGTTCCCCGCCATCGGTGCAGTAAATGCACTACGAAGCAATTACAACTTCACTATGCTGCCTGCTGCTAAGTCTGATTTCGGTAGTTGTGATATGCGTATAGATGATCGTAAGGCACAGCCTCCTATAGCAGCTCGTGGCACTATTGCTCGAACATACATGTATATGGAACAGACTTATCCTAAATACAAAATGAGTAAGCAACAAAGTCAATTAATGCAAGTTTGGGACAAACAAGATCCTGTTACTCGATGGGAGTGTAAACGTTCTAAACGTATTGAAAAGCTTCAAGGCAATGCAAATAAGATTGTAGATAGTCGCTGTGAATCTATTCAATAGTGAATTAACTGTTAAGTAGACTGCTGTATTTCATCTTATTGCAGTGCTTATACAGACTCGACACAGATAGATGTGTTCTTGTTGTAAATTGATAAAAATGTGACTAAATATGCAGTAAATGCTGCATATTCTACGTTTTATGTCTTTCTCTCACGATTACATGCAGAACGAGCTAATAAAGCGCTAAAACACGCTAAAAGTGCACTTTAATCTATATTAAAGTGCACATCTTTTTTAAGTCAGTAATGTGAAGTGTAATTTGCATAACTTCTATCGAGTAGAGCAATTTTTGTAGGTCACTACAATTTTAGACTAGTCGGTAGTAGCAGCACCTAATCGGATTTGAGCATCAACATATACTTCTTACAAAATGGCCAAATTAAGTGCTTCTCTACAAAATGTTTGTATTGCCCAATAAACATCCTTATTCTAGGCTGGCGTTCTGTTTAACTCCCTATAATTTAAAGCATTAAATATTCACAAGGAGCTGTGTGATATGTCTGGCCCCCCAATTGCCGAATCTCACCTTTGTTTAAAAAGCGTCTATGAGCTTTTAGATAAGGACTTTTTTATTCCTGCCTATCAACGTGGTTACCGTTGGACATTCACTCAAGTTCAAGCGCTACTAAATGATATTTGGGAATTCGCACGACCCCACTCTGAAAGCCAGTCCGCTTTTTATTGTTTACAGCCTGTTGTAGTCGTACGTGGAGAGAGTAATTGGCAGGTGGTCGACGGTCAGCAGCGTCTCACAACGTTATTTTTGCTACTGCGTTACTTTGAAATTGAACATTTACGTGATTCACTAGAACGTCGCTACAAAAAACGGTTGTATTCTCTGGCCTATGAAACACGGCCTGATTGTCAGCAATTTCTTCAACAAATTCATGGAGAAAGTGATACTGATAATATTGACTTTTTTCATATGCACCAAGCATTCCAAACGATCCGCGATTGGTTTAGCGATAAAGACTACAGCGATCACGATGACTTTATGAAAGTACTGTTGGAGAAAGCATCAGACCGCCCATCGGTTAAAGTCATTTGGTATAACTTAAGTGACGAGAGTGTCGGATATGACTATGCGATTGATGTCTTTGCACGGATTAACATTGGTAAAATTCCACTCACCAATGCGGAGTTAATTAAAGCGCTGTTTTTGAAGCAATCACATCTTGATTCCAGTGACGTGAATTTGAAACAACTCAAAATTGCGACCGAATGGGATGCGATTGAAAAGCGTCTGCAGGAACCGTCATTCTGGTATTTCATCAATGATTCAGGTAAACAATATCCTACTCGCATCGAATACGTGTTCGACTTAATGAAAGATAATCAAGGGGGAAATGATCCTTTTTATACATTTAGTCAGTTTCAGCACGACCTTAATAAGAAAAGAAAGACCGTAGACCAGCTATGGAAAGAGGTCAAAGACTATTTCATGACTTTTGAAGAGTGGTACCAAGACCGTGAGCTTTACCACCTGGTTGGCTACTTGGTGCAATGCGATACTCAAGTTTCTTTTCTAAAAAAGGCATCACAAGACCCTGAGATGACTAAGACTCGATTTAAAGATTTTTTACGATATTTAATTTCACATCTGCTACCACACGATATAGATGCATTGAACTACGAAGACAACAGCAGCGAGATTCGCAAGCTTCTTTTGTTGTTTAATATTAAAACTCTTCTATCTACCAAAAATGCGGATATCCGCTTCCCATTTGACCGTTTCAAGAATGAGCAGTGGGATATAGAGCATATTCGTTCTCAAGCTGATCGAGCGCCTAAAGGTAAAGAACGAACAAAATGGCTTGAAGAATTAGAACAGTTCTTGCAAAACGACCCTAGTGCGCTGGCATTCTTTATATCCGAAGAAAAGTCTGTAACGTCGTTCACAATCAATCCTCAAATTCGAAAGGACGCTAATAAGCAGATAAATCAACTTATTACTGAAATCGAGAGTTTCAAAAGCGAAACCACAACAGGGCAAAGTTTTAATGATTTCTATGACCAGATGAACGAAAAATTCCACCAACAATCTGTAGATTGGATTGATGATCTCGGCAATTTAGCTTTGCTAGATTCAAGCACTAATCGAAGTTATAAAAATGCGCTTTTCCCGATCAAGCGGGCGCGAATTATCGAAAGTGACAGTTATGGCGTATTTATTCCTATTTGCACCAAAAACGCATTTTTAAAGTATTACAGTAAAGCTTATACCGAATTTGCTCACTGGAATAATGAAGATGCAAAAGACTATGTCACTGCGATAAAACAAGTATTGGCTGAATACTTACCCCAGCAAGGAGCAAGCAATGAATGAACTTATAGAACATTTGGACGAAGGACGGCGTTTAAGCTTTATCCAGCTGTTTCGAGACTATGATTTGAGTATCGAAATTCCAATCATTCAGCGTGACTATGCACAGGGTCGCAAACAAGAAGTGGATGTTCGAGAAACCTTCTTACAAGCACTGTTTGCTTACTTGGAATCAAATCGTCCATTTAATGACCTTGATTTTGTATATGGCAGCATTAAAGAACGGTCAAAGTTTATTCCACTAGATGGACAACAACGCCTCACCACATTGTTTCTTTTGCATTGGTATTTAGCGGTAAGTGCGGAAGAGCAAGATTCCTTTCGAACACTCCTCAGCCATGATCAGCACTCTCGTTTTACCTATGAAACCAGAAGTAGTTCGCGCGAATTTTGCGATGCGTTAGTCACTAATCCTTTCGACTACAACCTTATCAAGGAAAGCACATCTTCTAATCCTGTTTCAGAGGTAATGAAAGATCAGCATTGGTTTTTTATGTCATGGTGTTTCGATCCAACCATTCAGGCAATGTTGACGATGTTGGATGCTATCCACTTAAAATTCCGAGGAAACTCTGAGTTTTACCAAATGTTGATAAATAATAAATCACCTGTAATTACATTCAAATTTTTAAATTTGAATAAGTTTTTACTCACAGATGATCTTTACATCAAAATGAATGCCAGGGGTAAACCCTTAACGGATTTTGAAAACTTCAAAGCTAAACTGGAGAAAAAAATCCAATCGTTTCAGGGGGAATGGCCATCGACCTATACGTTGCCGTTCAAAACTGAGTCAGTTCATGGGTACGACTATTTCATTCACAAAATAGATAACGACTGGGCGGACGTCTTTTGGATTTTTCGAAATACGACCTCAAAAGACAACACCTTTGATGATGAGTTGATGAATTTTATTGGGTTATTTGTTGCGCAAAACCAACTTCTACGAAGTGGGATTGATGTCTATGAAGTCCAAAAAGAGTTTTTTGATGGTGCTAAAGTTAAGCGTTTAAGTCTGCAAGAGTATGATAAAGCCAATGCTCTGTCACAGTCACAGCTCGTCAAGTTAATTGAAATACTGGACTTGCTCAGTGCAGATCGAACACAGCGAACTGGTATCACACGATATTTACCAGAGAATGATTACTATCAAGAAATTGAAAACTTTAAAGAAGTCCTAACCAATTCGACAAGCTACCCTGAGAAACTACGATTTTTTGCATTCTACAGTGCAGTCGCCAATGGCAAACGAGATCAAGAGCTCGTTGAATGGATGCGCGTTGTGTTCAATCTAACGGAACACAAAATTTTCAACAATTTCACGGATTATCATGCATCGCTTGTGAGTCTAAACGAATTAGCTCGCCACCAATCTCCGATTCTTGACTTGCTACGGGACGATATAGATATCAAAGCCTTTCCTGAATATCAGGTGTTTGAAGAGAAATTAAAAGCTCATTTACTCCTGAAATCAGTCGATTGGCGAACATCGATTTTGCAACTCGAACGACACCCATATTTTCAAGGCCAAATTGGATTTGTGCTCAAATTTGTCGGTATAGTGGAGTATTTCTCAAAACATCACGATGTTGAATGGCCTTATCCAGATAACATATTCTTCGAGAGATTTTTGCGTTATGGCACGGCGGCGACATCGGTATTTGATGTGATAGCTAAGGGCTCTGAAAAAATAAATTATGCTTGGGAACGAGCTGTACTCTCAAAAGGCATCTATTTCATAAAAATTAATAGCAATAAATACAATGTACTTAGCTCATTACGCGGTAAAAACGCCCGACGGGATTACTCTTGGTCAAGACTACTACGCTTGTCACTGACATCAAATGATGAATGGAATCAAAAGCAAACTCTTGTCCAACAAGTGTTCGATGATCCGTTATTTGATGCAGAAAAAGTGATTCAAAGCTTGGAAGCTATTTGTTCTTCAGCTGTATCGCCGATGACGTTTAAAGAAGACAATTGGCAGCATTTACTCATCTCAACTCCATCCCTATTTGATATTACAGAGCAAGGATTTGTGGTGTTAGAGCTGGGGACAGTGATCCTAATGCATCAGTCGAAGAGAAATCATAATCAAAGCGAAATTCGTACAGCCTATTTCTTCGAAGTTTTAAAAAATGAATCATTTGATTGCGCTCCTTTTAATAGGATGGAATACGCGTCACAGCGAGGAATAGAGACCGCGCCTCGTATAGAACTGATTGGATTCCATTGTTTAGGAAAGTATTACCAAGTGGATGTTAGTTTTTCCAATTCTTCGTTCAAATTGACATATAAAAGAATACTCAGTGAGGAAATGGAAGTTTCTGCAAACATCCACTGTATATTGTTAGAGCTTGGATTCAAGCAGGATTTATTGATGAATCTATTGGGAAAACTCGAAATGGAATGCTCAACACTTTCAGCTACAAAAACATCACTCCAACATATGTGTCAAAAACTCAAAGGATTGAAACATGATTGATAAGGTTTGATAACATAGACACTTTCGTCCCACATAAAAGTACTGATGCTTTGTAAGCGTCAGTGAGTTGTCGGTAGACTTTCTTACATTAGTATAACAATGAAAGACCCAATACAGCAATTGGTGGTGTCCCACCAAAGCAAAAACTGGCACTAGTGGCCTAAGTATCTACTTTTGATCTCAGCTAAAAATGGGGAGATTACCCAGACATCTATTGTAACCGTTTTTAAGTCTATAAAATCGTATGCACATAAAGTGAGAAAGTCTAATGGATAAAGATGAAGCTGAACCGAACCATGTCATCAAAGGTTTTGACCCAGCGTGGACTAACAATGGGAAAATTCTTGCTCAGATGACAGATCAATCCAGAGTGGTAGCTTCTGTAATTAATTTTGAGGATGCCTATTTTGATGAAACCATTGGTAGTGATAAGCCTGAAAATTGTATAAAACACATCAAAGAAGAGATTGATATGTACAGTAAAATTAAAGGCTTATTAGATGGTATTCTTGAGCTTGGAGAACATCAGTTACCTGAAGGGGCTTTAACTTGGTCTGCTCTTTCAGAGTTAAATGATGCTGTTCAAGCCCGATTCGCATCAGTCACAATTAATGCTGGTGACTAAATATATAACGAATAAGTATAAGCAGTGCCATTGTATGAGGTATTAAAACCAAGCATCTACTAATCCGACTTGTGGGGTATAACATCTAAGTTTTACTCCGCTTTTGTCCAGAAATGAGCTTTGGAACTTTGATAGATAGACTTATGGGACAAATGCTGGATGGTAAAGTAAATGTACTAGTGATCTTGTGTGATAATCTGCTTAACAATATTGAGCAACTTTTTTAATGAGACTGCTTATTTCAATTAAGCTTGGTCAAATATCACATTAATCACTGTGCGATGAAATCTCCATGGGACATCAAGGAAAAAGGATTGGTTATGGCCAGAAAAAAAGGTACAGATCTTGAGTTAGTTGTTGCCGCTATTGAAAAAGCACTCGACCCAGATTCGATAGTAAAACATGATCAGCACCTTCCTGTCTTAACTTCTATTGAAGGATATAAACGACAATGTGATGTCGTTATATATTCAGGCTCCGAAAGAAGGCCTATGCTAACTATTGTTGAAGTGCAGGATAGAAACTCTTCAGTTAGTATAGGAACATATGATGGGTGGGTTTCCAAGCGTGATGAGGTTGGCGCTAACCACCTTATTTGCGTTTCTAGAAAACCCTTCTCGAAAAGTATTCTTGAAAAGGCCAAGCAGCAAGGCTCCCGTGTTTCTTTGATTGAACTGGCCGCTGGAATTCCAGATAAATTACCACTTGGTTTTATAAATATTTATTATCAATATGTAAACCTAATGGTAATAGGAGAGCTTATAGTTGTGGTCATGATACCCATGAGCTATAAAGATAAAATTTCCCCCGACGAACTTACCAGTATTTCTCAAATTGAATGGAAAAAAAAATCATTTAAAAATAGTGATGCTGAAGATATTTCTATTCATGATGCATTGCTAGATGTCTTCAAAAATATTCATCTAGAAGAGAATACTATTCACACAAGCTCTTGCTGTGTTTCATTTTTACAGAATAAAGAGCTGATATTATTTGTTGATACTATGGAGCATAAGATACCTATTTTATTGAAAGTTGAACTCAACAATTATAAGTATGAATGTAATAACTTTCCTATGGATGTAGCAGTCTATCGAACTAATGGGAAAGGTGACTATGGTTGGTTTTTTGAGGCAAACCATAAGTCTGCTCAAGGCCCCATTAGTATTAAAATACCAATTATTAGTCACGAAGAGTCAGGGGGATACATGATGCTTGATATCATTTCAGACTCTCCCTTTAAATTCACATATGAGTTAACACCGATTGAAAAATAGAGTAATGCAAATAAGGTTGTAGTTAGTGGTTGATTTTTCGAAGTAATAATAGTTGGTGAAGTACGTATTTTTATACTTAACCAAGCATGATTTGATCAACGATAGTAATTGTCACAGAACCAATCAGAATCATACAAGCCTGATATAAATACATAATCATATAAATAGGCCAGTAAGTTTTAAGTTTCAATGGAGAAATGAATACTTTTTGTCTCTATCCCTCTAAAAACAATCTTAGGTTAGCCGAACCATTATTAACAAAAGTTTCACGAAGTTCATCTTCCAATTTATCAAATAGTACGGACATATGACGTTTAAATACTCCTTCTAGTTCATATGCTACTAAATGAATTTTTACCATTTGTTTTTCTGACGGGCTAAGTAAGTCGTCAAAAGTAAGCTTATACTTTAATGGCTTACGTTTTTCTACCACAATCTTTAACCAATTCTTCTTGAAAAGGGATCAGATAGATGTGTTCTTGTTGTAAATTGATAAAAATGTGACTAAATATGCAGTAAACGCTGCATAATCTGCGTTTTATGTATTTCTCTCACGATTACATGCAGAACGAGCTAATAAAGCTCTAAAACACGCTAAAAGTGCACTTTAATAACTATTAAAGTGCAAACTCACTTATAAGTTTACTGACTAAGTCGAGCCAAAAATTTTGAGCACTCTTTATCCATTTCAGTTACATAAACAAAATCTCAGTTTTTAGAAATCCTTATCCATGCAAGTCTACCGAAGACATCTGTTAAGGAATGAACTGCAGAATGGCTTTAAAGTGTTTATGAAGATTGTCATAAAGCATGAAAAAGAAGCATAACTTGAAGCTAAAGCAGGGTATTTAGCCTAAATCTCAGGACTGCGTCGAAAAATGGAAGTCGCTGAATTATCGATGGATGACTCAGGTGTAATACTTTTTAAAAGCATATAAAACAATGTTCTACAATATTTTTATCAACATAACAACCTCAACCTTTCTCATATTTTTGTCTACTGACCGCATTTAAATGGCATTAACTTTATACTTAAGCTATTTTTTATAAGTGATGTTTTAAAAATTGGTTCAGACTTAGAAAAGGAGATTTCGAGTATGAAAGTAACATTTATAAAATATATTCCGTTGATATATACCTTCTTAGCAGTTAGTAACATTGCTTATGCGACAGATCGAGTTTCACTATCAACCTCTAGATTTGTTGAAGTAGATTACTATTCAGATGGAAAAAGTAGAATTAAAACATGCTCTGGAAAACAAGCTAGCTTTGCTCAAAATTATGTTTCGATAAGTATTAATAAGTTAACGGTTAATAAAAATGATTCACTGATTAAAAGAGTATTTAATAAAAATAGAAATGCGTTTGGTGTTTCAAATCTCAAAGGAGAATACCAGTCTCAGCCTATTTCAATATCTAGAGTAGGACATCCTGTTGCTATAAAAGGTGGAAATAGTAGTGTTGATATGGGGGTGGAATGGGGAATGCTTGATCGTGTTCCATGGGTTCTTAAAAATGCTAGCTTAGAAATCAAGCTTGGATATGCAGCAGATTCAACAACAGAATCTTTGGCTGAGGCATTCAATAGTATCACCGCAGTAATCCCTGACTACACAATTTCAACATCTATGGCTTCGGGAGTTGCTATTGCTAGTACAATAGATAAATTGCTCTTTGGTGCCGATAGAGCTATTGATCTATTAAATGTTCATAGAGACCTGCCTCTTTTGGCTAATCGACTATGTGAAGGTTACTATGCAATATTTGCAGCAGAGAATAATGATGTTTATGAGAAATATTACCAAGGAGATGTCATTTGGATGGGAAATGATCTTGAGTATAAAGGGAAACCTATTAATGACGTTTCTTATGCAGTGATTAGCGTTCGTGTATCTGACCAATACTATGAAGCAGTTGAAAGCTCAATAAATGATAATAGTAGAGCGTGGGCATCAAAGTATCGTGATACTCAGACTTCATTTTTTGATTTATTGTGGGTCTCAGATAAAAATACACTAGGTGAATTGACTCGAAATATAAAAAACAATCTCATAGAAGCTAGAGCACTGCTGAGTTCTGATATAAATCTGATTCAAAAAGAAAAAATTAGTATCCATCAATTTTTCATCGATGACTTCAATAAAAAACTAGAGATTGCAAACGAAAGATTGGACAAAAATGGTAAGGTTACAGCTTTGAGTACAGAAAATGCCCTTGAAAATGCGATTATTAACCCGAACGTCACTTTTTTACCTGAAAATACAAGGATGGCGCAGATATTACTTTCGAATCCAAGTGCAAATATACCTAGTGTTGAGGCTGGTTTTGATAAAGAATTTATCAAGGCTATAAAAGGTACTCAAGGAGTTTTGGGTTTAAAATAAAGTTTATAATAACCATAAAGACCAAGGGAGTTAATTTTTGTCGTCTATAGATGACGCCGTTTTAATTTTTCAATAAATACATGTGTTAGGCACTTTGTAGTGGCGTAGTTATTTTGGCCACCTAAATAGAGGAGATTTTATTACCTCATAGATAACTTTAGGTGAAGCACTAAAACCGCGAAAAGTGCACTCTAATAACTATTTATGATTTTAATGTTGACCATAATTTTTTAGTGTAATTGAATTAGACGTATCTATTGATTTTTAGGAGAACAACTTGAGTTCGATAACGAGTATAGAATTTGAGGGAGAGGATATCCAACTATTACCTCTGGCTTTAAAAAATTATAAAGATAATAAGTTCACTCTTATTATTGGAGAAAACGCTACAGGTAAGAGTCGCATTTTAGGGCGAATCGTAAATAAAATTAATGAAGCAAATCAGTTGGTAAGTGAGCTTGGTGGGGAGTATAAACCTAAAGGGATTGAGCTTAATATTAATTTTCCTGCTAGCGTCATAGTCGTTACATCTGCTTATAACGATAAATTTCCATTTTCATTGAATGATGAAGAAAATAGTTATTATAGATATTGTGGAATAAGAGAAACATCTAATGCATCATGGATCTCGTCCGTATCAAGGAAAACTATTGAAAATATTTTTTCAATTTCTAATTTCAAAGACAAATCGACGTTACTTATTGAAATTCTGGATGTTTTGGGGTTTAGCTCCGATCTTAGGTTGGTATTGAAATTCAAGAATTTCAGGAAGATAGTTGAAGGGGATATAGATGAGAATCATATAAGAGGAATTGTTGAAACCAACAATGAACGCCGATACAGAATGAAGTCAAGAACGCTTGATAATGTAACTGAATCAGATATAAAAGACTGTCTTAATGTATTGAAATCTATAAGGTATGATGAAAATGCACGAGTTGGCGAGCTTTCTATAGATCTTCTTAAAGATAATTCATTTATTGATAATGTTTACAATAACATTAATATTCTGAGACGAATTGGTATTGTAAAAAGCGTTGAACTTAAAGTTGATAATGATAAAAATAAAAAATCTCATTTATTCACTGATGCCAGTTCTGGTGAGGCGCAGCTATTATTTTCATTATCTAGTATTATTCGTTATGCTACAAATAATTCTATTATTATAATCGATGAGCCTGAAATAAGTTTACATCCAAACTGGCAAGTTAGATATTTCTCTATTCTTAAAGAAGCCTTAAGAAAGGTTAATGATTGTCATGTGATTGTAGCATCTCACTCGCATTTCCTTGTCTCTGATTTAGATCCTATAAACAGTCACTTAGTATCTTTAGTACGAGATAATGATGGCGTTTTATCAAAAGAGATCTCCAATTCAACGTACGGATGGAGCCCTGAAAGTGTTTTATATAACATTTTCAATGTTAGAACAACGAATAGTATTTACCTTGAGCGAGATTTAAGTTTAGCATTGAGTATGATTTCTTCAAATAACTGTGATATATCTAAACTAAAAGAGCTTAATAAGAAGTTTGTAAAGTTAACATTGGATAAAAAAGATCCATTGAATGAGCTAATTAAATCAATTGATGGGTATTTGAAAAATAATGACTAATTGGTATTTAAATCTAAATGAACTAACTAAATTATCTTTAGTGTCAGTAAAATATATTTCTAGTTTAAAACCTCATAATGATAAACAATGGAAACTTACTAACAAAAGTATGAAGCTATATAAAAAAGAGCTTCTTGAGTGTATGTTAACTAATCAAAATCATAGATGTGCTTATTGTGGTTTATCGCTGAGAATGAATTTGGTTGATAGAGAGCACTTTGCTTCTAAGGCTAAATATAAACGCTTTACATTTGAACCTTTGAATTTAATTGCATCTTGTGCATATTGCAATCGGATATTAAAACGTACAAAAGACATAATATTGTCACCAGCTAAAGCAGGATACCAAGATAATACATTTAAGATTCTTCATCCATATTTAGATGATATAGATCAATACTTTACTTTTGAAGATTATGCAGGTGATGGATATCCCATAGCGATTCGATTGATAAATGATCAAGATGTCAGAGCTGTAAATACAATCAAGATGTTCGAACTTGCGAGTGCTGAGTTAGCTATTAAAAGAGCTGGGTTCATTAAGGAGGAAGAAGTTAGGGAGAAAATGGAGAATGATCCTTTTATTGGTAAAATTCTTTCATATAAACTTTAATAATAGTTGTTATATTTGTATTTAATTTATGGGCAGTTATGTAATTTCTATGCATACAAGAGGTTCATTAATGTCCATATCCTATTTGATTTACCAGAAAAAGTTCCGGTCAAGCTTTGTTGTTTTGTAGTTTATATCCATTTTCGCTATATGAAATGCCTTTACAAAGTGATTTAACCGGAATATTATCAGTAAATGTTCCGGTCATGTAGGTTAGGTGTAGATATGTATTCGCAATTATCGGCTACAAATTTAGCTAGTTTTATTGACTCACTAGATAAAAATACTATCTATGAGTATCCAAATTCAAAAACGCGTACTCGAATTCAAATTATTGACGTGTGTATGCCTGAAGGGCCAATCACAATTAAACGTTGTGACCCTAGTAAAAGCGAATCTTTTGATGATGCTAAACCTCAGACAATATCTTCAAAAATGTTATGGCGGTTAGCTAGTGCATTGAAACCAAATCACCCAGTTAATATAGATCGTGTATTTGGTGCTAGCTATAATACCAGATCGGCACTCGAAACTTTATTATTACATACAGAGTTTTTCTATTTATGTTATCCAGGCCGACTTGAAAAAATTGGACCTAATACTGAAGTAAAAGTCGGTCATAAACATATTATTTTCGATATGGATAATCCTAAAAGAAAAGGTATTATCGTTGAGAAAAAAATTAATGACATGGTTGTTACTGAAATTGACCGCGAAGTCCGATTTGACTCTCTATTATTAAATCATAAGTCGAATAAAAAAGTCGATATCGAACTAGATAGGCGTCATGCGCAAATCCAAGTTTTATTGATAAAAGCAGCGGCATCCATGGGATTAATTTCATGGGTTGCGAGTAATGATCATAGCATCACCTATAACGGTCAGAGATTGATTGAGATGGATGAAGTGATGAAGGATATGGATTCTACTCCAGCTCTTCAAGGGTATTCAAAAGCCCCTGAGGCAGGAAGACTTATTGATTGTATTTGGTTTACTAAAGATGGAAAAAAGATACCTGCTATTTTAGAAATTGAGCATAGTACAGGTGTTACATCTGGCTTAACTAGAATGAAAAACTTCATGATAGAAGCCCCTGACTTAAAAGATATGACCTATATCATTGTCGCGCCAGATGAAATTAGGGAGCAAGTATTTAGGAAAGCTGCTCAACCTCAATTTAGTGAGATGCATATTAAATACCTTTCATACTCGGCAGTTGAAGACCTATACCTTTTATCCCAAAGAAAAATGCAAGGAATTGATAATATTAAGTTTTTTCATACTTTTCTAGAGGATATTATCCCAGTTTAAGCCGAGTGTAAATGTTGGATCGTATCTTCACAGAGGCTTTTTTTTAGCTTATATAATAGATTTAAAGCAATTATTTCCCCTACCGTAGCGATTAACTACGGTAGGTTTTTTACGTACTGAGAATTATTTTAGTGGTCAATTTAATCACATTGTTTTAGAAAGTCATAAACTGTTTTAGCTAATCCATTTGCTGCAAGATATGGAACTCCATTACCGATTGTCTTGAACATATTGCTAAGGGTCATAGTGGCTGGTAGATAAAAATCAGCGGGCAAAGATTGAATTGCTAAAGCTTCTGCCGCACTAATCCTTCGTGCTTTATACGGATGAAGGTGAACTTCATTATTTCCATATGCAGCAGTTGGAGAATAGCGCCATCTGTGAAGTCGTTTGAATGACTTTTTGGAGTCATCACCTTCTTTAATTATTTTGAACTTATCAGATTTAGGCTGAAAGTGATGAGAGGCATTTGGATGGTTCAATACATCATTTTTATCAAACCAATACTGAATTGTTAATTTTTTTTGTTTTGGGGTTATGTAGTTAGAGCTATCCGTCATTTCTCCTTCTATAAAAGGATGCATTTCAGGCCATTTACCTTTACCCATAACCGAGTCTAAGTCGACTTTAAGGTGTTTCTCCCAATCAAAAACGGTCCTTAAGTCAGCTCCATTAAATTTATTACTAATATGTTCATGTTTAATGCCGAATAGAAATATTCTATCTCGGTCTTGAGGGGCACCATACTCAATACTGTTTGTTAGCCTGTCAGTGAGTTCATAGCCTGCTTTTTCTAGTTTGGCTTTCATACTGTCGTAGAACTCTCTATGACGTTTTGTACGCCATAACCCTTTTACGTTTTCAAAGATAAAGTAGTCTGGTTCGTCTTTTACAATAAGATCAATATAAGTACGTGTTAACTTACCGTTATCGCCTTCACTTCCTTTATTCTTTCCTCCCACAGAGAAGTCAGGGCAAGGTGGTCCACCAACAAAGCCTACTAATCGGCCTTTCGACTTCGCTTTTTCTACCTTAGAACTAAATTTAATCCCTTCGTCTCCATCTAGAAAGTCTTCGATAGTATTTAAACTATAGCCATAAATAGGAGCTTTATGCTTCATATTAGCTCTAGTGAATTTGTATGCATCTAAAAATGGTGGGTGGAACTCATTGACAAATGCCACCTCGAATCCGGCGTTTTCAAAACCGAGGTCCAGAAAGCCTGAACCAGAGAAAAAAGAAAATAGAATTGGTTTATTCATGAAGTATTGCAACCGAAATTAAAAATTAGTGGAGTGCCATAAGCTGTGCAGCCCATATGCTAACACTTTTATGGCTGTGCGTTTATACAAATGTTTCGATAGAAATGATTAGTGTGGCCATGCTTTGACGGTCTGAAAAGTGTCGTTTTGTTTTAGTCAATTTTGGAGTCATTTGTAACATAACCACCAATATGACTTGTGTGAAAATAGATAAAACTACCCTCGGTATGATGAATTTAATGTCCTTTATGTGACTTATAGTCCGTTGTTTTCTAGTAGTAGATCAGTGAATATCTTATTCAGTATTTAGTCTTGGATACATGCTAATGAAGCTCAAATATGCAACTGCTATGACTCTAAAAAAATTAAGAAATGAAATTGGAGTTAGCCAAGAGCAATTGGCTAGGAAATCAGGTATAGATCGAACCTACATTTCAGGTGTTGAACGTTCGGCTCGCAACATCACACTTGACTCATTGGAAGGGCTCATTAGTGGATTAGGTGTTACTTCTGAGGAGTTTGTCCGTAAATTACATATCGAATTGGTCAATGAGGAATCATAGTTGATTAGCGTGATTCGTTTTCTAAAACATTGATAGCATTATGGGCAGCATCAATAGCCATTTGAATATCAAACTCAAGGCCTGAGTCTAGACACTCATCATTCTTGCTTATAGACCAGCTAAAACCTTCGTTGTGTTGGTCTGGATTAGGTTCAACATATATTTCATAACCTTTATATTCATCTTCAAAAGGTAGAGATGTGCTTGAGTTGTTGTCCATGATGTCATCCTTAGAGCTTAGTGTGCAGAGGCTAGTTTCTTTAGATACGCCGTTAGTTCAGAGGGGCTTTCTGTTGTAAACACGACTTCACTATCTTCATCAGTGTTAATTTCTGGTTCACTATCGGTGCCTTCGTTTATAGCTGTCATCACAAGATAACGTTCTTCTGATTGCTCACGGTCATCAGGAGTTTCATAGTCTACCCACAGGACAAGGTGCTGAATACCTACTTTAAAGAAAAAGCTAGGACTCATATCGTTGTGCCAGCTCTTGTCTGTTAGCCAAGGGTAGTCTGCTAAATTAAACCCTAAATTAAAGCTTTCACCAAACTCGCGTTTATATAGTGCCATTTTTAACTCCTGAACGTTGTTAAACATCTTATCATTGAGATACTGAAGACCAGAAGTGTCCTGTTGAATTTAAATACAGCCACGCAGCTTATAGCTGATTTGCCACTCTTTAAAAAGCTCAGTTAGTCTCGCTTCATTTTGCTTACTGCCAGATGTTTTTTTGTTTTTTACTTTGGGCTTTGTTTTGCCTAGGTCAACACCCGATAGCTCTTTACTGTACATCTTCGGGGTAACATGGCTGTAATGCTGCTCAATCATGGCAATGCTGGTTCCACACTGTTTAGCTAATACTTCCATGCTGACATCACCAGACATCAGTTGCCATGTAATGTAAGTATGACGCAGGGAGTACAACGTTCTGACACCATGTGGTGACGACTTCAAACCAATTTCCGATATCGCTTTTTCAAACGCTTTACCGAGCTCGTTGCTCGAAGAGCCATCCGCTAGTCTAAATAGTTTATCTGAAGGTTTTCTATTAGGAAATCGTTCTCGTAATGCTTGAACGCTGGAGAATATTTCATCACGGCATACTACTTCCCGGATACCGGTATGCTTGACCGTTTTGCCTTTTCTCACCGTGATATAGAAGATAATGTTGTGTTCATTCGAGTCTATGTTGATATCACCCCATGTAAGGCTTTCCATTTCCGTGCCGGGTCGAATACCCGTGTTAACTGCAAATTCCATGTAATCGAGTAGCAGCTCACGAATTTGACGGGTTTTTTCCCTAATACTATTTTGCTCAAGTGCTAACACCGCATCGAAAGCTCTTTCATATTCCTCATGAGAGAAATGTGCTCGACGTTGCGATCCTGCACCTTTGGTCGATAGGGAAGGGACTTGTGCTGCTAACATCCATTTATGATCTACAGCTTCTTTAAATACCAACTGCATGGCTGCGTTGTGATTCAGCAGCGTTGATTTGGCAGGGACACGCTGGAATTGCTCAATACGCCACTTATCAAATTCACGCAGCTTTTCACTATCAATTGAGGTAATGTAAATACGGTCGAAGAAAGGGATATGGTACTTACGTAATACCTGAATATAGGTCCTGTAGTTAAGCGCCCCAGTTTCATTATCGAGAGCATCTTGCATGGTGCTAATCGCTTTTTCAGCTACATCGCGAAAGCGTTTTGTGCTGACCAGAATATTACGGTCAGCCATGAATTGGTATTCCATTTGAAGCCGATAGGCCATGCCGATGGCTTTCTCTTTTTCTTTCTGCTTAGTCGCTTTAGAATGCCACTTACCAGCTACTTTGATGCGGGCATACCAACGTTTGCTATTGTCTTGTAGGTAGACATATAATTCGTCGGAAATATCGTGTCTTTCGACCTGTTTGCTCATAGTCTGATTCTGAAGTTTTTTGCAAAGAATTTGCAAAGTGGTATATTAGATTTCTCTAATATAAATTAGATGATTGATAAATAATAACAAAAAATAGCAGTTTTAGTAATATTTTAGACACGCTTTATTCAAAATCCCCTGCTTCGCGGCGTGTCGGTTCGAGTCCGACCTCAGGTACCATCATTTGAAAGCCCTGTTCTTAATTGAACAGGGCTTTTTAATGCTTTAAATTCAATGATAACAGATACAAATTAACCTGCTTTGGATCAACAGCACTAAGTCTCATCTGTGAATCGGCAAGCCGTTAGATTTTTGTTTGTATCTGTATTGCCATTCCCCCAACAGAACGTATTCAAGTATCTTTGATAGACATTCTCGAATACATTTGATTAGTACAAATGACTTGATGATTAGCGGCTTTGAGGTTGAAATAGGCTTATCGTTCTTTACTGTTTCTTTAGCAAGGATATTTTGGCTGTGAGAGTTTTTATGCTGACTCAATACTATTCTTTACGCCACTTTTAACTGTTTAAAGTTCACTTGTCAGGGTGACTTCTCCTTTTCTGTCTTTAACTCAATTTGAACTATAATGATGAATCATTATAGGGTTTCTTCGCATTATCTCATTCCATTTCTGTTTAAGATAAAATGGCTTAAAAATGTGAGTTGATTCATTTATAAGCTAAATTAATATCATATAAACAAAGTTTAATATAATTGTTAATATATTTAATTTTTAATAAAGCATTATAAATCAAATTGTTATGTTTATTCGGTGGTCTATCGGTATGACATTTTTTGTTTTTGCTCTTATACAGTATTGCGATTGCACATGTTGGGTATTAGTTTGACCTATCTTCGTCACTTTTTGACGCTTATAAGAAGGAGTTTCCATGCAAGCACAATTTAATGTTCAAATTGGTTCTTTTCGTAAAATCAATAAGATCCCGAATGCTTGGTCAAATGAAGACTACCTTCAGTTGATGGCTATTATGGGCTTAGATGATGGCCTAGAAGGAATGGAGGCTACTGAACTTAGAGAAATGTGCATGATGTCTCTAAATGATTTAGAGGCCAATGAAGCAGCTAAAATCATCTTGACGCATTTATTCAGTGAATTAACTGAAGGTAAAATTGATCAGTTAAGTAATGACATGATCGGTGACAGAATGTGGGAAGAATATTCTGATTGCTTGCTCCATGAAGGTTTTTTTAGCGCTTATGCTTTATTGAGAGAAGCATTTAATGGTGTCTTTGCCGAGCCTACCGGTGTTGAGTTTATGGTTAATGTCACAGCAACTGACGCTGCAGAGTTAACTATTTTTGATGCGTCATTACATGCCTCGATGGTACGTCTTCTAGCATCTGGGTTATCTCCTGATGCACTATTGCATCGATTATATGAAGACCAAATTACCGGGACACAATTTCCAGAAGCCTTAGGGATATTGTGGAAGCTAGAATTAGTATCAAATGAAGGTTTATCTCGTCAGTTTAAGATGGTGAGTTCAGACTTCTGGTTTGGACAATTGGCGAATGTAGAGCAGTTTGAAGCTTCTGCTCATGCTGATGAATCGGATGAAGATGAATAACTAAGGTTATTTAGTTTGATATTTTTACCCAATAAAAAAACCAGCTGATAACAGCTGGTTTTTTTTACATCATTTAGGCTATGCCAAATTAATGATTACTATTATGAGTGCTTACGACGACGTAATGCAGCTAATGGTAGTAATAGTGCAGTTAACCAACCCATAGAACCACCAGAAGATTGCTCTACTTCCTCGGTAACATTAATGGTTGCTGTACCTGGTGCACTTGTCAGCTCACCGTCAGATGCAGTTACTGTGAAAGTGAAGGTGTCATCACCTACTGGAGCAGTAAACAGAATTGATGGACCACCGTTAGTAAAGCTAACACTCTTACCACCAGTTTGAACCCAATTATAAGTTAAAGCATCACCATCGATGTCTTTACCGTTTGCTTTTGCTGTTACTACAAATCCACCAGCGCTATTCATTCCTGAAGGCGCAACCGTTGGAGCATCATTAACGTTATTAACAGTAATAACGACTTGTGTAGGCGTGCTCAAATTCCCTTCTTCATCAGTTGATGTATAAGAGAATGTATCCGTGCCAGTGAAGTCAGCTGTTGGTGTATAAGTAAATGCACCATCTGCTGCTAACGTCAGTTCGCCATTAGTCACTTTATCAACAAGAACAACAGTGTCTAATTTTCCAGCAGGAGACACATCGATTAAGCGTTGAGCCTTAGCCGTCATGCCATCACCCGTTACTTGAGTACGAGCTACTTTTTGGTCTGGCTTAGTATCATTATCTAATACATTACCTTCCATAGAAGTATCTTCATCAAGTGAAGGGGTGTCAGTTTGGCCGAAGCTAAACTCAGTAACCATTGCTTTATAAGCAAGTTCAACACTACCTGCAGTTGTTGATCTTACTTCAACCCAGTCATCATTAGTAACAGATGTGCCTGCACCGTTAAAGTAATGAGTTGTACCTATACTACCACTGATGTTTTCAGCGCCAATCGTTACGTTAGCTGGCATACCAGGAATATCGTAATAATTGAATGTGACTTCTTCAGTATCGCCAGTTTTTAACCACACGCTAAAGCTATACTGATCACCTGAAGGATCGCCCCAAAGTTGCGCATCATTCCATTCAACAACTAAGAATGAAGCTGTTCCAGTGCTCACTACACCAAGAGAGATTGCTCCACCACCAGTATCGCCAACTGTACCATCACTTAAATCAAAATCTGACCAGAATGGTGCAAGGATATTATTTGGATTTGAGCTATCAGGTAGTTCTTTATTAGCATAAGTGCCTGCAGTTGAACTATTACCAGGAATGACTATGCCGTTATCCGAAATAGTGATTTCTGTATAAGTTTGTCCATTGTACTTATAAGCTGGAACTGTAAATACAAATGTAGTTTCATCACAACCGTCTAAACAAGCAGGTGTTTGACTTAAGCCAAGAGCGGTAATATTAGGATATGTACCTGTGCCACTAGTCGTGACCATTTCAGGTAAATCCATTGAACCAACCCAAGTGACTACGCCAGTGTTTTCATCAACTGATAGACCATTTTGCGAGGCGCCGTTCAGGACCACAGATACATCATCTTTTGATGTAAGCTTAGTGCCTTTAGGAGCCGTAGCCGTCAGAGTTACCGTGTTTTCAAACATAGTGTTATTCACAACAGATTTTATTGTGAAAGGATCAGCAACAGAAATATCAGTGTCAGTTGTAAAAGCTGATATTAATGATGAATCACTTGACTCTTTAGCGAGTACAGCCAGTGGAAGGTGAGCATTTTGCTTTCCTTCAGTGCTGCTAATCATCACATTACCGAATATCCAATCACCATATTCACTAAATGTTGAATCAACAGTGACAGTGAAGGTTGCTGATGCACCCGCTTCAAGTTCAAGTGTTGATGGTGAAATCATTAGACCAGCAGTACCAGAACTTGCAGAAAGCGTCCAAGATGATTTTTCATCACTCTTGTTGTAAACCGTACGAGTAAAGGTACAGATACCAACACATGAGTCTGCAGCTATAGAAGGCTTATCAAATGTTAACACTGCTTTTGCTGCAGCATCTAAATCCATACGACCCGCACCCATAGCAAAAGGCGTTGCTGGTGTCGATGAGTCGTCATCTAGAATGCCATCTATTTTAGATGTAGATGTTAGTGCAGTTTTAATATCAGTTGCTGACCATGTAGGATGTAGCTGACTTAAAAGCGCTGCAGCACCTGCAACATGTGGACTAGCCATACTAGTACCAGAAATCATACTAAAGTCTTCTCCACCGTCATCTGGTGAGAAAGCCGATAAGATGTTTGTTCCTGGGGCTGCGAGATCAGGCTTAAGGATGTTCTCATTACCATTTGGACCACGAGAGCTAGATTCATTGATAGAATCTGCAAGACCACTGGCCATGATACGTTTAATGTCAGCGCCAATAGTACCTTGAGTCGCTGTATCACCCATTGAATCTAAAATTGCCATGCCGTCATCTTGGGCAATCATAACTGAAGGGAAGGTAATACCCGGCACTGACATAGTGATTGGTGCACCAACACGGTTGTTATAAACAACAACGGCAGTTGCGCCGGCAGCTTCAGCGTTGGTCACTTTGTCGCTAAAGTTACAAGAACCACGTGAAATTAATGCGATCCCATCTTTAAATGAATCAGCAGCAAATGCATCACAACCTTCAAAGTTTTCGGCATCAATATTGAGTGCTGAAATAACAGTTCCTGTGATGTCCATATCAATTTCAGTATCTGAACCTGGAATTGCTAACAAATCATCACCACCAGTATTGAAGCTGTTAGCGAAGTAACGACCAGTCGTGCTGTTAGCCACAGTGATACCAGACTCGATACAACCAGGACAGCCAACTGTTTTTGCTGCATTACCATCATTACCCGCAGCACTTACCACAACAATACCTGCAGCTTCGGCAGCTTCAAACATCGTTTTGTAAGGGCTACTTGAAGGATCAGAGCCAGCGCCACCACCCCAAGAATTGTTAATGACATCGGCGCCATCATTAACGGCATGTTCTAATGCTTCCATTAACATGATGTTCGAACCACTGCCACCAGTACAGTCAGCTTTAGAATAAAGTGCTTTATAAGCCATTAAATATGCTGCTGGAGCAACACCTGATAATGTAACGTCAACACCTTGGAATGTTGTTTCTACCTTGTTGCCAACAGCAGTACCGGCAACGTGAGTACCATGACCACCAAATCCTAATGGGCTCATGTATTCATCTGGACAGACTTGGAATGTAGGTTGTGACCAACGTGCAACAATCAGTTTATCGTTACAGAATGAGCTATCCACCGTTGAACAGTAGTCATCTGTTGGCATCATCCCTGTTGGCGCTTCAAAACCTTCGCCTGAGAACATTGGGTTTTCAGGACGAATACCACCATCAATAATGGCAACACGGATACCTTTACCAGCGTTTTCCATGCCATCTACTGCATTCCACATAGCTTCACTGTTGATTATTTCATGTGAAGCATCCATGTTTGTTTCGTACATAGCTTCAGGATATACAGAGATAACTCCTGGAATAGCCATTATTTGTTCAACAGTTAACCCTTGGCCAACAATAGTGACACCGTTAAATAATGTTGTAAATTGACGTTCAACTTTAGCATTTGAAGCAACCTTTGAAAGGGCCTTTGTAAATGCAGCTTGCTCGGCCTGCAGATGAGACACATAGCTTTTAACTGGAGCTGATTGAATGTCTAATTTGCTATTTTTATCTTTAATCGCGGTAGAAGCATAAGTTGAAATACCACCTTGATATTTTGCAATAGCAGGTGATTCTAGTTCAATAATATAACGCTGAGGAGCTTTGACATCGTTAATTTTAACCGCAGGTTTTTTGTTATGGTCAGTAGAAAGCAGTTCAATGCCTGCATGGTTAGAGCTATATTGAGTATTTGCATAAGTAGCACTTGATATTAGTGCTGCCGAAATGGCTAGGGCTAATTTTGTCTTCACAACTTCTTCCTTGTTTTTAGACACCACTCAATTTGAGGGGGATATCGCTGTAACACGATGAATATTAAGTGATGGTGTTTATAATATTTTCAGTTTTTTGCTGCACTCTATGGCACATCAGTAGCATTTGTAGCACAAAGGTTTAACAAAAGTAACACTGTAACTTAAAAAAACGGCAATCAATTGTTAATAAGTATGTGCAGGTTTGTGATTGAAGTTGTGTTATTCACGAGTGGGAGTTGACAATTTTGGAGTTGATGCAGGGCTTGAGGGCTACTTAGCCCTCCATGGCCTAGGGCTTTACCGATCTTACGATGGGATTTTGTAGGCTGATAAGTGTTTCAGTAGACTGGATTTCATCAATAGATTGAATACGGTTAATTAGCACATGCTGCAATCCATCGATAGATTGGCACATTACCTTTACAAATACCGAGTAATTGCCGGTGGTGTAATACGCTTCTACTACTTCTTCTAATTCATTTAGCTTGGCAATAGCAGCCGGATAATCGCCTGCACTTTTTAAATTGATGCCGATAAAGCAGCAAACATCATAACCGAGCGCTTTGGGATTTACAGTAATTTGCGCACCAGTAATAATGCCAGCTTGTTTCATTTTTTCAACGCGAACATGGATCGTCCCAGCACTGACATTAAAACGTTTCGCCAGTTCCGCAAAAGGTGTTCTGGCGTCTTGCATAAGTGCGGTAAGTATATGATTGTCTAATTCATCACGTTGAAATGAGCTATCCACGGTATAAAGCCTAATAAACCATTAATTGGTCATAAATTTACGACTTTCATTGCATAATAGCTACTAAAATTAGCATGGTTATTAACAATGTTTAATTTTGTTATTGATCCGCCGTTGGGGCCATGAACGTGACGGGAGACTCAAAATGCATTACTTGTTGAGAGTAGGGGTGAGTTATCGATAATGCCGCGGCATGAAGGAGTAACCTAGGTGATAAGCTTTTTGCTAAAGCATCGGCATAAAATCCATCACCAAGGATAGGGTGGCCTAATGCCATCATATGGACTCGAAGCTGATGCGAGCGTCCAGTAATAGGAGTGAGTTTGACTAATGTTGACTTAGCACCATAGCTCACGACTTCAACTAACGTCACCGAAGGTTTTCCAACAGTGTGGTCTACTTTTTGTTTGGGTCTATTAGGCCAATCACAAATTAGCGGTAAATCGACTTTAGTGATACTGGTTTTCATATGACCAGCCACTCGAGCAAAATAGGTTTTGGCTGTTTCTCTATCACGAAATTGACGTTTTAATTCTCGTTCAGCACTGCGTCGTAGTGCGACGACAATAACCCCTGAGGTAGCCATGTCTAATCGGTGTACAATTTGCGCATTTGGATGTTTAGCTAAAACCCGAGAATAAATACTGTCATGATAAATAGCCTCTCTTCCTGGAACCGATAGTAGTCCAGAGGGCTTGTTTGCGACCAGAATATCCTTGTCTTGATACACAATATCTAGCCAAGGAGTGGTGGGTGGGTTGTAAATGAAATCAGCCATAGTTGCTCTCGTGAGTCAATTCGCGGCAAAGATACCGCTAGGGCTTATGATGTGCAAGTATAGAATGGTATTGCTGAAAGACTAAAACGACGATTTAAGAGAATGCATTGCCGTTGACGTGCATGATGGTGAATGTCCACACTACAAACGCAAGTGGGATATGTACCAATGCATAAAAGCATTGATCAAGACGACTCATACCTTTTGCTTGCCAAATTAAAAAAAGGTGCGCACCAATGACAGTTGGAAAGAGTACTAATAATGGATAAAGTGAAAATGGGCTAGCATCGGTGAAAATGGCGTGACTCATCAACGCCCAAGCCACCATAAAAGCGGTAGTCAATGGCGGCATAGCAATGCGATATTGGTCTGGGTAAGGGAACATCCCGTGTCCTTAGAGTCATCTCTGTTGTGGTGTATTAACCTTTTATTTCTTTTTTGCTCTGGATCACTTTTCGATGAACTATCGAGTAATGGCGTAATCCAGCGGGTCCATGAGATACAATAACAGATAATAAAATAATAAAGATGACTAATTCAGAATGACACTGACTTATTTGAATAAAAAATCCTAGTAGGATGACTTTTAGTAAGGTTAACACTCCTTTGAGTTGTATTAGCCAGCGCCAATCTCTAATGATCTCCCAACTCATTAGTAATACACCGGATACGATTGCAATAAGCCAATAGTTAAACCACAGAGATAACTCAAGATTAAAGATAATGCCACCACCACTGCCCACTACACCAATAATGTGCAGTGCTCTGAGTGCAGTTTTGCTTATCCGTTCAATCCAAAATCGGCGGTTTGATACTGGCAAATTCTTTTTCTGATTCATAGTGTCGTTGCTAGGTTAACATTGCGGTAACATTAGCAATTTTACCCCGTTAAAACAGTGATGGGTACAGCAGTTTTTTTTATTTTCAATATGATTATTCAATTTAATTAATGAATGCCTTAAGTAGATGTTCTTTATCATGTGTTCTAGCTTACTAGGTATCTCTTAAGAGCGTCTCTACTCTAGATTATTTGAAGTAGAGTGAAATGAGAATATGTTGATGAACAAATGAAATCGACATTCGCTATGTTTAGTTTCCGGCCGTATCAAGGCGTCACGAATGTGGCTCCAGAGAACTTGGCTAAATCCGTGTTGATATGGGCAAGAAATGGATGAGGTTTATAACGCTAAAAGGATGTTTTTTGTGGGCGTTACAAGCAAACTATACTGCAGAGTGATTATTGTTGTCGTTGCTATTAACAAGGGAGAGTCTGGATCACAATTTCATCTTTATCCCGTGTGATATTGACGACAATAACTGTTAATTCACATACAATTAGCCTCTGTTTTGAGCGTGACTATTGCATTCAATAGTAGTAAACGATCGCGATAGCGCCATTAACGCATTTGGAGCCTTATGAGAATTGGATTTTTTAGCGCAAAGCCTTACGACATTCGCCATTTCAATAGTATTAACGAAACCTTTAAGGTTGATATTGAATTCTTTGATTACCGACTTTGCATGCAAAACGTAAAATTAGCAGAAGGCTATGAAGTCGTGTGCGCGTTCGTCAACGACTCTTTATGTGAAGAAGTGTTAGTTGAGTTGGAAAAAGGCGGTACAAAAATAATCGCCATGCGTTGTGCTGGCTTTAATAATGTCGATCTGATTGCTGCCGAGCGATTAGGGATGAGAGTCGTTAACGTACCAGCATATTCACCAGAGTCAGTCGCCGAGCATTCAGTGGCCTTAATGTTGACCTTAAATCGTAAAATTCATAAAGCTTATCAACGCACTCGTGATGCCAATTTTGCGTTGTCGGGTTTAGTCGGATTTAACATGTTTGGCAAAACCGTTGGGGTGATTGGTACGGGTAAAATTGGTTTGGCCACCATTAAAATTTTATTAGGTTTTGGCTGTAAAGTGATCGCCCACGATCCTTATCCAAACCAAGCAGTAATTGATCTTGGCGTCGAATATGTCTCATTAGAAAGCCTGTATCCTCAATGCGATATCATTAGTTTGCATTGTCCGTTGACCAAAGATAACCATCATTTACTCAACAAGGTCAGTTTTAGCCAAATGAAGCAAGGTGTGATGGTGATTAACACCAGCCGCGGCGGACTATTAGACGCTTTTGATGCGATGGAAGCATTAAAAGATGGCCAAATTGGCTCGTTAGGGCTTGATGTATATGAAAATGAAAAAGGATTATTTTTCGAAGATAAATCAAATGAGATTATTCAAGATGATATCTTCCGTCGTCTGTCTGCTTGTCATAATGTGATTTTTACCGGTCACCAAGCCTTTTTAACTGAAGAGGCATTAAATGCGATAGCCTCAACTACATTAACGAATGTGACTCAGTTGACCACAGGGCAAACCTGTAATAATGAGCTATTTTAATTCGTACGGGTTAACCGGAATATTTACGAGTACATAGACTATAATCACACTCTGCCCAGCTTGATAAATCTTAGGCGTAGTGCAAAATAAATGGAACATTATGATTACAACAACTGAAATTCACGACATTAAAACGGCTACGGGCTTAATGCGTACCACGCTTTATCGTCCAGACACTAAAGGCCAATTTGCGACCATTATTTTCTACTCAGAAATATTTCAGCAAACCGCGCCTATTGCTCGCTCAGCGGCAATCTTAGCCGGTCATGGTTTTGTTGTATTAGTACCAGAAGTGTTTCATGAGCTAAATCCTATCGGAACCGTGTTGGCTTATGATGAAGCCGGTAAAGATAAAGGTAATGCAGACAAGTGGGCCAAGCCTTTGGAACATCATGACAGTGACACTTGTGCGTTAGTTGACTTTGCACGGGCACAGTCATTTTGCAGTGATAAAGTCGGCGCTATGGGTGTTTGTATCGGTGGTCACTTAGCTTACCGCACCGCACTTAATCCAGACATCAGCGGTGCTTTTTGTTTATACCCAACCGACATTCATTCAAACACATTACCTTGCCAAGAAGGCAATGATTCATTAACCCGTACTGGTGATATAAAAGGCGAGTTAGTGATGGTGTTTGGTAAGCAAGATCCGCATGTCACTAAAGAAGGTCGTAAGCTTATTTATCAAAAGCTTGAACAGGTAAATGCAAACTTTACTTGGCTTGAAGTCAATGCACAGCATGCCTTTATGCGTGATGAAGGCGAGCGTTACGATGCCGCTTTAGCATTGCAAATGTATTTACAAGCGGTGGCATTTTTTCATCGAGTATTAAACTAGTTTTATAGCATGTCTGCGTTGAGCTTAAGTACGCATATACCCAAGCCACTTCAACATGCTCGCTTCAGAGCTCCCATAGGATAACGGAACAAGGCAGTGATTGAACAGAATGGTGACGCTCTGTTTAAGATCACTATTTCTAGGTACTAGGTCGCTTCGCGGCTAGATCCTATAAAATCTTAGCAGCGAAGCAGTCCCATCCTTGAGCGCAGCGTTCGCTTGTTATCGCTTGTTATCGCTTGTTATCTCTTGCTATCGTGTCTGAAACAGCCCGTAGGCGCGCTATTCCTAGACCCTTGAACTCTGTCACTTCTGGGCATGCACAATCTTGTATTTCGAGGTCGTTTGGGTATAAACCATCAAGTGGCTGCCTGGGGATTACTTTAACCACCGCGCTCGGTTTGCATTAATCTTCGCTTTAGTTTTGTTGCTTGTTGAAAGCGCGCTTGATGTTCGTGGTTCGGGTAATTTAATCACCGCTTTTTGTAGCATTAAGCTATTAGGGTAAGTCATTACATCGCCGATATCTCGTTTGATCAATACGTGAAACAAACTGATTTCAACAATAATGCCACTCATATCTTCTTCTTTATCAACAATTTTTATTCGATCGCCAATACGATACGGAAATGCAAAAAAGATTAATACACCAGCAGTGATGTTGCTCAATATCGACCATTGAGCAAATAGCGCCACGCCTAATACCGCAAAGGCTGAAGACACAAATAGCGACACCTCTTGATAGCCTAACCCTAATGACACCGCCATGACGGATATCGTCACAAAAAACAACAAATAAGAAATCAAACGAGTAATTAAACGGCTACGAACCTCACTGACTTGTTTCTTTTCAGCTTGCAAATGGATCCATTTATTAACCTGACGTTGGGCAAAAAAGAACACCGCCAAATAAATAAAGATCATCAATAAATGGTTAAACATGTCAATTCCCTATCTCGTAATGATAATAAAACATTGTGTTACATACGCTATTTGACGCGAACTTCGGCCAGCATTCTGGGGTATAATAGAGTTTTAAAGTAGAAAAATCTTGCTGTCATATATTAAGCAAGACTCCTCACTGAGTGAAGTATGTCCGATTATAAAGTATTGCACGTCGACGGTGATAGATTTGGTGATTTTTGTGTACTCGACGATGGCGATTATCGGGTTTTGTCATTTGGTGATAATGATGAACAAAGTAAAATGGATAAGAGCCAACCACATGTACCGCAACATACCTATGTTCAAGCCATGTTGGCTGTGTTGTTATTTTCGCAACCGAAAAGTGTCATTATTTTAGGCTTAGGAGGCGGGGCATTAGTGCATTCTCTGAGGCATTTTGATGCGGCAATTAAGATTACCGCCGTTGAATTGCGCCAACAAGTTATTGAAGTCGCTAAGCGCTTTTTTCAATTACCCTTGAGTAAAAAGCTCACTGTATTACATCAAGATGCGTATGAGTTTTTAGCCCAAGCAGAGCACAAAAAAGTAGATGTCATTTTTGCCGATATCTACAGTGACAAAGGCGTAGATAAACAACAACTGTCTACTCAATTTATTGAACAAACAAAACAGCTGCTCAAAATCGATGGTTTTTTAGTGTTAAATTGCTGGAAAGAACACAGCCGTGATTTACAGTTACGTGACACACTTCATGCACATTTTAACCAAGTCTTTGCATGTTTAACTGGCGGCGGAAATTGGGTGGTGTTTGCCACTAATAAAGCGAATTGTTTTTCTGCTGCTAATAATAAGCAGGAGCTCCAAACGCTTTCACAAAAACTTGAAATTAATGTCAGTCGCGTACTGACAAGATTTGGTCCTTGGGAATAATTCCCGCCTGTAAGTATCATTAAGCAAATACCGACCTATGTCGGTATTTGTTTTTTTACGCTCTAGGATTTATCTAACCAGATAGTTCAACATGAAAAACCGATTAAGGTGATAGTTTTTATCCGTTATACTTAATTGGTGTCGATCGCTATTATGACTACATCAGATGACGAGCACAGTTTGTTTGCCATCACCGAAACCATATTGGTATCGGGTTTAATGTAAATCTAAATGGAGCATGACATGACACAATCTATCATCAATAGCACTATCAAACCTTTCAAAGCAACTGCATTCCACAATGGTGCTTTCGTTGAAGTTACCGAGCAAGATTTATTAGGCAAGTGGGCAGTAGTATTTTTCTACCCAGCTGACTTTACTTTTGTATGTCCAACTGAATTGGGCGACATGGCTGACCATTATGAAAAGTTACAAGCAATGGGCGTTGAAGTTTACTCAGTATCAACTGACACTCACTTTACCCACAAAGCTTGGCATTCAAGTTCAGACACAATCGGCAAAATTACTTACCCAATGATTGGTGACCCAACTGGTGTTATCACTCGCAACTTTGGTGTAATGATTGAAGAAGATGGTTTAGCACTTCGTGGTAGTTTCGTTATCAACCCTGAAGGCCAAGTTAAAGTCGCTGAAATTCATGACCTAGGTATTGGCCGTAGCGCTTCTGAACTAGTTCGTAAAATTCAAGCTGCACAATATGTTGCAACTCACGATGGCGAAGTATGTCCAGCTAAATGGCAGCCAGGTGAAGAAACATTGGCTCCTTCAATTGACCTAGTGGGTAAAATCTAACCACTAGGTTTACCCTTAGGTTAGTAATATCATCTCCAGCTAGTCGGTGTTCCCCCCGGCACTGACTAGCACTTTTAAAATTATCGATTATTACCCATTTTTTAGGAGTTGTTATGTTAGATGCGAATGTAAAAAATCAACTGAAAACCTATCTGCAAAACCTCAAGCGCCCAGTTGAACTTGTCGTATCTGCAGATGACTCAAACAAAGGCAAAGAATTAACCAGCCTAGCCCAAGACATTATTGACTCATCAGACTTAGTTTCAGTCACATATCAACAAGGTCAGCGTACACCAAGTATGAGTGTGATCAACCCACAAGCTGCAACCAACATTACCTTTGCTGGATTGCCAATGGGTCATGAATTTACCTCACTGGTGTTAGCGCTATTACACAGCGGCGGACATCCGATTAAGTTGGATGCGGACATCATTGAACAAATCCGCCAATTGCCTGGTGAATTCCATTTTGAAACCTATATTTCGTTAAGTTGCCAAACCTGTCCTGAAGTGATCCAAGCACTGAATATGATGGCGGCAATTAACCCAAATATTACTAACGTGATGATTGACGGTGCGCTTTTCCAACAGGAAGTGAGCGATCGCAATATCATGTCAGTTCCATCAGTATTTTTAAACGGCGAAGCCTTCTCTGTAGGTGCTATTAGCGTTGTTGAAGTACTGAATAAGTTAGATAAAAATGCTGCAGGCAGACAAGCTGAGCAGTTAAACCAAAAATCAGTTTTTGATATGTTAGTGATTGGTGGCGGCCCAGCAGGTGCTGCAGCGGCAATTTATTCTGCTCGTAAAGGGTTAAACACCGGTATCGTAGCGGAGAAATTTGGCGGCCAAGTTGCCGAAACCGTAGGTATTGAGAACTTTATTTCAGTGTCTAAAACCGAAGGCCCTAAACTAGTTGCTAACCTTGAAGCCCACGTTAAGGATTATGAAGTCGACATTATGCAAAACCAACGAGCGTTGAGTTTAGCTAAAAATGGCCTGCTTGATGTGACCTTAGAAAGTGGCGCAACGCTGCGCAGTAAAACGATAATTTTGGCAACTGGTGCACGTTGGAGAGAAATGAACGTTCCTGGTGAACAAGAGTACCGTAATAAAGGCGTAGCGTATTGCCCACACTGTGACGGCCCATTATTTAAAGGTAAGCGTGTTGCGGTTATTGGTGGCGGTAACTCTGGTATTGAAGCGGCTATCGACCTTGCTAACATCGTTGAACACGTCACCGTACTTGAGTTTGACAGTAAGTTACGTGCCGATGAAGTGCTACAGCGCAAAGCTAAATCAATGGGTAACATCACCATTATTACCCAAGCGATGACCACTGAAGTCAAAGGTGATGGTACCCGTGTAACCAGTTTGATCTACACTGATCGTGCGACTGGTGAAAGTAATACCGTTGTCTTAGCCGGTATCTTTGTTCAAATTGGTTTAGTTCCTAATACTGAATGGCTAAAAGGTGTGGTTGAGATGACCCCTCGCGGCGAAATTATAGTCGATGAGCGTGGCCAAACATCTATCCCTGGTGTATTCGCCGCAGGTGATGTAACCAATACCCCGTTTAAGCAAATCATTATTGCTATGGGCAGCGGCGCAACAGCATCACTGGGTGCATTTGATTATCTCATCAGACATTCAGAAGAAGAGGATGTAAAAGCTGCATAGCAGATTGTAAGATTTGTTATACGTGGTTTTATATCAACCACCGAATAAAAATAGCCTGCATTTTGCAGGCTATTTTTTTGTATTTTCATTTACAACCTTACATTGTATGGATTGGTTGTTTATCAATAACGGATAAAGAAATTGATATATTAGAAAATTTTCAAGTATATTGAACTTAGGTCGATAGCCTTTACGTACACCTTTACGTAAATATAAAAATAGATAGTCATTTACACATGAGCTTTATCTCGTTAGATAGTATTTTTATAACAATAAAATACTATCAGCTGTAGTGAATTGACTAAGGGTTGATGTTAAACGGTATCCGTCGCAACACAATAATAGCCTCAAGGATTGAGATTCGGTATCACGGTTCTCAATAGCAATATCTCTGTAGTTGTATTGATAAGCTCTACATTTGTTTTATCTTCATTTGATTATCGCTTGGGGGCGGAATATGAATTGGTTTAGTAACATGTCAATCTTCAAAAAGGTTGGATTGATTTTTGTTTTATCGGTTATTATTTTTGCCGTTAACCTTGGTATTAGCACCGTTGCGATTAATAAAAATCGCGACACCTTGTCTTTCATGGAAACCAAGGTGGCAAACCGGGTTGAACTTGCAAACCAAAACGTCATTTATGTACAACGCTTAGATGAGTTATATACCCAAGCGGTATCGTTTGCAGATGAAGATTTGCTCGAAAACGCCAATAAAACGTTTGTTTCACTTAACGAGAATTTAACCGACTTATCAACTACCGATCAGCAAGAGACTGCCGCTTTATCGCAATTATCTAACAGCCTCAATGAATACAATACCATGACACTGTCATTGGCAAGAGGCATGCTTGATGGCACGATCGATATGGCAGATGTGGGCCAAATCAGTCAGAAAAAAGCTAAGATTTTCGATAAACTGACCAACGGAATTACTGTTTATAAAGCCGACAAAGTGGATGAGTTTAGCTCTACCATTAAAGAGGCTGGCGACCGTTCAGAGCAAAGTTTATATCTTTCATTTAGCATCGGTATCGCATTATTGGTGTTTATGGCGCTTGCTACTATTTCGATTGCTCGTTCCATCAGTGGTTCTGCTGGTGATGTGGCAAGTTCATTGGGTGAGTTAGCAGATGGTAAAGGTAACTTGCGTCATCAATTGACGGTTGCAGGTACTGATGAACTAGGACAAGTATCAAGCAATTTTAACCGTTTTTTACGTTTATTGGCGGACTCTATACAACAAGTCGTCAGTGTTACCAGTCCATTATTAGACAGTGCGTCATCGTTAAAAGAACGTATGGCTGTTGCGACTAAGGCAACCAAGCAACAAAGCCACGATGCTAAAGCCGTGCATATGTCGATGGAAGAAATGCGCCACTCGGTGAATGACATTTCACACAGTGCCCAGCAAGCGGCAGAAGCGGCACAAGTTGCTGAGCGAGAAGCGACAGAGGGCTTAGCTGTAGTACAACGTACAGTGAGAATTTCTCAAGAACTCAACTCAGGTATTGAGTTGGCATCGAACTCAATTCATGAGTTAGCTAAAGACACCGAAAGTGTCGGCTCAATTTTGAACGTGATTACCTCTATTGCAGATCAAACAAACTTATTGGCGTTAAATGCGGCCATTGAAGCCGCTAGAGCGGGTGAGCATGGACGTGGTTTTGCTGTTGTTGCTGATGAAGTTCGCGCACTGGCGTCTAAAACGGCAGACGCGACTAAAGAAATCCGTGGCGTATTAGAAAAGCTTAAAATCGCAGCTGAATCATCGGTGAGCACCATGGATGTGGCGATTACTAAGTCATCAGAAAACGAGCGTTATGCTAAAGACACCGGTGAAGTATTAAGCTCAATTCAATCTAAAATTGTCAGTATTAATAGTATGAATACTCATATTGCTTCAGCGACTGAACAACAATCTTTGGTAGCTGCACATGTGGCGAATAATGTGATTGAAATGAATGCATCATTTGAACAAACACTGGGGATTCTTGCCGAAGTGCAGGGCATTTCAGAAGGGTTAGACGGTTTTGCTAATGAGCTTAACCACGCGACCTCACAGTTTAAATTGTAATATTGCTGACAATTCAGATCCAAATGTGAGTGGTACACGATAAAAAAACGCACAGAGAAATCTGTGCGTTTTTTATTTTATCCAGCACCAAAAAGCCTTCTGCTCCGCAGTGTTTATCCTCTCTGCCTGACGACATATGTTGCACATAAACAGTTTCTGGCTGTTTGCTGCATTGTTAGCCGCCATTTTTGAATTATTTAGCGTATTATAAAGCCAATTTTTGTGGGGGAAAATTGCCTCCAGCCTGCGTTTGTTTTACTTTATTTAAATTGAATAAATAGACGTTATTTTTTCATCCGTATTTTGCTTCTTTGTCACTGCAATGTGAGCTGTTTGGAAAAGGATTATCATGCCAAGCTTGATTAGAATCGTGTTAATTAATACCCACCTACCCGGTGTGGTCGAACTGTTATTAAATGGTCACACTAATATTTGTGGTACCAATGCCTCTGGTAAAACAACCTTACAACGGTTAGTGCCGGTATTTTATGGCGAGTACCCTAGCCGTGTGGTGCCGTCAACGCGTGACAGTTTCGAACGTTGGTATTTACCCCATGACTCAAGCTACATTATCTATGAATATCAAAAAGATGATGGTTTACTTTATCAAGCGGTTTTAGCATCAGCGGGTGACGGTAAAGGGGTAAATTACCGCTTTATTGGCCGTGCTTTTGAGTTAGAGCATTATATTAAGTCGCGTAATGGCGACACCATCATTTGTCATTCAATGGCAGAGTTGGGCCGTGAAGTAAAACGTGATGGCGTAGCCCATACAAACTTGTTAAACACTCGCGAGTTTCGAGCGATCATCCAGAACGATCGTAGCTTATTAAATACCGGCAGTAACCGCAATGAGCTGCGGACTTACGCGCGTCAGTTCTCGTTGTGTGACGGCGAACATAGCTTGCGTCATATCGAAAAACTCGCTAAAGCCGTGCACTCGAAAGAGGGCAAAATGGAAACGGTTAAATCAATGATCGCAGCCATTTTAGAAGAAGATGGGGTAAACCCACCGACGTCTAGACTGAATCCACAACGAGTAGAAACGTGGATCCGTGAAAGTCAGCTGGTGCAAGGTTTTGAACAAATCCGCCCCGAATACGAAAAGCTCGAACAAGAATTTAATCAGCTATTAAGCGCAGAGTTACGCTTAGCCAGTTTATCGCGCGGTTATCGCGCTGACGAAACCTTAGAAGCTGAGCGCCAAGATCGTAACCAAACTCATGGTAAAGAACTAAACCTTAAGTTGCGTTTATTAGATGATGAGTGGAAAGATGTTCGTGATGAGTTAAACCAGGAATTATCTGCCGCTAAAGGTGACGCTGGCAAATTTGAAGATGAACTCAATGCCATTGAAGACCAGCATGCTGCTTTTTTAGATGCCGACATTGAACAAGCCAAAGCTGATTTAGATAATTTGCCTAATTGGCGCAGTGATGTTGAAAACCTTAACGAGCGTCATAAATTACAAACCGAAAAACACCAAGATATTGAAGCCGCCTTTAATGCCCGCCGTAGTAAAATTGCTGAGCAATTACATCGCGAACTTGAAACGCTACATCTTGAGCAAGACACCCAACGTGAAGCGCGTGATAAGCAACGTGAGCTTGCCAATGACGATCTTGCTAAACTAGAGCTGCAATGGCGTGAACAAACTGATGCTGGTAAAGCTAAATTTAGCGAACAAGAATATCAACTTAAATTAACCGCTGCCGAGCTTAAGCATCAAGTTGATGGTGTGACTTACACCGAAGATGAAAAAATGCGTTTAGCGATTTTCGATGAACGCATAAGCCTAGCTGATGAAGAGCAAGAAACCTGTAATCAAAAGGTCGATCGTTTAACCACAGAAGAGCGTAAACAACGGGCTAAGCGCGACCAAGCTAACGAAACGCTGCGTATATCCAGTATTCGCGTTAGTGACCGAGAAAATGCCAAAGAAGAACTGCACCATATGTTGTTCCCACAGTCGCATACCTTGTTGGAGTTTTTGCGTAAAGAAGCCCACGGTTGGGAGCACACCTTTGGTAAAGTTATCGCGCCAGAGTTATTGCATCGCAGCGATCTACACCCAAGCCTAACCAAAGACAGCAGTGAAGCATTATTTGGGGTTAACCTCGATCTTAAAGCCATTGATGTTCCAGAGTATGCTGCCACAGAGCAAGATTTACGTATTCGTTTAGCTAAAGCAGAAGAAGCACTAAAAAGTGCGCAAGAAATGCATGCCGAAGCGGAAGATCAACTGGTTGCTATGAATACGGCGCTCGATAGCATCACCCGCGAACTGACCTTTGCCCGTACAGCGTACAAAAATAGCCGTGAAGATTTACGCCGTCTGTTTGACGAGAAGCGTAACGAACAACAAAAAATCAATCAAGCTGTGGCAGATCGTAAAGCCGATTCGAGCAAGCGATTAGTACAACTTGATAATGAACTTAAGCTGCTTAGCAATCAGCACCTTGGTTGGTTAAGCGAGCAAAAAGAGCAGGCGCTTGAAGCACGCATGGAAAAAAATGCCTATTGGCAAGAAGTGGTTGGCGCCATTGATAATCAATTAGGTCAGATTAAAGCCAATATCGAACAACGCCGTGCAAATGCTAAAACTGAGCAAAAAGCAGGTGAAACCTGGTACAAAAATGAGCTTAAGTCGCGTGGTGTTGATGAAGGCACCATCTTGGCGCTTAAAAAACAGATCCGCGATCTTGAAGCCTGCATCAGTAATGCTGAACAACGCCGCAGTGAAGTGCTGCGTTTTGATGATTGGTATCAACATACCTGGCTTGTTCGAAAGCCTAAAGTGCAAACGCAATTAACTGATGTTAAGCGCGCTACGCTGGAATTGGAGCAACTGCTAAAAGCGAAAACGGCAGAAATAAAACACCGAAGAGACAGCTTAGAAACCGAACGTAAAGCCTGTGATGCAGCCCAAGTAGAGGCGTCTGAAAACCTCACAAAGCTGCGCGCCGTGATGCGCAAGTTAGCTGAGCTCAAATTGCCAGCTAATAACGATGAAGCGATGGGCAGCATTGGCGAGCGTTTGCGCCAAGGCGAAGATTTATTGCTAAAGCGTGACTACTTAATGGGTTCTGTTAAACAATATGTTGAACACTTTGACTCGGTCATTGCCAGTAAATCTGGTTCAAGTTTGGCCGAATTTTGGGAGCGGGCCCGTGATGAGTCGAGCTTTGTGAACGACAAAGGTATTCGCCTTCTCGACTATCGCAAGTTAGTCCCACAGCTTGAGCAGTTACTCAATGTGATGGTGCCGCAATCGTTAATGGCGATTCGCGAACAAGGGCGTATTTTTGGTATCGACTTAACCGCATTCTATGATGTATTAACCGATATTGACCGCCGTATTGCCAGCCAAAGCGCGCGTATTACCCGTGAAGTGGGTGAAGAGCTATTCCTCGAAGGAGTATCAGAGTCGGCAGTGCGAATTCGTTCACGTATTAGCGAACTTGAGTTTTGGCCTGAACTTGAAGTGTTTGTTAAAGCCTTTAAAGCGTGGAAAGCAGATGGTTTCAGCCAACTACCGGACGAGCATTACACTAACTCAATGCGCCGAGCATTAGACATTATTGGCCGCGCAGCATTAACCGGCGGTATTGCGAAACTGTTAGAAATAGAACTGCGTTTAAAAGAGGGTAACAGCGACTTAATTATTCGTACCGACCGTCAGTTAAACGAGTCTTCAAGTCATGGTATGGCGTACCTTATTTTATGTAAGTTCTTATTGGCCTTCACCCGTTTATTGCGCGGCAAAGCCAATGTCACGATCCATTGGCCAATTGATGAGTTAGGTACGCTACATCACACTAACGTGAAGAAAATCTTCGATGCCTGTGAGAACAACAATATCAGTGTATTAGGGGCTTTCCCAAATCCTGAATCTGAAGTGCTAAGTCTATTTGCTAACCGTTACATCATTAATAAGCAAACTAAAAAGCTGCAGGTCGTTAAACCTAAAGCCAATCCGTTAGCGGCCCGTTTATCGCAACGTAACACTAAAACCGAAATGCCTACGGCGGAAATGACTCGCGCTGAAACTGCTAAGGAGCACATCTAATGTCTGAATCGACTGAAACTATCTTAGTAGGTACTGGCGCATTAATAGAGCAATTGTTGCGTGGTGAGTTTATTTGCCGAGTGACCAATGAAGACGGTTGGCGGGCATTAAAAAACAACAGCACTCGCGACAGAGTTGAAACCTACCTTAACCAAATTAATCGCACCATTGCCAGTGCTGGTGAGGGTGAAGTCTTTTTTTGTGGTTATTTGCAGCTCGGCGAAGTTGAGCGCAAAGTTATTTCATCGCAATTTAAAGATATTTGCTCAGGCCTTATTCCATTAGTGGAGTGGCTGGTATTAGTGCAAGAAGCCAGTGGCCAAGATGCACCGCTGAGCGAAGGCGCGCCGATCCGCTTAACCGATTTACAAGCGCGTATTGAAGACACGCCAGCTTTTAGAGAGCAACTCACTAAGTTGAGCCATTACCGATTATTCGGTTCAAGCAGTACTAACGTTGACGGCCAAATTAAGTTGGTGTTTAAGCGCTTAGTGGAACTGGGTTATTTAACCAAACCCAATAGTGAGAAACAGATTTATATCGCCACGGGTAAGTTAGATTATCTATACGAAGTTATCCGCTTTATTGATGAGACCGAAGGCTTAAGTCTTGAGGCTCAGGCAGAAACCGCGACCCAAAGGGACTTGATATGAGCAGTAACTTACACCAAGCCGGGGTAAAGCTGCTCAAACAACTTGGGCGTCATGCCGATGTTGTCATGGATGCATATTTGGCAGGATCGGTTAACGACACTGCTCATGATGCTGGCGTTATCGAAAAGCTGAAAAAAAGTGGCATTTTATGGCGACCAGAACCGGATCAAGAACTGCGCTTAAAGCGTTCGGTGCGGGCATTATTGGAAGAAGCATTAAGCGACGAACGTAATCGACAGATTGATGCCAACGTCGGCTCCGCGCTAGCCACAATAAAAACCTTAGCCGATCATTATAAAGAGGCGCGCCGTGATGTGGATTTTAGTGCTGCAGAAGCCTATTTAGCCGATTTAAATGAACATGTGTATAGCTTTACCGACAGTTTACGTTATTCAATTCGGGTGTTATGGAGCCGAATTAACAACGAATTTGGTTATGTTGGGACTATAAGTGCCAAAATTCGCGAAAACGAGTTAGCCCAAAGCCAGGTGTCAGAGCTACTAAACGGCTTAGAAATGTTTCAATTTAGCGAGTTAGGTGAAATTGCTGGCGATATTCGTGAACTGCGCCGTTTGTTGATGACCAGTTTGCAAGAAACCTTAAGTCAATGTACCCAAGAGTTGAGTATTGTCCAAGCGAGATTGTATGAGTTACTTGGGCGATTTAGGCAAATACAAGGGCGCACCCGATTACTAAAAGGTTGGTTACTGCACACCAGCATGCATCCTGATTATCAACCTGAAAACCATGTAGTGCATAAAGCAGTACCGGTATTATTTAATTGTGCTGAGGCGCTGATAGCCCCTGCAAGTGTTGATGTGTCTAACCCTCATCACGAACTAGAACTGATGGGGTTAGTGGCACAAGTTAAAGCCATTAGTCGCGACTCATTACCAGCGGCATTGCGTGAGCATAATGTGACCTTTGAAATGGGTGACAGTGAGGATTTTGATATCCCTGAAAACCCCCTTAAAATAGCCGTGGATGAATATTTTTGTGAAGTGATTGATTCCGGTTTACGTCAATCGGCATTAAGCTATTTGCAAGAGAAGCAATTAACATGGGATGCTGAAAGTTGGCTTTATCAAGTCATTGGCGGTTATGAAGGCCTAGCCGATGAACATAAAAATTATTTTGAGCTTGAACCCATAGGAAAACCCGATCCGGTTTATAGCGGTAACTTTATCATTAACGATGTTGAGTTATGGCTAGCCTAAGCAAAAGACAGTTACAGCTAATGGAACACGCGGCAAAGCAGCGCTTGCCGCGGGTGAAGTTCACTGCCGATTGGAAAAAATTGTATCAATTGTGGCAAATAGGTGAGACCGATGGTACTGACAAATACCTGTATTTGACCGCCAACGATTATGTTTTACTGCGTAACATGGCCCAAATTGATTCGGGTTTAGATATTCTGGCCCTTGATTTTGATGTGCCCCGCCAGCAGATGTCACAACTCAGTGCTAATGAGAAATACGCTAATATCAGCCCTGAAGCTGACTATGTATTAATTAAGCTGGCACCTAGTTTATCTCAAAGCCTAGAGACTGATTTAGCGTCAGGTTCAGTTGCCGATTTATTATCTGTACATAATTGTTCACTGCGGTTAAAGGTCGACAGTGCAATCGCGCTTTGTCAGCGACTCAATCTAACGAACCTCATCGTGGTCGAAAATCTCGACAGTTTTGATCACTTTTTTGCCAACTTATTTACCTCAGAGTTACAGGCCTTCATCAATAACTGCATGGTGTTGTATCGAGGTAGCCATGACTATTCGCCAGCAGGCCGAAAGCGTTTTTTACACTTACTTGAATCACTCAATATCAATGTCATTGGCTTTACTGACCTTGATCCAGCAGGGTTAATGATTGCCAATACCCTTGAGTCTTGCTGCAGCATAATAGTGCCGCAACTTGCACTAGCGTCGCCAGATAAGTTATTAGCGTTAGCCCAGATAAATTCCACGGATGATTTTCATAAACAACACAAGCAATGGGCTTATCTTAATAATTTGTATCGAGATGCACATTCTGGCGATAAATCAGATTCTCAATTTTCCGCTTCATCAGTAATATATAATCCGCAATGGTTAGCGTTAGTGCAATGGCTCGGACAACATTGCGTGAGCATTAAACAGCAGCACATGTTAGCTAAATCGATGTCACTGACGTTGCTTAATATCCACTGTTCAGAATAAAACCACTCTTCATAATAAAAAAATACTACGCCGATTTATTAAACCGAGTTGAGCTCACTTAACCGCCAAGTAAAACCTTCAAATTGATTGTTACTCTCGCTGTCTGCTTGATTTTTATCGCTATACGCACAGATTTTAGCCGTTTCCGTCCTAAATCTATTACTGGTTATACCATCGTTAGTGATTAACTAAGTCTATAATCTATTGTTATTTTTAGCTTTTATATTGCATGCTTGTTAAGCGACGATTAAGTCATCACTTTTGTTCATAAGGTGATTGAAATATATTGCGCAATGTCTCAGTATTTCAGCGCTCGAAAAGAATAAGCACCAGGATTGGTATAACAATAATTAGCAACAGAAGTTGCCATTTCGAAGGGAAATTTATAGATGACAAAATCACTTTCAGCACGGATCTTTATCGGTCTATTTTTTGGGGTTCTGCTTGGTAGCATGGTGCAGTTTTTACTGGCCGATAATGCTTTTTTTGGTGGCACGTTAGTTAGCCTAGCAAGTGGTATTGGCACCATGTTCGTCAATATGATTATGATGCTAGTAGTTCCACTGGTGTTTGTGAGTATTGTGTGTGGTGTGTGTGAGTTACAAGATTTAAAAAGCTTTGGTCGTTTAGGGGGTAAAACCTTTGGGTTTTATATCATTAATACCATGGTCGCGATTTTAGCTGCTTTTACCGTCGCAATGATATTTGAGCCCGGTAAAGGCGTGGATATGTCGAGCAACGGTTCACTGGATATTACCGCGACAGAACTGCCTGATTTAATGTCGTTAATTGTGAGTATAGTACCAAACAATCCGTTTTCAGCTTTTACCTCTGGCAATATGTTGCAAGTGATTTTTATGGCGCTATTAATGGGCGGTGTCATTAAATCAATGGGGCAATCGGTTGAGGGAGCAGTTAAAGGATTTCAAACCGCCAATAAAATCATGATGCGCTTAATTTCAGTGGTAATGAGTTTAGCGCCATACGGTGTATTCGCCTTAATGTTTAAATTAGGCGCAACCTTAGAACCTGAAATTTTTGTCAGTGTTGTTGAATATTTAGTGCTTATTTTGGCTCTGCTATTGATTTGGATTTTTATCGTATATCCATATTCGGTCAGCCTGTTCACTCCTATTTCAGCGAAGACTTTCAGAGAAAAAACTCAAGAACAAATTCTCTTTTCATTGTCTACCGCTAGCTCAAACGCCACTATTCCGGTAACCATGCGTACCCTTACTGACAAGCTAGGTGTGAGCAAAGCGGTGGCTGGTTTTGGTGTGCCACTGGGTGCAACCATGAACATGGGCGGGGTGTCGATTTATATTACTATTGCGATTTTCTTCGTTGCGAACGCCTTTGGTATGCCAATCAGTAATGATCAAATTCCATCGTTATTGTTTAGCGTATTTTTACTGTCGGTGGGTGCTGGTGGTGTTCCTGGTGGTGGAATGGTGATGATTGGGGTATTGATTTACCAATTAGGCTTACCAGCAGAAGCATTTGTGATTGTTGCTGCATTAGACCGTATTATTGATATGGTGTTAACCTCATGTAATGTGGTCGGTGATACTGCGGTATTAACCATTGTTGATCAAACTGAACAAGCGCATCAGCTTGAGGCTGCAAAAACTACCGCTGAGGAAGTGTAAGATCCGTTTAGCAGTATGAATAAAATGGCCTGCATAGCAGGCCATTTTTATGTCTAAGGTGTTTTTTTTAAGGCCTCATGTTTAAGGCCTTCTGTCTAAGATCTTATGTCTAAGGTCTTATGCCTAAGATCTAAGGCCTTATGTTTAAGGTCATATGCTTAAGGCTTTAAATTGACGAACCTGTTGTGTCGAATATAGTAGATGCTATCTATGCTGCATTTTATTTTCTATCTTAGTCATCAGCTTGAAAGTCGTTTTTTCTAAATCATCTAAACCGCGATGAGCGACCTGTTCATAAGAGCGATTAATATAGCGATAAGCTTGTGGGTAGTTAAACTCAATCACCTCAAGTTCAGCCAATTCATTCAGCGCCTGTGTTTGCCCGATGGGATAGTTCATCATTTGATGATATTCAATGGCTTTTTTAAACTGCTCTCTGGCTTCATCATTGCGACTTATGCGCTGGTTTATCATGCCGGCAAGCTGTGAAATATAACCCAATGTTAGCCAGTCTTTCACTTTAGCAGCATTGGTTTTGGCAATGGTAAGTACACCTAATGCTTGTTCTATCCTGTCGGTTTCGGTATAGCTTTGCGCTAATAACAATCTTAGTCTGGCTAGCTCTCGCTCATCTTGCTGATGTGTAGCTAGATCGATTGCTGCTATCAATGTGGTATTAAGCTGTTGATATTGATGTTGCTGCAATTGGTTGCTGGCTAGCAGACGTATGGCAACTAAGTTATCGGGTGTGGATTTTATGAGCTTGGATAAGTGCTGCTCAGCAGCTTTAATGTCGCTAAGTTGTAGTTGTGTCATTGCATTGAACAACAGGGGCGAACTAAGACGTGAATGGTATTGAGTTTCTGTCTTGTTATCTTGTTGATTCTGTTGTAAATTATTTTGTAAGCTGTGTTGTGGATTGAGCCGCTGAGTAATCATCTTTGCTGCAGCTGATAATACTTGCTCGATGCTTGAAGCGTTAATGACTCCTGCTTCTGTATGATGCTGCTGATGTAATGTAAACGCTAATTGATATTGATTATTGGCGCCGGTAATACTGGATTCAATCACCAATCCTGCACCAGAGACGGCCATTAATTGCTGAATGTCCACAGTTTTGCTCAAGTGGTCATTAGCGATAAGCGAGATGATATTTATAATATCTTCGGTTTGCAGTAATGGGTAACTAACACCGACATTTAGCTGATGGATAAGCACATCCATTGCGGCATAGCGATTCCATTGCGAGTCTGTGTTGTCTGTCGCGAGTTGCACCGGAAGTACTAAAATAGTGCCAATTTCTATTGCAGGGGCTTTAGTGGACATCAGATAAGCATAAGCACTCATGCTAATAAGCAGTAAGAGTAAAATAGCCGCAATATATTTTTTTTTATTCGATGGTTTGGCGGGCGGCATCGTTATAGTCCTTAATTAATATCCTGAAAATAACTTAGTGGGTATTTAAGTTATTGTAAAGAAATGATTCTTTACTGGTGCCTAATGATTCAAATTTGTATTTTGGTTAACTGTGTTTATTCGCGTCAGTTAGATCATCAATGAGCTCAACTGCAGCGCATAAATGAAAAAACCGCCAAAAGGCGGTTTTTTTACAGCATAATCAATTAATCAATTGATGGCTCTTCGCTGTAATCAATACCGTGATAGCTCAAGCAAGTATCAACTTCGTTTGCGCTACCTAAAATTACCGCAACGCGCTGATGGATTTCGGTTGGCTGAATGTCCAAAATAGTTTCATAACCTGTTGATGCTTTACCGCCAGCTTGCTCAACTAGTAATGCCATTGGGTTGGCTTCATACATTAAGCGTAACTTAAACGGTTTGGCTGGGTTTTTATTGTCTGTCGGGTAAGAGAAAATCCCACCACGACACAATACCCGATGCACATCACCTACCATTGCAGCAATCCAACGCATATTAAATGATTGCTCTCGAGGTCCTATTTCTCCGAGTAATAAATCGGCAATATAGGTTTGCATTGGTGCTTCCCAAAAACGCTGGTTTGACATATTAATGGCAAACTCGGCGGTGTCCGGGGTTATTTGCACGTTATTGTCGGTCAGAAGAAACTCTTGGCTGTCTGGAGCAAGAGTATAAAACTGAGTGCCTTGACCAGTGGTTAGCGCCATCATGGTTGATGGGCCATACAACACATAACCCGCAGCAACTTGTTTGCGGCCAGCTTGTAAAAAGCTTTGTTCGTTTAACTCTCCGGTAGGTGCTGGTAATACCGAAAAAATAGTGCCCACTAATGAGTTGATATCGATATTTGATGAGCCATCGAGTGGATCAAAACACACTAAGTATTCACCTTTAGCGTTCACCTCAACCACATAATCTTCTTCTTCAGACGCTAAACCACGTACATTGCCATCGGTTTTAAGGGCATCTTTAAGCATGTCATTGGTGATCACATCCAGTTTTTTCTGGGTTTCGCCTTGAATGTTTTCTTGCTCTGTTGCACCCAAAACACCCGCTAATGCACCGTGACGAACCGCACCACTAATGGCTTTTGAGGTGTCAGCTAAGGTTAATAGTAGTTGTGTTAAAGACGCGTTTACGGCTTGTGCGCTAAGGGTTTGTGCCAAAGTCTGCATGATTTTTCCTATGAGATTTTGCGAGGTTAAGGTCGATGTTGTTAATTCTTATCAGTTATGTGCAAATCATACCCCACAATGGCGCTAATTTCAGCGATTGTTATCTGGGGTTTTGGTTTTACTGTAAATTGAGGCAAAATGTGGGCGGATTGAATTGCCCCAAGGATTAATAATGACAATAACATGGAAGCATCATGCTTTAGCGGCAGTGTCTGCCGTGCCACTCCTTTTTACTAGCCCGGTTTTTTCAGCAACCGCTAAAGGCAGCATCATGAACTCATCAACCACCGCAACACTGACTGCGATCAACGGTAGCACTACACCACTGACCATCGAACGTATTCATGCGTCACCAGCCTTAGCGGGTTCTAGCCCACGCGGGTTGGCCTTATCGCCTAACGGAAAACGTGTAACTTATTTATCAAGCCGTGCTGATAATCAGCATTTGTATGATTTATGGCAAATGGATATCGCTACGGGTAAGCGCAGTGTACTGATTAATGCTGATCAATTAGAGGCAGGAGAACTGTCTGATGAAGAAAAAGCTCGCCGAGAGCGCCAACGAATTTATGGCCAAGGGATCATGGAGTATTTCTGGTCTGAAGACAGCCAACATATTTTAATCCCTGCTGCGGGTAAGTTGTATTTATATGACGTTGCCAGCAATAAGGTGGCTGAGCTTGCAACCGGTGACGGTTTTGCAACCGATGCGCGTTTGTCTCCAAAAGGTCACTTTGTGTCGTTTGTGCGCGATCAAAACTTATTTGTATTGTCATTGGATAGCCAAAAAGTAACGGCACTCACCACAGATGGTAAAGGGCCAATTAAAAATGCCATGGCAGAGTTTGTTGCCCAAGAAGAAATGGACCGTATGACAGGCTATTGGTGGGCGCCCGATGAGTCTGCAATTGCCTTTACTCATATTGATGAATCCGGTGTGGAGTTAGTGACTCGTAATGAAATTTACGCCGAGGGGATTAAATTAACCGAGCAGCGTTACCCTTATGCAGGTAAAGCCAATGTTGAGATCGCACTGGGTGTCGTGACCTTAAAAGATCGCACTATTAGCTGGATTGATTTGGGCAAACAAAAAGACATGTATTTACCTCGCGTAGATTGGCTACCCGACAGCCAGCATGTGTCGTTCCAATGGCAAAGCCGCGATCAACAAACGCTGGATTTACGCATTGCTGCAATCTCTCAGCCGACACAAGCTAAAACGGTGATTGAAGAGCGCAGCAAAGCATGGGTAAATTTAAACAATGATTTACACTTCCTAAAGCAACAAGCGGCCTTTATTTGGGGCTCTGAGCGTGATGGATTTAATCATCTGTATTTATTTGACTTACAAGGCAAACAACTTAAGCAATTAACCCAAGGTGATTGGGCTGTTGATGCGCTTGAGTATGTCGATGAAGCAACGGGTTGGGTATATTTTAGCGGTCGTAAAGACAGTGTTGTTGAACGTCATTTGTACCGGGTTAATCTTAATAAGGGCATGGATTCCATTGAGCGAATTAGCCAAGCATCGGGTATGCATGAAGCTGTATTTGCGGATAAAAAGCCCGTTTATTTAGATTACTTTAGTAGTTTACAGCAGCCGCCGCAGATAAGTTTACACAATGATTCTGGCAAGCAGTTAGCTTGGGTTGAGCAAAATAACATTGATAAAAATCATCCGCTTTATGATTATGCTGGTTTATGGCAAATGCCTGATTTTGGTCAATTAACAGCTGAAGATGGTCAAGCATTACAATACAGACTGTTTAAACCGGTGCCTTTTGATGCCGCTAAACAGTATCCGGTTGTGGTGCGCGTATATGGTGGGCCGCATGCTCAGTTAGTGGTCAATAGCTGGAGCGAGGCAGATTATTTTACTCAATATTTACTGCAGCAAGGCTATGCGGTATTTCAATTAGATAATCGTGGCTCAGCGCACCGAGGCACGCAATTTGAACATGTCATTTATCAAAACATGGGTGATGCTGAAGTAAACGATCAAAAAGTTGGCGTTGATTACTTACGTAGCTTGCCGTTTATTGATGGTGACAATGTTGCTATTTATGGTCACAGTTATGGTGGTTATATGGCGTTGATGAGTCAGTTTAAGGCGCCGGGTTATTTTAAAGCGGCAATATCGGGTGCGCCAGTAACGGATTGGCGTTTGTACGACACTCATTATACTGAGCGTTATATGGGGAACCCGCAAACCAATAAAAAAGGTTACGACGCCAGCAGCATTTTACCTTATGTCAAAAATTATCAATCGGGCTTATTGATGTATCACGGTATGGCTGATGATAACGTTCTGTTTGAAAACAGCACTAGAGTATATAAAGCGTTGCAAGATGAGGGTAAGTTATTCCAAATGATGGATTACCCAGGGTCTAAGCATTCAATGCGTGGCGAGAAAGTGCGTAATCATTTATATAAATCATTAGCGGCATTTTTAGATCAACAGCTGAAGTAATCACTATTGTGTTAAAGGATTAACGAAAAAGCAGATATAAAAAAACCAGGTGATTCACCTGGTTTTTTATTGCGGTTAACCTTAAAAGATTACGCTTCTAAGTCACCACAAAAACGATAGCCTTCACCGTGAATTGTCGCGATGATTTCTGGCGTATCAGGCAAGCTTTCAAAGTGCTTACGGATGCGACGTATTGTCACATCAACGGTGCGGTCATGAGGCTTTAATTCACGGCCAGTCATTTTTAACAACAAGTCAGCACGAGTTAAAATCTTACCTGGGTTTTCAACAAAGTGAAGCATCGCACGGAACTCGCTACGTGGTAGCTTATAAGCTTCACCTTGTGGGTTAACCAAAGAACGGCTATTGATTTCTAAGCTCCAACCGTTAAAACGGTAATACTCAACAGAACCTTTTTCTTCAGTTTCTGCGGCAGCATTATTAACACGAGTTAATAGGTTACGAGCACGGATCGTTAATTCGCGAGGGTTGAATGGTTTAGTGATGTAATCATCTGCACCAATTTCAAGACCTAGAATCTTATCAACTTCGTTATCACGGCCAGTCAAGAAAATAAGACCGATGTTATTAATTTCACGTAGCTCACGAGCTAATAATAAGCCGTTTTTGCCTGGTAAATTAATATCCATAACAACAAGATTAATCTTATTGTCTTGCATGGCTTTATGCATTTCTGCGCCGTCGTTAGCTTCAGTGACAACATAACCTTCAGCTTCAAAAATACTGCGTAATGTATTACGAGTTACAGCTTCATCTTCAACAATTAAAATGTGCGGATTTTGCATGATATTTACCTGATTTTATAAAATTCGATTCTAGCCACTGTTTGCGAACTGTGTGCTAATAGATTGCAATAGCGCTTTAGCTAATGCGCTAAGATTCCGATATTTTTTGGTGTTTATCTATGTCTACCCTGAATTAAACACTCTCTATAAACTCTATTATGTAACACTTAACACTTAATACTGGTTACTGAGTCTGCTTACGTCGATTAATTACCACTACGCCAAGGCACGCGTTTGCACTTATTCATGATGGTGTAAAATTTGTTGCACTTAAGCTTACTTACTATGAATGCCATTTAGAAAGATAGTTCCTTCTATTGCAAACTTATTTAATCGTATTAATGTTTTATCAAATGTAGAACAAATTTAGTACGACTGTAAACTTTACATCAAAAAATCGTCACACTCACAACAACATTTGCTGAGTTTTTGAGGTGTATGTAGCTAACTTTGCTACAGTGATTTAATAGTGCGTAATGGTTATTGTACTCGTTTTAGGCATTTGTTAACAAATTAAATGTTAAAAAATTAATATAACACTCGAGTATATGAAAGATTAACCTTGCTAAGATGATAATAATTAATGGTTTTCTAATATAGTACTGCTGATTTAGATCGTAAACCTTTTAGAAATCAAACCTATCTGCTAGACTAATTCTGGCTTAATTGACGAAAATTTATTATGGAAAATGTTATAGATACATTGTGGAATGAGTATCAAAGTACTCATTTTTTGTTTACTCAACGCCTTTCTCATGATTTCCCATTTGCTATTGTTACTGCCCATAACCCCCGTGGTTCAAGACTCTCTCCTAGTCAAAATCGCTTACTCGATCGTCAGCTTCAATTTAAAATTCAACAATATAATCGTCCCTATCGTGCGTTAATCGGTGCAGCACCTGATTTGTCGCATATGGAAAAGAGCTGGGCTATTTTTATTGATAAAGAACAAGCTGTTGAGCTTGGTCGAGAATTTAATCAACATGCAATTTACTACGTTAATCAAGGTTTGCTATCTTTGATTGCATGCCTTGATAGCATCAAACCTGAAGTTGATATGGGAATTTTTAATCACCGATTAAGGATGGTGAGTGAGTTGCCAGAGATAGGTTCGTATAACTGGGTAAATAATGACGTAATTAAAACGGCACAGCTGCGATAAAATAATTAACACATTATTTTGAGACAATACTCACTAGATTGTCTCGGTAATTTGCGGTTAATTATGTTTTTTGGATATTTATGGGCATTTTTTCGTAATAGAGAACAATCATTGCTCTGAAGTCGCAGCCGCATAATATTTCACTGCAGCGATATTTTTTATCAAAACAGTGTATTTTTACTGTGTTTGCTGATTGACTTGATAGGGTATTTTTTGCTATTTTCAACTCCCTCCTTCGGGAGGAACAGAAGAGGAGCGTTAACTAGGTAGTAAGTGAGAGGATGCCAATCCGATGACCACTTATGATGGAGATTAGCGCCGAGGTATCAGTTTGTCTGGCAAACATTGATATCGGTCGATTAGGCTGAATCCTAACGATTGTCACCTATTTTTTTGGTGGAGAGCTTCTGGTGATGATTGCTGTTTCCCTTCTATAAGGGTGCGTTATCTTAGCACCAGGCTCTTCGAACGTAGTGTGTTCGGAGCGTATATCATGTTAGTAAATCACATCTTATTTTTGAGTCTTTCGCAAACAGCGGAGGCATCAGTATGAGCTTTGTTCAGTCTGAAATAGATACCCCAGAATTAGTCGTTGCCAAATTTGGCGGCACCTCAGTTGCTGATTACGCCTCTATGAGCCGTTGTGCAGATATTGTGTTGGCTAATCAAGCTACTCGCCTTGTGGTAGTAAGCGCCTCCAGCGGAGTGACCAATTTATTAGTTGAGTTAACTCAAGCTAATGTGAATGACGAGCGTCGCTTGGTATTGCTTAAGCAAATTGCTCAAATTCAATATGCGATATTAGATGAACTCGGTCGTCCGCAAGACGTGGCAGCCAGTATTGATAAAATACTCAGTCGGATGTCAGTACTCAGCGAATCGTTAGAGCTGAATCGCAGCAAAGCGGTTATGGACGAGTTACTGTCGACGGGAGAGCAATGTTCATCGATTTTATTTTCTGCGGTTATTCGGGAAAAGGGCACTGCTTCAAATCATTTTGATGTGCGTCAAGTATTACGTACCGACAGTCACTTTGGTCGCGCAGAGCCACAAATTGAAGCTATTTCAATGTTAGCAGGTGACTTTTTACAGCCATTACTTGCGCGTTACGTTATCGTTACCCAAGGCTTTATTGGTGCGGATGAAGAGGGACGAACAACAACATTAGGCCGTGGTGGTAGTGACTATTCGGCGGCATTACTTGCCGAAGCGCTTCGTGCTACAGCGGTTGAGATTTGGACCGATGTGGCCGGTATTTATACCACTGACCCACGCCTTGCCCCCAATGCCCGCCCGATTGCTGAAATTAGCTTTAATGAAGCGGCTGAGATGGCGACCTTTGGCGCTAAAGTATTGCATCCCGCCACCATTTTACCGGCAGTAAGACAAAAAATTCAGGTGTTTGTAGGTTCAAGTAAAGCGCCTGAAATGGGCGGAACTTGGATCCGTCATCAAGTTGAAGATACCCCAGTGTTTAGAGCGGTGGCGTTACGCCGCGATCAAACTTTACTTAACTTGCATAGCTTGCAAATGTTACATGCTCAGGGCTTTTTGGCAGAAACGTTCGCGACCTTGGCGCGACACAAAATATCCGTCGATTTAATCACGACCTCGGAGGTTAACGTATCGTTAACCCTAGATAAAACGGGTTCAGATTCAAGTGGCCAGGGCTTACTCAGTGAGTCGTTATTACAAGAGTTATCGCAACATTGTCGTGTAAGAGTCGAGGAAGATTTAGCGTTAATCGCCATCATCGGTAATCGCATAGCATCAACGGCTGGCATTTGTAGTAGGGTGTTTAAAGTGCTTGAAAACCATAATGTTCGGATGATTTGCCAAGGCGCAAGCCCACATAATTTATGTGTGTTGGTTGCAGAGTCGGAAGCGGCGCAAGTGGTTAATGCTTTGCACCAAAACCTGTTTGAGTAATCATATGACTAAAGCAATACAATCGTCAGTTCAAGTTGGAGAACTGGCGACAGGACACGCATTGACCGTTCCAGTATATTCATTCATTGGTAGCGAGAGTGTTGCGCCTAGCGTGTATATTCAGGCCAATGTTCATGGTGCTGAAGTGCAAGGTAATGCTGTGATTTATCAACTGATGACCTTATTGGAAGGTTACCAGGTTTTAGGTGATATTACGCTTGCTCCCTTAGCCAATCCTTTAGGGATTAATCAAAAGAGTGGTGAGTTTACTCTAGGGCGTTTTGATCCCATTACAGGGGTTAATTGGAACCGCGAGTACTTTGATCATCAAGTCGATATTCAAACTTGGTATGCCGAGCACCAACGTTTAACCAATAGTGAGCTGTTTTGCGCCTATCGTTCAATGTTGGTAGAAACTTGCCTGGCGCGCCTAACTCATTCTTTTGGGATTTCAACAGGTCATCGGTTAGCAGTAAATTTACAGGCTATGGCACATCAAGCAGACATAGTGCTTGATTTGCATACCGGCCCTAAGTCGTGCAAACACTTGTACTGCCCTGAGTATGATATTGATGCGGCGAGATTTTTCTCGATCCCGTATACCTTGGTTATCCCCAATAGTTTTGGTGGTGCGATGGATGAAGCTACCTTTTGCCCTTGGTGGCAGTTAACCGAGTATGCAGCCAGTCAAGGCCGTGAATTTTCGGTACCTGTGTCAGCATTTACCTTAGAGCTTGCAAGCCAAGAACGGATTGATTTAGCTGACGCGTTAGAGGATGCCAAAGGCATACTGGCTTATTTAAGTCACCGTGGCGTGATTGCTGAAAAAGTTTATCCAGCCAGTATGGAAAGGTTTGGGTGTTACTTGAAGGATTATAAGAAGTTTCATGCACCTAAAGCTGGCTTAATTGAATATTGTGCCAGTGTCGGTGAACCATTAACCGCAGGCAAATCTTTAGCGAACATTTTACGCATAGATTTGTATGGTACTGAACAGGCTTACCAAGCCATTAGTTTACCCATGGATTGTGTGCCTATTTTGCATTTTGCTTCTGCGTCGGTACTCCAAGGCACAGAGTTGTATAAGGTGATGACTAATGTGTTTCCATTACAGCCTAGTTGATTAACTGCTTTGGCTAAGTAAAACAAAAACGCCTGCAATTGCAGGCGTTTTTGTCGATGCGTAAATTGCAATTAACTGCCTAAAATCTGTAGCGGAATCGCTAACATTTCGTTACCAGAAGCAGCAAAATACCAAATAATGCCCACTAAACTTGCTACCGTGAGTAAATACCATACGGTAGAGAAAATTTGCCCGTAACGATCTAACGGCAATAAATGACTTTGATGGCGACCGCGCCATTCAAATACAATTTCTACACTGCCGATCAGTAACAAAAAGCCCAGCAAGGCGAGCCCTAAGCTATAGCTAATGAACACACCGATAGCGGCACCAGCAATACAAGCCACTAGACCGACAACACTATTCATTGAAAAGCTGATGCTTTTTAAAATATGACCGCCATCGAGAGGTAAAATGGGCAGTAAATTAAACAAATTTAGCAGCGCATTGAATGTTGCTAATCCGGCAAAGAATATGTTGCCTGTTAGCCAATAAAGTCCAAGTGAGATAATCGATAAAATGAGTCCAAAAGTGGGGCCCATAATCGAAATATACACATCTTGCCAGCGGGTGTTGATACGTTCATCACTTAGCGCTAAGCCGCCCACAAAAGGGATTAAATAGATCCCTTTGGTTTTCATGCCGAAATGTTTCATCGCTCTAATATGGCCATATTCATGAAACACTAAGCAGCCGATGAGGGCTAAGGCAAATTCAAATGAAAATAACCATGAATAGGCGGCAACACTGGCTCCCGCAAAAAGGACTTTAACCACCTTGGCACTTTTTAGTAGCTTAAAACCTAATGATGCCAGTCCAACAACACTGAGCTTTTGGTTTTTTACTGCTGCAATTTCAGGTGTTTGACGCTCAATATCTTCAACGGTTCGTTGACCTTGGGTTATGGATTCATCATCTATTAATAAACAATAATCCAGTTGAAACGGTTGCCAGTTAACATCGATTTCTAATCGTACCGGTAGTGAACCAATATTGGGTTTAACGGGTTCGTCGTGGTTGATATTTGTTTCAGTCGGTACCGACGTTTGAGTGGTCAGTTCAAATGAATGAATATGAAAGGCTTGGTCACTAGCGCTTGCAGACTTTTGTGATACCAGTTGATTGTCCCAATAAAGTTGCTGCCAGCCCGCAATCGAGCCTTCTAGTCGCAGACGTTTACCTAGACATTCAATATTTAGTAATTCCATTAAGGATTCTCAGGGTTTATGGACAGTGAGCATAGAGGCATTTTGCCAGAGCTGTGTGTGTTGCTCAATGGGTTTTACCATTATATTCGTTAATCATTAGCTTAGATTTATGATTGAGTGATTAAGGTAAGTAACATGAGTCTGTTGTTGGTAAATTGAAGGTTAGTAATGCTAAAAAAGGAGGTGTTATGTGCTGTTAATCTTCAGTCTGAATACGTTGTTAATACAGATGTTCTAATTCAGCCACGGTCGCAATACCTTGCTCTATGGTGGTAAAGACAATTTTTGCACTGCAGCAATGTCCTTGAAACTGACCATACTGGCGTACCAGTGGCAGTAACTGTAACACGCTCATATCTTGACTTAGCTTAACCAGTACAGGCAGTTCAGCCACGCTGGGATCCTGTGGCGGATGTTTCTGGATGCTATACACATGGCCGGCATTGTCGATGAGTTTATCTTCAGCGTGGACGGTAAATTGGTTGGCGCAAATAAAGCCCAACCAATCTTGATAGTTAACCAGATACATTAGCTCATCATCTTGATCAAACTGCAGTATGGCCGGCCAATGTATCTGTTGCATAGTTATCTGTTTGTCCACTTTTTATTGTCTTACCAACTGATTGTTATCGATTACTGTAATCGAATGATACTTCTTGATTGACGTTTTTTACAATACACGGCCCATGTTCACGTTGGCTGCGATTGAATGCCGCACCTATATGAATTTCGACGTTGGTGAAAATGTGTTTTTCAGCTTTGATGACGTAATTATTATAGTAGCCTTCAACTTCGTTAAGATGTTGAGTGTATTCTAGTTCTTCTTTCATACGTTCTTCTGCCATTTGATTTTTTTGCTCGAGCATCATTTTGACTTGCTCAATCATGCCGGCATCGCTTTGCCATTCCGTTTTGGGCGGTAATTTACGTAATCTTGCTTCTATTTCTAAGCCCGCAACAACCATGCCTTTAATACTGTCATCTAACTCTTTAAGTTCTTGCTTTAATTCACCATGATGCATGGCACAAAACAATTCCGTTTTAGTGCCGGCGGTAGCACCAAATGCAATGGCTCTAATGCCTTTTGCTGCAGTAGCAATGCCGCCGATTAAGTCACCTCGTCTTGCTTGGGCATCACTGACGGTAATAGTGTCACCTGAGGTTGAGTGACTGTGAAGTAACTGCTTGGTGACTAGAATATTGCCTAGGGCCTCTAAATGGGAATACTGCACAAACTGGGCACAAATTTGTCCGGTAGCTTTTATTTTAGTGCTGAGATCGTGCTCTTTAATTAAACGGCCAATAACACCTTTACTGACAATGACATCACCTTGAGCTTCAATAGACGCGGACTCAACAAAGCCCATTACCGTTACGTCACCGCTAGCTTTTACTTCCATACCTTCGTGCACATCGCCAGTGATTAAAACACTGCCTTTAAAATTAACGTGGCCATAGCGAACGTCTACATCTTTAATTTGCAGCATATCGTCAACTTGCATACCGCTGCGATTTTCAACTGGCTGACCAGACACTGTGGCGATGAGTTTATGTTGATCTTTAGGGTGTAAGCTGGTGCCTGTGCCTGGTTCCATTGGTTTATCTTTACCAGGAATTTGTTGCAGTATATCGCCGTGAACATTAAAACCAGGGGTGCCGATGGTTGAAGGGTTTTTAACCATCAGTAAATCATTGGGCTTAACGGTAATTAGTGCGCCTAAATTACGCATGTCGACCGAGCCGTCTTCGCGTTCTTGTGGTTGTAATAAGCGCTCACGAGCTAAGGCGACTTTTCGGGTTAATATCGCATTGTCGCCGTTAACGGCTGCTTTACCGCAAGCTATGACGCCTTCACAGGTTTCTCCTGGTGGCAATATCGACAAACGCTGCATTAATGCCATGATTTTAGGTTTACTCAATCCCATTTTAATTTTTTGAGTTTTAAGGGTATTAAGTACATCTGGCAGGGTAATATCTTTGCCGCCCCAAGCTGAAGTGATTTTCATACTGGCTTGCATTTTATCGTCACTGACACTGATATTAACGATACCGTCTTTACGTTCGGCAATGGCAAAAAAGAGTTCGTGAGTTCCGGAGTTTTGACCGCATAGAGCATTAACTTCCGCTACCGCTTTAGCAATTGCAGGGGCAATAGGAAACAGCATAGCAAAAGCCGCCTGTGTGAGTAAGGCGTTAATATCCTCTGCTGACACTGGGCCGTGAGTATTGGGAATTATACGTAATTCCACTTTATTTTTATCAGCACTTAGTGCGACGATTGAGGGCTCTAACATAACATCCTTTGTTTTTATTTTTATATCAGGTCATAACAGGCAAATAGAATACCAACGAAATGAATTACAAAATGTGCGTTATTTTGCCTTTAAGCCAATTTAGCTGATATTAATCTGCATTTCCAGCAGTAAGCTTGCTTTGTCGCTTATAAGTGAAGCGGTTTGAGGTGCGGAGTATTATTGGTATAAGTGTTGATGGAAATACAATTTATACTTATTGTTTTCCGCTACCACATTCACTTTGCCAAAATGCGTCGCTATCGTCTCTGAATAAGGCAAATGGCGATTAGCGACAATCTGCCATACACCTTGTGATGTCAGCCTAATAGCACTTTGTTGGACAAATTGCGTGGCAATATCAGTCGTGCTGGTTAACCCATCATGAAATGGCGGGTTGGAGATAATACCATCGAACTTGCCTGAGATTTGATTAAACCCATCTGAAGGATAGACCTTTGCCTGCATACTATTGGCTGCTAGGGTTAATTCACATGAGAGTAACGCCATTGCATTGATATCAATGCACTCAATGGTTAACTCTGGATTGGCTTTTAGCAATGCAGCTGTAATGACCCCTGCACCACAACCAAAATCGAGTACTCTGCCGCGTAAGTTATCCGGTAAATGTGACAGCAGTAATTCGGTCCCCTGATCGAGACGTTTCTCGCTGAAAACACCGACAGTATTACAAATTTGCAGTGTTCCCTGTGGGGTTTCTAGTGAATATTGGCTTACCCAATCGCTTATGGATAGCGTTGGTGCTGCTTGGGTTAAATAACTGACATACACTAGACAATGGCGGGCATTATCTTGCTTGATCGGGGTTGAGTAATAATCAGGTGTGAGTTTATCAATTGATTTAACTCCACCTTTATTTTCACCCACAATCATCAATTGGCCATCGATATTTAAATGTTGTGCAGCCAGTTGCAGTAAATAGCCCATTAAGGGTTTAGCTTTTGGAAAGTAAATAATGACGCTATCAAATTTTGCATCAGCTAATGACTCAGGCAGTTGATGGCCAAAATAGCATTGTAATTTTTCATTAGCGCAAGAGGATAATGTGAGGTGATGATTAAAGTCTAGCGCTAGGGCGGTGACATTATCGGCAAACTCAAGACATTGATGTGCAAAGGTATCAGCTTCATAATTGAGCACTAACACATTGTGTTGCTGAAAGTATTTGCTGTTTCTAATTAACGCTTGAGAAGGATTTGTTAACACGTCGGTTGCTCATAATGCTAGTGATAAGATAAACACGCTGATATTAACACAACCCCCACTTCGATAACGGGGATTGTGTTAGACATAGTCGTCAGTCAGTCAGTGATTAAGGTGTTTGCACCGATTGCGGTAGTAAGCTAAACATCTTAATCGCAATATCAATATTGTCTTGATGACCGCTAAATAATCTCGCACCTGGGCCTTCTGCAAAGACTTGAACATCCATCGCGGTATGACCGCCACTTGTCCAACCGGTATTCGATTCAATATCAATGAGTTTACGCAGTGCGATTGATAATGGCTCATTACCTTGCATGCGTGCGCTTTGTAATTGACTGTATTGGGCTTCATTTGGTGTAAAACCAAGTAGCGTCGCCGTTAAAGGTTGCCAGTTATCTTCGGCAATGGCACGGGTAGCAATGACATCAGGGCTGGCTTGAACCTTATGCAGTACTTCAGGGTGCCATTCGTATTTGTCATGTGCACCAACTGATAATCCACCGGTATTATGATCTGCTGTCACAACCATAAGGGTGTCTTTACTTTGGCGAACAAATTGTTCAACCACTTCGATAGCGGATGCAAATTCATCCATTTCACCCATCGCGGTAGCAATATCGTTACTGTGACCTGCCCAGTCAATTAAGCTGCCTTCTACCAATAACACAAAACCTTGTTCATTTTGTGATAGTAAATCTAATGCCTTTTGGGTCATATGGCTGAGTTTATGCGCTTGTTTATCATTAATCACCCAAGGCAATTGTACATCAGCAAACAGCCCCAATACTTTTGGCGTAGTCACTGATTCTAGCTCAGAGAATTCAGTGATGTGTTGGTAGCCTTTCGCGCTAAACTGCTCAAGTAATGTTGGGGTGAAATATTGCTGGCCACCACCAAGAATCACATCAGCATCAGATGCTAAATAAGCTTCTGCAATGTCTATGTAATTACTACGGCTTTCGTTATGAGCCAAAAATGCTGCCGGTGTAGCATGGTTTACTTGGGAGGTAACCGCTACGCCAGTAGATAAGCCTAATGCTTTAGCTTTTTCCATTAAGGTTGTGAGTGGGCGTTTTTCGGTATCAACGGCAATGGCACCATTATAACTTTTAACTCCAGTTGATAATGCAGTGGCAGATGCGGCAGAGTCGGTGACATAGCCACTGATAGAAGCTGGGTAAGTGCTTGCCATACCAACGAGTAAGCGATCAAAAACCGTTTGTTCAATCTCTTCCGTTTCAGGATTATCTTTATAGTAACGATAAGCTGTGGTGTAAGCCGGTCCCATACCATCACCAATCATAATGATAATATTTTTGGGTCTTGATGGACCGACGGTTGGCACATTATTGCTTGCTGTATTAGCGACTACAGGTGACATAACGACTTCATCAGCCATTGCACCCGTTACGATCAAGCTAGATACCAATAATAATCTACCGATTATCCGTTGGTAGGTAGATAAAAAATGCATGATTAATCCTATTTTTGCTGACTAATACGGGCTTCGATGGCATCCATAAGCATGCCGGTAATATTAACGTCGAACGCTGCTTCAATTTCTTTAATGCAGGTTGGACTAGTCACATTTATTTCAGTTAACTTATCGCCAATAACGTCTAAGCCGACAAAAATAAGGCCACGCTTTTTCAATTCTGGACCAATAGCACGAGCAATTTTCCAATCACTTTCCGATAATGGTTGGGCTACACCACTACCGCCAGCAGCTAAGTTGCCACGGGTTTCACCTTTCATCGGGATACGGGCTAATGCATAAGGTACCGGTTCACCGTCCACCACTAAAATACGCTTATCACCTTGAGTGATTTCTGGAATAAAGGCTTGCGCCATCGCGTATTGTTGACCATAACTGGTTAATGTTTCGATAATCACGCCAACGTTAGGGTCATCTTTTTTCACTCTAAAAATAGACGTACCGCCCATACCATCTAGCGGTTTTAAAATGATGTCTTGTTTTAGCTGGTGGAATGCTCTGATGCGTTTAGCATCGCGGGTAACAATAGTGTCTGGGGTAAATTCAGAAAACCATGCTGTAAACAGTTTTTCATTGGCATCACGTAAGCTTTGCGGTTTGTTAACAATCAATACGCCTTCTTCTTCCGCACGTTCGAGCATATAAGTCGCGTAGATGAATTCGGTATCAAATGGTGGATCTTTACGCATTAAGATCACATCAAGTTCGGCTAAGGGAGTATCAACTGACTCGCCTAAGGTAAACCATTGATCAGCATCTTGCTTAACCGACAATTCACGCATCGTGGCCATGGCTTTGCCGTTGACCATCGCAAGGTCATGCATTTCCATATAAAACAATTGGTAGCCGCGTGCTTGTGCGTCCAATAACATCGCAAAGCTCGAATCTTTTTTGATGTTTATGTCGCTAATCGGGTCCATAACAATACCGAGCTTAATCATGTGTGTATCCTTTAATAATGTGCAGGGAAGATATCGGTTTAATTTAACCAATATCGCCAAATTTAACTTGTAATGCGGTAATGGCAGTTAATGACGCTGTTTCAGTTCTAAGTACCCTTGGTCCCAATAAAATATCGGTAAAATGTTGGGTTTCGGTCATGGCAATTTCTTCGTCAGATAAACCGCCTTCTGGGCCAATTAATAATCTTACTTTGTGGTGTTGACCGGATAACTGCAAACCATTAATACCGTGTGAGGCTCTCGGGTGCAAATTCAGTTTTAAGGCTTCGGTGGATTCTTCACACCATTGTGCCAATGTCATTGCAGGACGAACAACCGGAACAATACTGCGGCCAGATTGTTCACAGGCACTGATAACAATTTTTTGCCATTGTTGCAGTTTTTTGTCTAAGCGCTCACCACTCAGTTTGACACCACAACGATCAGAAAATAACGGAGTAATGGTTGTTACACCCAACTCTACTGACTTCTGAACCGTAAACTCCATCCGGTCTCCGCGTGAAATCACCTGGCCTAAATGTAAGTCTAACGGCGATTCACTGTTGTTAGCCTCACAACTTAAGACCGTGACAGCAATCGATTTCTTACTGGTTTCAATAATTTCAGTTAAGTAATCATTGCCGTCACCGTTAAACAAGCTGATGCGATCGCCCATTCCCATGCGCAATACTCGGCCAATGTGGGCGACACCATCCTCATCTAATTGAAGAGTTTGCCCTTGTTGTAAATTGTCTAGGGGCTGAAAAATGCGTGGGACTCTCATCAGTGTTGACCTTATTTAACCAATTGTTCAAGGGGAGCTTAATCGTCAATTAACGAACTAAGCCGTTATTTTGGCATTGTTTGAATACAAAATCATTATGATTACCTTGGTTAGCAGCGATTAAGGTATCACGCTTGCACTCAGTTGCCGTCACTGGCTGCATTTTGTCCCATGCACTAAACAGTTTTTGTTGGCTACTGCTAATTTGTAGACCATAGGTTTGTTGCATATAGAGGTAAGTGCGAGCGATAGGACCTCTTGCTCGTTTAGGCGGTTGTGCTTTGCGGCCTTTAAAGTCGACAATCATTTCACATTGTCCGTATTGATTCGCTTTTCCACCCCAATCACTAAACCTAAAGTTGCTGCGATCGCCATTGACCTCACCAACAGCAGGAACGAGATTATGTAAATCGGCTTCCATTTTTTTGAATTGCTTGTTGTTTTTACCACAATTCTTACGGCCGCCGTCTTGCCAACATTGCAGTTGATGACCAAATTCCCAAGCGGGAACCACGTGCTCCCATTCGATACGGTTTGCTCTAATAATTTGTTTTCTAACCTGATAGCCACAGCTAGCATGATCTGCTTGCCATAATTTGCCTGCTATGGCGATGTCGCAGCCGCAATAAAAAGTACTGAGGGGTAGGTGTTGTTGGTAAATCTTTTTAGCCACTTTTTTCGCTTTACCAAAACTACTTGGATGTTCTGCCGCGATAAGTGTGGATGAAAAAATGCCGCACAGAAGCGACACCCAAAATAACCAAGAGTGTGTGGATGATAAGCGCAAAATTAAACCCTAAAATTAACAAAAATATCATTACAGCGCAGGCTTAACCTGTCATTTTGGCTGATGTTAAGCCATCAGATGCGATGACGCAATTGATACCGTTTATTATTCCGAGCAAAGGTTATTTAGGGTTAAAAGGGGTTAATGTTTGTTGGCAGCGGCGACAGCGATATTGAGTTTGGCCACGGACAATTCTGTTGTGACGTCTTATGGTTAAGTTGATGCTGCCACAACCGCAAAAATATTCGAATTGTTGGCCACTGACAGACTGAGTATTGAGTTGGTGAGTGGTCTTGGGAGTAATATTAAATGTCGTCAGCATTACGCTCTGCCATTCTTTACCATGAGGTCTTACTTTACCAAAGAGATGGAAACAGACTAAATGGCTAATTTCATGCGGAACAACTTCGTTAATAAAAATATCCGGATTTTCAGCCAGTAACACCGGGTTAAAGCGTAATTTATTGGTTTGTAAATGTGCTGTGCCGGCGCTTTTTCCACGTAAGCTGAAATGCACACTAGGGCGTGGGAATTGACGTTTAAAATGTTGTTCGGCTAATAGGTAGTCCGTTTCGACTTTGGCCAAGATCTGCTGTTGTAAAGGATCACTAACGGAAGCGTTCAGCGATGGGTGGGTTAGAGAGCCCACTGATAACGAAGACTCCTTTTCGTGGATATCTTGCGTTAATACTTGGTGTGCGCGCTGCGTGAGATTAAAAATACTTTTAAACATGTTGAATTGCTTCACTTGCCTGAATGATTAATGAAAGGTTCAGGCAAGTAAAGTATTGGCCTGTTAAGTTAGTTGGTAGGCATTACAGTGTGCTCGCCGCTGCAGTTATCATGGCGCGTATTTGCTCGACAATGTCTGACTCTACTTGCGAGTCGTAACCTTTAATACGTGGAGTATGAATGTGTCCTACCGGTAAATTCAAGTTAAATTGATCTCGAAGTAAAATACTGCGATAGGAAATTTCATTGGATAAATAGCCGCCACCAGAGCCTTCTACAGAAATTTCTTTTTGTAGTTCAGCCAGTGATGATGCTTTAAATTGTCCCCGAGATAAGGTGCTAATTTGATTATTGTCATTAACACTCCAATGCCCTTTCACTGCCGCCATTGCTTCAACGGGCAAAGAGAATTGCACAAACTCAGGGCCATTTAATTTGCCATCGGCAGAGGTTCCACCGTTAAATAATGGCGCTTTAGGATTGCGCTGACTGGCACCCGTTAATACATTTAAATTGTCTGGAGCTTCTGCGCTGCGATTACGTCCAGGAAAGCGTTCAATGTCGAAGTTTTCACGACCCATACTAATGGTAAACACCATGTCGACACTGTCTTCACGATAAAACGGCGTGAGTAACGATTCGATAATACCATTGTCGAAATCGCTAAATCTTACTGGAATCATTACGGTTTCGATCTGGGCTTTTTTACCATTAACCTCAAAACGATAACCATCGAGTGCTAATGCAGCTAAACCTGATGGATTGCTTTGGCCAATATTTCTATCAAGGAAAAAGGGGTCAAAACCGGTCACTAAAATATTAATTTGTGTATCGGGATAAAACGTAATATCGCTAAAGCCGCGAGAGGACTTCTCAACTGCTTTGACTAAAATATCACGTTGCCAATCGACCATATTGAATCCAGCTTTTTCTTGCTTTAGGACGTTACGCATGCTTAAACGACTCCAGTACAAGGAGCGATCATCACTGTGTCCCGATTGTACATCTCGTACAGCTTGCTGCCATAACCTATGCCCTTGATGCGCTGCCATTTCGGTAACGGCTAACTCATCAGTAGATTGGGCTAACTTGACCTCTAAAGTATCACTGATCGCTTGATAACGATTAACCACATTAGGCATAGTTTGCCCCGCTTTTGATACACGCATCTCTTCAACATCTTTTGAGAGCGGCCCAGCATTAACTGCAGTAGATAAGGTTAATGCCAATGTACTTAACATTATAAAAGCACTGTGTTTAATCATGATGGTTCCTTTAGGACCCTAGATGTCTATCTTTGGGTTGCATTTAACGACTTTACTGCCCGTGAGGCGGCCTACGTTATAGTTATAACACAGTTGTTTAGAGGGTTTAATAGGACTTTAAGACTCGTGTCAGTAAATCGTTTTTAAATTATGGATTGAAGTTAACCTCTTTGGAGGTCGTTAAATGTTGCAGATATGGCGATTTAATTGCTGCTTTTTATATACTATTAGCACTTCTATACCATACTAAGATCATAAGAAAGATGTAGCTGAGATAACAGATACACTAAAGTTAGTCATCGTTACGGTTAATCTGGGGTGATAAGTCGATAAAAAGATGATTAAAAATGTACCAAGTGTGGTTCTGACTATGTATTAATATTGAATCAAATAATGATACTAGCTATGAGTGACGACATTATTGATGTATTAAATTACCGAAGATATAAACGATTAGCCAATGATCAGAGTTTATATTTCAGTAATATTATCCGGTTATATCTATAGATAAGATGCACAGGCTAACCTTGTGTTAGCACTTTGGTGCTCACTGTATCGAAAGGATATCAACATGGAACCATTACTAATGGCAGGTTTTCAGTGTAATGAGCTAAATGAAGTACTTTCTCGATTAGACTTTCAGCTTCACTACATTGATAAGTATGATCAAAATAAAATTCCCATCAATTGTGCCCTGTGTTTAATCGATCTTCGAAAAGAAAATCTCATAAATGAAATCAATTATCTGGTCAGAGAGTTAGACCCTAGGGTCCATATCATTGTACTCATCAATAAATCACAACTCGACATTGCAGCGATCACAACTTTTATTGCGCAATATGCTTGGGATTTTTGTACTAGCCCTATTGATCCTGAAAGATTAGCGAAATGCTTGGGTCATGGCATTGGTTTATCTAAATTAAAGCAACAGCATCATGTTCCACAGCCTGAATTAGCTGGCAAAGAAACCGATCCATCGGTGTATCCATCGGACGTCATGCAACAGTTATTTCGTCAAGTTGAGCGAGTTGCACCGACAGATATTCCTGTGCTCATTCGAGGAGAATCTGGCACTGGTAAAGAATTAGTCGCGACCAAACTACATCAATTATCTTCTAGGAAAGATGGACCTTTTATTACGGTTAACTGTGGTGCTATGGCTGCTGGCTTAATTCAATCGGACTTATTTGGTCATGAAAAAGGTGCCTTTACGGGAGCAACAAGTAACAGGAAAGGCAAAATTGCATTGGCTGACGGTGGTACATTATTTTTAGATGAAATTGGTGATTTACCCGCTGAGTTGCAAGTCAATTTATTGCGTTTTTTACAGGAGGGGTTGTACGACTCAGTGGGCGGCGGCATACCGCAATCGGCTGACGTGCGTATTTTAGCGGCGACTCATGTTGATTTAGAAAGCGCCATTGATCAAGGCCGTTTTAGGTTAGACCTTTATTACCGTTTGAATGGCATAACTATTATTACCCCAAGGTTAAAAGAAAGGCGTGATGATATTATCGGTTTAGCCAATCGATTTATTCGGGTGTATTCGAATGAATATGGACTTGTGACAAAGCCATTATCGCAATCAGCTTGCCATGCACTATTAAACTACCCATGGCCAGGAAATGTCCGCGAGTTAATTAATCGTGTTCGCCGAGCGGTGGTATTGTGCGACACGCCGCAGATAAGTGCACAAAACCTAGAGTTAGCTAATATCGATAAAAAACGCCACATTGCGCTATCGCTTAAAACCTTAAAAGACAATGCTGAAAAACAAGCCTTACAACAGGCTATTCTGATTGCAGACGGTCAAGTTGAGCTTGCAGCAAGTTATTTAGATATTTCAAGGGCAACCTTTTATCGACTCATGGACAAACATCGTTTACCGCTGATGTAATTGGTTTAATTGAGACACTATTTAGTTGCTTATTCAGTCTTAATATTAAGATTGTACCTAAAAATAGAATTAAGCTTTATATCAATAACCTAGCTATTTTTATTCTTAACTTTAAGAATCCCTCTTGATCTAGAAAACGCTATCTATATGAAATTTAATAACTTTCATGTTTGGCATAAGGGTTGCTATATCCTTTTATCAAATATGGAAGGAACATCTTATGGAAATCATTAGCCAGGTACATTGCAAATTGTTGCAATTATCATTGAAGCGAGCAATACAGCTCAGTGCGCTATTGCTGGTTGCTCATTCATACGCTGATGATTCAACGGTGATTGGTTCACATGTGATGCAAGGCGCAGGTCGGGCAAGTATCAACCAAGCTGCTGGCGATTTTAATATTCAGTCTAACAGCCATGCATTAGGCCAACGCACGTCTATCCAAACGATTAATTACAACCAATTATCGCAACCAACATCATTATCAGAATTTAATAAGCAACTTACTGCAGTAATAGACAGCCAAGCCTTTGCTCAATTTCAAGGCTTAGCCAGTATTAATCAAGTCAGCGGTGAGCAAAACATACAAGCTAACATAGGCAGCATTGCCATGGACTCGACCCTAGAAACCATCATAGGGCAAGGGTTGAATGATGAAGCCTTAACTCAAGTGTCGAGCCAATTGGCTCCGTCATCTTATCAATTATCACACTATCAGGCCGACATCGCTCCAGACAGTTTTTTGGATGCGCAGGGTGTGATGCAGATTAATCAAATTTCTGGTGACAATAATGTTGCCATTAACCAGTTCTCGTTGCAGTTACCAAGCGGGAATTAATAATCATCGATCGGAGGAATGGAAGATGAAAAAACTCACTCTAGTGCTAAGTATTGCAGCAATAATGAGTAGTTCTGCATATGCAAATGGAATGACAGATTCAGACAGTAGTGTTGAATTAGATAAAAAAATAGATGTATCTAAAGAGCTTAAATATAAAGGTAAAGTGACCATTGAAGGCACTATCACGGCTAATGGTTTAGGCATGGCTGTAGTTGAAAATGTACAGGAAACTAGCGCAAATTTAGTTGAAAATTATTATCACGATAATGACGCTAAAATATCTGGTAATGCGTTTGAAAACTCAAGCGGTAATATTGGTGTTAACCAAGCGGCAGGTGATTTTAATGCGCAAAGTAACTCAGCTGCATTAGCTTCTATTGATGCCGGTTTTGCTTTTGGCTCTGGTGATGCTGAAATCTTCAGTACTCAAATGGGTGGTTTTAATGGTGTGTGGAACGAAGCCTCAACTAATACATCAACCATCAATGGTGCGTCGTTCATGAATGCCTCAGGTAATATTGGTGTCAATGTTGCTGCAGGTAACAACAATATTCAGGCTAACAATATGGCCGCGTCTTCATACAATGGTCGTTTAGGTGAAGCCAGTGTGTCTAATGTGCAAAGTACTGGGCATAACGGCACGATGAATATAGGGGTTGTTCAGGATAGCGTGGAATATGTCGATGTGGATCTTGTTCTTGATGCCGGAGGAACCTATGAAGGTACGTCCGCTTTAAATGATGCCTATTATCCAGAAATTATTTTAGAAGGTGACGGAGAACATAATTCAGGAACAGGAACTGTAGTAGGTCATGTTGATTTTGATACAGAAAACCCATCTGGTGCTGAAGTGATGACCTTTGATGAAGAAGGTGATTTAGCGCTTAATGGTACCGTGAGTGGTCAATTACCTTTCTTTGTTCAAACTGTGCTTCAGAAGTCTAATAATTCTTCATTATTAGCTGGAACAGCCTTCCAGAATGCATCGGGTAACATTGGGGTTAACTTGGCCAGTGGTACGGGTAACCTTCAGTCAAATAACCTTGCTTTAACAAGCATTACGGGTCCTGCAGAGATTATTTCTGGCGAGTAAAGACCTCATGATACGTTATGAATAAGGCAGGGGGGTAACCCCCTGATTCATCTTATGCGCGACATAACTAATTTAATGATTGCACTGCTGATCATGTCCAGCTTTAGTCTCACTTATTACAGTTACTCAGCAGATATCCCATTAACGGGTGTCGTGCCGGGTATGGGAACCTATTCTAAATCTATCCAGAGTATACGTGAGCGAAAATTTGAGCATGTTATAGAGCAAAAAACCGACTTTTCATGCGGTGCCGCAAGTCTAGCTAGCTTGTTGAAATATGCCTATGACCGTCAAGATATAAATGAGCAGGAAGTGTTAATTGGCATGTTAGAGCATGCCGATCTGACATTGGTACAAGAGCAAGGATTTTCACTGCTTAATATGAAACGGTATCTGCAATCTCAAGGATTAAGGGGGCGGGGATATAAAGTCGGTGAAGCTGAAATGTTGTTGCTCAAGATACCTGCCATTGTATTACTTAATGATGGTGGCTATAGCCACTTTGTGGTTTTTCGTCGACATGATCGCGGAGAAGTCTATTTAGGCGATCCCGCATTAGGTAATAGGATCATGACAATGGATGAGTTTACTCAAAAGTGGAATGGGGTTGTATTTGTGGTTATTGGGCAAGAGTATCGACGTGATAATCCATTACTACATCCAAGAGCAAAACTAACGTTTAAGGCACTCGATCCGCTCTCACCTATGACGGATGCTGAGTTACTTGAGTTTGGTTTTTCTTATTCAGATATGCTTTAAGGAGGAAGTTATGAAACTAAGCATGATGCTATTACTGACGATTGCAGCACCTGTTATGGCCAGCTCGCCTTCATTGACGGTATTCCAACATAGCCAAGTGCTGACAGACTTTGAATTGGAATCAATGAAAGGTAAATACACTAATAATGGCCAAGATTATTACTTTGGCTTGCAGATGCAAACGCAGTTTATTCAAGATAATGGTGTCCAGCAACAAGTTGGAATGCAAATTGAGTTTTCTCAAGTCGACAATCAGCCCTCAGTGAATATTACTATCAGCGATCCCAATGCCATTAGTAGTAACAATGGGTTTCAGTTAGATGCTTTGGGTCAAACAGCAGGATTACAACAACGAATTCAAATCGCTGGGAGTAAAAACTTAGCCGTCAATGAATTAGATATGGCTCAAGGGCGATTAACCCCGCTACTGCAAGGGATTAATGTTGCCGTCGGCACAACGCTTGTGAGTAATAATGGCAACACCACGTTTTCGGCTAACGGTAATACAGTTGGCTATCAGGTCGAACTGGCCTCAGGCAGAGCCAGTCAAGGTATTAGTTATCAAAATGGCAATGGTCAGTTAGTTCAAAGCATTTTTATTGATGGACTCAGTCATGGAGTGATAAACCAGTCTACACTAAGGTATGACGGTATGCCTGTTGGACCAATTGAGTCAAATATACTTGGTAGGCAAATCAGCGATTTAACCGCACTAGGATTTTAATTCATTTTGTACAAGCCAAGGATGTATTTATGAATAAGAAATGGACCTCAGCTGTCGCAGTGATCCTGCCTGGAATATTGGCAGTACCTGCGTATGCTGCAGATACTGATCCTCAACCAGCCTTAGAAACAACCTTATCTGAACAAGATATCGCAGTACTTAAACAGAAACTGATTCAGTTGAATCAACAAATTAAATTACAGCAACAGACCATTAATCAGATGGCTCAACAGGTGCTCAAGCAAGAGGTATTAAACAGACAAGCCAGCACGAAAGATCTCGCCTCAACGACTAAGCAACCATCAACTCCATCATCTGCACCATCATCTGCAACATCGTCAGCCGAGCGACAAGATGTTCAATCAAGCCAGCAAGGCGCAATCGCTAGCAACACAACAGAACGAAAAAAAGCGCCAGACAGAGCAAGAAGTACTGATGATGTATTACAAGAAGCACATAATGTCTTCTCTCGGAAATTTACCGTAGAACCCTCATTTACCTATAGTTACTACAGCCGTAAAGATCTCATTCTTAGAGGCTTTTTAGCACTTGATGCTATTTTTTTGGGTAACTTAAACCTAGATCGTATTCGCACTAATACAACACGATTGGATCTCACTACCCGCTATACATTAAATGAAAACTGGCAGTTTGAGCTCGGTTTGCCGTATCTATATCGTTGGACTCAGTATGACTCTGTGGGGGAAGGCAACTCTAGTCAACGATATGAAACGGCTAAAATTAGTGGTGGTCAAATGGGTGATGTCAGTGGTGCAGTTTATTACCGCATTAATACTGAATCTGTAGATTGGCCCGATTGGGTATGGAACTTCAGAGTTCGCGCGCCAACGGGAAAAGATCCTTTTGGGATCTCGCTTGAAACATCTGATACCGGCAATTTAACCTATCCTACAGAAATGGCAACGGGTTCAGGTGTTTGGGGGGTATCGACAGGGTTTAGCTTAGCAAAAACGTTTGATCCTGCGATTGTGTTTTTTAATTTAAATTACGGTGCTAGTTTTAAAGAAAGCTTTGATGACTTATCTGGCGCACCAGGGTTAAGCCCCGGTGAAATTGATTTAGGCAATTATCTGGATTACAGCGTGGGATTGGCCTTTGCGGTTTCCGAACGAATGAGTTTGAGTATGAGCTTTAATCAGCGATTTTACAGTAAGACCAAACAAAGACCGGAAGGTGGAGAGTGGGAGAAAATCCCTCGTACTGACACCAACACTGCAAGCTTAGGCATTGGTGCTACGTTAGCCTTATCGCCCAATCTGTCTATGGTGACATCAATGGGTGCTGGACTAACAGAAGATTCACCAGACTACCAAATCAGTCTGCGATTTCCGTATCGATTTTAGTGCTGTTCAGAAAGCTTCGCGTTATATGTTTCTCAATCGAGATAACCTCAAACGGCTTATTTAGGCCATTTGAGGTTATTATTTGAGCTAATGATTCTGGGGTTGATGCGAGACCATATGCATAACAAAGACCCGATGGTGACCCGTTTGACGGTGTATAGTTTAACTCATCATCGAATTCAGTGATTCTTGGCTGGTATATCGTTTGGTGAAAAAGTCTAAAAAAGCACTTATATTACTGGCTAGTTGACGGCGACTTGAATACACCCCATACACTTTAAACGGTTCCATTGGCCATTCTTGTAAAATGGGCACCAAGCTTCCGGTTGCAAGTTCTTGCTTGCAACTAGTATTAGAAAGCATGGCAATACCATAATCATCCAACGCTAAACGTTTCACCATACTGGCGCTATTAACTCGCACTTTACGTTTAAAGGTCGCCATTATTTTACGGTTACCTTTACCTAATGCCCAAATGGGTGCCGACAGTGTAGTGCCGAGTAAAATGCCGTTATGCTGAGTTAATTCTTGTGGTGTTGCAGGGCTGCTGAATTTTTTAATGTAACCAGGGCTTGCAACCAAAATAGGCTGGCGTTCAAATAATAACCTGGCGACAAGATCAGATGACTGTAGTGGACCATACTTAATTGCGATATCGTAACCTTCACCCACAAGCCCGACATCGTTATCGGTAAATTGAATATCGAGTTCTATATTGGGATAAAGGCGCATAAAACTAGAACATAAATGGCCGATAACATCTTGTGAAAATGATACCGGAATGGCGATACGTAACGCACCAGAAATATCATTATGGGTGTTTTCTATGGTGGCTTTGGCCGCTTCAATTTCATGACTAATAGAATCACAATGTTGAAAAAATAATGCGCCTACTTGAGTCAGACTTAAATTTCTGGTGTCTCGTTGCAGTAATCGTACCCCGAGTTGTTCTTCTAATTGAGCAACTTTACGACTAATTGTTGATTTAGGTTGTCCGATCTCTCGTGCTGCTTGAGAGAATCCTTTTGCTCTAACAACGGCTGCAAACAGCATCATACCGTTCAAATCGGGCATTCAAACCTCACTGTCTCAATTATGGAACAAAGCGTCCAAGCTAGTTTATATGGTAATTTACCCATTAACAAAGTTATATTTACGGGCTAAAAAAATTTTTCAGAGGCTATATAAGCAGAGGATCTAAGGATGACCAGCAAAAAGCAGCCCGCTAACAAGACTCAAGCACTATCGGCTGACCCACTTTTCTTACAAGCTGAACACTTGGCTAAAGACTTTTCATTATTTCCTGCTCATAACAAGCAGAGTTTATCTGAAGAAGTGAAAGGATTATTAACAGAAGATTCCATTCAATCAAACTTGAAGAGTTTGGCATCTTTAGACGTTGACGGTTATGTCAATAAAGTTATTCAACCGACTTTGGATAAAAACCGCCCAGGCGCGAAGCGTATGATCGCTGACTTAAAAGGCAAGATTATTGCCGAAAGTCATATCGGACCGTTTTACCGTGCTGAAGTGGAACTTAACTTTGGTACTCGTACTCGCCGTATCGGTTTTATTGCGCAAGAGCGCACGACCGCAAACGGTGCATGGATGCCAGAACACCATCTTGCAGCATGTAAGGCGATCCGTCACTTCGCAGAATTGTCGATGCCAATAGTATATTTAATTGATACTCCTGGTGCAGATGCTGGCGAAATTGCCAATAGCCAAAATCAAGCGCATACCATTTCTAAAGCGATTGCTGAAAGTGCGAATGTTGATGTACCGACTGTCGGTATTGTGATTGGTGCAGGCTATTCAGGTGGTGCAATTCCATTAGCTGCAGCGAACATTTTACTATCTGTACGAGATGGTATTTTTAACACCATTCAGCCACAAGGTTTACAGAGCATTGCGCGTAAGTACAACTTGTCATGGCAGGAATGTGCTAAATCGGTAGGCGTGTCACCAGAAGAGTTATATACCGCTGGGTGTATTGACGGCATTATCGATTTTACTCCATCAGATAAAGATGAGCGTCAGCATAATTTCCGTCGTGCGATTATCAGTTCTATTGAAGCCGTTGAACGTGCAGCAATGAACTTTGTGCGCGAATCTACCGATTTAAAAGAGCATTATGATCGCAGTTTACAGCGTTATTTAGCGCCGTCGGCTAATCTGCTCACACTTGAAAATAATACCCGCTTATCGGTCGCCAATAACCCAACGATGTACCACAATATTTTTGGTAGTGCATATCGTTATTTGCGTTATTTGACCTTGCGTAGCCGTATTCATTCAATCTCACAAGAACAGTATGGTCGTTTATCAAAAGTGAGCGTGCCAGAAGGTGATTTGTTAGCGCGCATTAAGCAAGAACAGGAACGCGTGTTCCAGGCGTGGTTAACCAACCCAGATAAGCTTGTTTACGATGAAGAACTGAATAAACTTTGGGGTACATTCAGCGCTAAACGTAAAGACATTTCTGCCGAACGTAACGTGATTACACGTTTTATTTTGGGTGAACCAAAAGAGAACTATAAAAAAGCACGTAAAGCATTGTTATTTAACATTGGTTGGTCGTTATATCATCGCTGGAAAAGTAACGCCGCTAACAATTTCAATGGCTTAATTAAGCATTTAGAGTCACTGCCTAAATCTACAACGCAAGCTCCATGGCCTGAGCTAAGTCAGCTTACTGTGTTGGATATTGTGGTTAATGATGAATTACGCGCAGACTTTATTTGGCAGTGTCATAACGTGCTTATCTTCAATGCGCTATATGACAATGTCGTAGGCAGCTTGGCGTCAATTTCGAAAGAAGCCATGATGTCAAAAAGTTTATCTCGTGAATCAGTGGATAAATTACTCCACAAATCGATTGATAACGCATTATCGACAAGCGACAAAGCTAACGACAAGAGCAAGTTCTATAAGTGGCTTAAATACTTTATGGATCAATCGAATCGTGCTGAATTGCTTACTCGTGTAGAGCAATGGAAGAGTGTGGGTTTCCCGCAGTTAAACGATTCGCTGTTTGTAATCTTAACTTATTTCTTCGAGCGTCTATTACCAGAGTACTTTGATAGTGAAGATGAACACGATAAATACACTGGGACAATTAACCCTGTACGTATTGGTCGTCGTAAGGATTTTTGGAACCGTTTAACCATGGGTTACCAAGACTTACTGATCCAAAAAATTCTTCGCGAAGAGAAAAAACAAGGCAAGATGGGCTGGGAAAATATTATCAAACAGTTCTTTACTAAGTTTGATGAAATTGATGCCGACAAAATGTCAGCTAACATGCTTAACTTCCCTGGTTTCCGTTTATCGATTGAAGATGCTATTGATAAAAAGATCCGCCCTTGTGGTTTAATTACCGGTCTGGCTGACTTTAATAATAATGGCAGTAAGTTACGTGTTGGTGTTGCCATTTCAAATACGGCATTCCAAGCGGGTGCATTTGATATGGCCAGTGCTGAAAAATTCAGTTCGCTATTAATTGAATGTGCTAAGCGTAAATTACCGGTCATTTGTTTTATCAGCTCTGGTGGTATGCAAACTAAAGAAGGTGCAGCGGCATTATTTTCAATGGCGGTCGTGAACGACCGTATTACGCGCTTTATTCGTGATAACGAATTACCGGTATTGATGTTTGGTTTTGGTGATTGTACTGGTGGTGCTCAAGCCAGTTTTGTAACCCATCCTTTAGTGCAGACTTACTATCTTTCTGGCACCAATATGCCGTTTGCTGGTCAAATGGTGGTACCTGCGTACTTACCATCTACAGCCACATTGTCTAACTACTTATCTAAAGTGCCAGGGGCAATGACGGGGTTAGTTCATAATCCATTTAGCGACACCTTAGACACTCAGTTGTCGGGTATTGATCCACTGATGCCATTACCGACAATTAAGATTGAAGACGTGATTAGCAAAGCGTTGTCGACTTTAGTGCCTGAAGTGATTGAGCTAGAAGATGTTATTGTACAGGACGATCCTCGTGCATTGATGAAGCCTATCCATAAAGTACTAGTGCATGCTCGTGGTTGTACGGCAGTTAAACTGATTCGTAAAGCACACGACAACAACATTAATGTGGTGTTGGTGGCCTCAGACCCAGACATGACATCTGTTCCAGCAGATATGCTGAAAGATACTGATAAGCTTGTGTGTATTGGTGGTAATACTTCAGATGAAAGTTACCTCAATGCTTACTCAGTATTGAAAGTCGCTGAGTATGAAAACGTTGATGCGTTGCACCCAGGTATTGGTTTCTTGTCAGAAAGCCCACAGTTTGCGGCATTATGTGTTAACAATGGGGTCAACTTTGTTGGTCCGAGTGTGCATTCAATGACGACCATGGGTAACAAATCTAATGCTATCCATACTTCTCAAAAGCAAAATGTGCCGGTTGTTCCTGGTAGTCATGGTATTTTGACAAACGCAGAACAAGCCGTGAACGTAGCGTCTGAAATTGGTTATCCTGTGCTGTTAAAAGCGGTGCAAGGTGGTGGTGGTAAAGGTATTCAGGTTGTTAAACGCCCTGAGGACATGATTGGTTTCTTCCAGAAAACTGCGACAGAAGCCGCCGCTGCGTTTGGTAATGGCGATTTGTATTTAGAAAAATACGTTACCTCATTACGTCATATTGAAGTGCAGTTACTGCGTGATAAATTTGGTAATACCAAAGTATTGGGTATTCGCGACTGTTCAGTGCAACGTAATAACCAGAAAGTGATTGAAGAGTCTGGTTCGACTATGTTGCCTGAAGAGCTCAAACAGCGCGTGATGGAATACACTCGTGCGTTAGGTGAAGCGACCGATTACATGGGCGCAGGTACCGTTGAGTTTATTTATAACTTAGATGCTAACGAAGTGTACTTCATGGAGATGAACACACGTCTTCAAGTAGAGCATCCTGTGACTGAAGCGACATCGGGTATTGATATTGTTAGCGCGCAGTTTGATATTGCTGCGGGTCGTTCAATTGAAAATCTACAGCCAATAGACCAAGGTTACGCCATGGAAGTGCGTGTGACGGCGGAAAAAGCGGCGCTTGATAGCCACGGTATTCTTCAGCTTATTCCTAATCCTGGTAAAATCACTGAATGTGTATTGCCTCAGCGTGACGATGTAGAAATTATTTCGATTGCAGCAGCGGGTAAGGAAGTATCGCCATACTATGACAGCTTGATCGCACAGATCATTATACGAGGTACTGACCGTGCCGACGTTGTGTCTAAAATGTATGCCTACTTAGATAGCGTAGTGATTAAAGGTATTGCGACTAACATTCCATTGTTGAAGCTTATCCTTAAAGATCCAACCTTCAACGAAGGGGTGTATGACACAAACTACTTGCCACGCTTAATGGCTGAGTTAGACATTCCAGCACTGATTGCTGAAATGGAAGCGGCAGCAGAAGCGATTGAGGTTGATACTGAATCATTACGTGTTGGCGAAAGCAACGAGTTGAAAGTATTGGCTCAAGGTGCAGGTATTTTCTATACCTCTCCAGCACCAGGTGAAGCAGACTTTGTTAAAGAAGGTGACATTGTCACGGTTGAACAAACATTGGCATTGATGGAAGCAATGAAGATGTTCTCTCAACTAACGTTAGCGGGCTTTAATCGTCAAACAGGTGTGTTATATCCTGAAGACCAAAAGTATCGTATTGAACGTATTCTTAATAGCAATGGACAGCAAGTTTCACAAGGCGACTTACTGTTTGTGATATTACCCATCGAAGCGTAATACCTACGATTGATTGTTGAATAAAATACCCGCTATTTAGCGGGTATTTTTTTGTCATACTTTCGTATGTTGTAATACACTTAAGAGTATATACACTTTTGGTTCAACTAATTTGTTGGACCATATTGTTGGAGCATACTATTTTGAAAAATGATGCGAACATTGAGTCGACTTGAGTTCAACAGCGTATTATTGATTACGCTGTTGATATTCATTAATTTGATTAACGCTAAGCATGCCAGTGCTTCGGTGGTTGAGAGTCAGTCTGCCATCAATTCAAAAAACCGTAATATCATCCGTTATTGTGTTGATCCAGATTGGTTACCTTATGAAGCCATTGTCGATGGCCGTCATACTGGTATTTCATCTGATTATTTAGCATTATTAACCGACTATACCGATTTGGCTTTTGTGTTAGTGCCCACCTCGTCTTGGCGACAGAGTTTAGAATTACTCAAACAAGGTACATGCGAGTTAACCCCCATTTTAAATCAAACCCCCAAACGCGACGCCTATCTCTCTTTTAGCGATATTTTTTTTAAATCTCCAAACGTCTTGGTGTCATTAAAATCCCAACCTTTTTTACAAGGCTTTGAAAACATCGGTGATCGCTTATTGGCTATACCCAAAGATTATCGTCTAGTGGAATATATCCAACAATTTTACCCGACTATCAATACCGTGTTGACTGATAATGAGCGACAAGGATTGGAAAAGGTGGCTAACGGTGACGCGGATGTCTTCGTAGGGTCGATGTTTTCTGTTAACGCGTATATTCAACAACACGGGTTAACCTCGCTAAAAATAGCGGGTTGGGGTGGTCCTGAAGATGAGTTACGTATTGGCGTTACTCATGCAAAGCAAGGTTTGCTGCCACAGATTAATGCTGGATTGGCAAAAATTACTAAGGCAGACCATATTTCAATTTATAAAAAATGGCATAATATTACTGTTATTGAAGACATTGATTACAGCCTAGTGATCCAAGTGGTGACTGCTTTAGGAATGTTTATCTTATTTCTGCTTTACCGAACAATGTGTGTGAGCAAGTACAACCTTCATTTAGAAACCAGCAACAAGCAGTTGCAAAAATTACAGTTAGAGCTGGAGAAGAAAAATTGCGACCTCGATTTTTTGGCTCAACATGATCCGCTGACAAAATTGTATAACCGCCAATATTTTAATCAAACCTTTTTAGATGATGCAAGGCAGCCTCTGAAAAAAATGTGTCAGAACAACAAGATGAGTTTGATCATCATGGATATTGATTTATTTAAAGCAATAAATGACCTACATGGACATGCAATTGGAGACAAAATATTAGTTCAAGTCGCACAAGTATTACAAGCATCAGTAAGGGAGCTTGACGTTGTAGCCCGGTGGGGCGGTGAAGAGTTTGTGGTGGTTTGTCAGCATGTACAGTTACACGATGCCACTGAGCTTTGCCAACGAATTACTGATGAACTTAGTTATTTTCATTTTTATCACAATATTAACGTGACTTGTAGTTTCGGGATTGCCTTATTGGGCGAGAATGAACCTATACAAGCTTGCTTTGAACGAGCCGATGCCGCGTTATACAAAGCTAAGCAGTCTGGGCGTAATCAATATTGTAGTGCGTAGATAAAAACCACATCTTGCTGGATGTTTGTGCCATTAGCAAAAATCGATCTTTATGTGAATAAATGCATATTTGTTGTGGTGTGATGTTGTTTCGCGACATTATGTGGTTCTAAAAATGCCGATTTAGGTATTTCATCTAAAATTTAACATTTTTCGGTCAAATTACCCCTAAGACTAAAAAATAATCTACTATATTTTAGTCAATTGTTTTATATGCAATTTATAGCATTAATTGAGCTTTTTTATGCTAAAAACAAATAAATATTGCAACAGCTATTTGCGCCCAGCAAGGTTCCAATTTACAATATGCGCCTTAATAACCTGATGTGCGGTGTGTCGGTTCTTTTTCGCATGCTCCGTCTACTTCTTAAACTAATCATTAAAGTTGAATCATGACCGAATTATCCAAATACAGAAACATTGGTATCTTCGCTCACGTTGACGCGGGTAAAACCACGACCACCGAGCGTATCCTTAAGCTAACCGGTAAGATCCATAAGATCGGTGAAGTACATGATGGTGAATCAACCACAGACTTCATGGAACAGGAAGCTGAGCGCGGTATTACCATTCAGTCTGCAGCGGTAAGCTGTTTCTGGAAAGATCACCGTTTTAACGTTATTGACACTCCTGGCCACGTTGACTTTACAGTTGAAGTTTATCGTTCGCTAAAAGTGCTTGACGGCGGTATCGGTGTATTCTGTGGTTCAGGCGGCGTTGAGCCTCAGTCAGAAACAAACTGGCGTTATGCTAACGATTCTGAAGTTGCGCGTATCATCTTCGTAAACAAGTTAGACCGTATGGGTGCTGACTTCTTACGTGTTGTTAAGCAAACTAAAGACGTATTAGCGGCTAACCCATTGGTTATGGTTTTACCAATCGGTATCGAAGACGAATTCTGTGGTGTTGTTGACCTACTAACTCGTGAAGCTCACATTTGGGATGATACTGGTTTACCAGAAAACTTCGAAATTAAGCCTGTACCAGCTGACATGGTTGACATCGTTGAAGAATACCGTGAATTGCTGATCGAAACTGCTCTTGAGCAAGACGATGCTTTATTAGAAGCTTACATGGAAGGTGTTCAACCATCTATTGAAGACGTTAAGCGTTGTATCCGTGCGGGTACTCGTACAATGGCTGTGTTCCCAACATACTGTGGTTCAGCATTCAAAAACAAAGGTATGCAGTTATTGCTAGATGCCGTTGTTGATTATTTACCTGATCCAGTTGAAGTTGATCCACAACCTCTAACTGACGAAGAAGGTAACGAAAATGGCGAATTCGCAATCGTTGATGTTGATGCACCTTTTAAAGCATTAGCGTTCAAGATTATGGATGACCGTTTTGGTGCGTTAACTTTCGTACGTATCTACTCTGGCCGTTTGAAGAAGGGTGACACCATCCTTAACTCATTCACTGGCAAAACAGAACGTATTGGCCGTATGGTTGAGATGCAAGCTAACGAACGTAACGAACTTGAATCAGCACAAGCTGGTGACATTATCGCTATCGTTGGTATGAAGAACGTGCAAACTGGTCACACTTTATGTGATCCTAAGCACCCTTGTACACTAGAAGCCATGGTATTCCCTGAGCCAGTTATCTCTATCTCTGTTACGCCAAAAGATAAAGGCGGTTCTGAGAAAATGGGTATCGCTATCGGTAAAATGATTGCAGAAGATCCATCTTTCCGTGTAGAGACTGACATTGATTCTGGTGAAACCATCCTTAAAGGTATGGGTGAACTTCACTTAGACATTAAGGTTGATATTCTTAAGCGTACTTACGGCGTTGACCTAATTGTAGGCGAGCCTCAAGTTGCTTACCGTGAAACTATCACTAAAGAAATTGAAGATAGCTACACGCACAAGAAACAGTCTGGTGGTTCTGGTCAGTTTGGTAAAATTGACTACACTATTCGCCCTGGCGAGCAAAATACTGGTTTCACTTTCACTTCTAAAGTGGTTGGTGGTAACGTACCTAAAGAATTCTGGCCTGCTGTTGAGAAAGGTTTCAAGAGCATGATGAACACAGGTACTATCGCAGGTTTCCCTGTGTTAGACGTTGAACTTGTGCTTCAAGACGGTGCTTTCCACGCAGTTGACTCGTCAGCTATCGCGTTCGAAATCGCTGCTAAAGGTGCTTTCCGTCAATCTATGCCTAAAGCCGGTGCACAACTTCTTGAGCCTATCATGAACGTTGACGTATTCAGCCCAGATGACAACGTTGGTGACGTAATTGGTGACCTTAACCGTCGTCGCGGTATGATCAAAGATCAAAACGCTGGTGTTACAGGTGTTCGTATTAAAGCTGACGTACCGTTATCAGAAATGTTCGGTTATATCGGTTCACTACGTACAATGACTTCAGGCCGTGGTCAATTCTCTATGGAATTTGCTCATTACAGCCCTTGTCCAAACAGCGTTTCTGAGAAAGTTGTTGCTCAAGTTAAAGAACGTAAGGCTGCTGAAGCTAAGAAGTAATTCTAGTTTCGACTTGCCCATAAAAACCGTTGCCTAGGCAGCGGTTTTTTTATGTCTTTTTTATGTGATTTCTACGATATTAAATGGTTATGACACAGTATTATATTATTCATGACTGTTTCTGCTGAGCGTTAATAGCGCTTGGGCTGGTGGGGTTAACGGTAGGTTCTCTCGCCATATTAATGCCAGATCCCAGGTCATTGCCGGTTGCATAGGTTTAAATACCAGTTTGCTATTGGTTAACCGTTGGCAAATGGGTTCGGGTAAAATCGCGACGCCTAAGTTAGCTTCAACCATTGCGGCTAAAAAGTCCCACTGACCTGTTCGAAAGGCGATGTTAAGGTGTACGCCAACTTTACGGCTTAAATAATTAATTAACTTTGCTAATGAAAAGTCTTCGTTGTAAAGAATGAAGGGATAAGATTCAAAGTCTTGCCAGCGTATGTCAGCATTGTTAGCAAGTGGGTGGCCTTCTGGTAAGCAAGCCAGTAAGGGATATTTAGTCAGAAGTTGACTTGCTAACTCTGTTTTATGCGTTGTCGGAAGTGCAGTAAAGGCTATATCTAGACTGTTGCTCAATAGTGCTTGCTCGCAACCAAATCCGCCATACTCGTACATCTGTAATTCGATTCCGGGATATTTTCGTCGATAATCGGTCAGCAAAGGAGTGATTAAACTACTCATCATAGGGCAGACACCAAGTCGTAACCGTCCTGACTTCAAGCCACTGAGGTTGTTAATACCTTCTTGTAGTCGATGCCAATGGCCTAAAATTTCCCGTGCACTTTGCTCAAACAATTGTCCTGCTTGGGTTAATTCTACTGTTTGATTATTCCTGATAAGTAATTGCTCACCAATGTTGTCTTCTAAACGTTGAATGGTTTTTGTCAGTGTCGGTTGGGTCATAAAACATTTTTGTGCCGCCCGGGTAAAGTTTTTGGTTTCAACTATGGTGAGAAAGGTCTGTAAGGTCTTGATTGGGATGTTCATGCTTAAATGGAATCCTCTCTATGGTAATTATTCATTTTACCTATGAACCCTAAACGATTACTTTGAACTCGTTAACAAAAACGGAGCAATGGTTATGAAGTCAACATCAAGTTTATGGGTCGGTGCATTATGGCAAGCGGCGATGCCTGTGAAGCATGAGATACAATCACCTAATACGTCACAAACATCAGCAGAACCGAGTTCGCCAGTTACACAGCAGACATCTAAACCAACAAACCCAGCCTAGGCTGGGTTTTGTTTTTAGCCCTTTTGTTGTTCGGACTTGTACCGTTTTAACACTGACACTGATAAAAAAATGCCACTTCGATTGAAGTGGCATTGCTCAAATTGAGGAATGGGGGGGAATTTATATCTTCACTAATTACTTTGTCGTAAATGTGTTTTCCACTAACTCCTGTTTATTATCTGCTTGTGCAACATGGCACTGTACGCAGAAGTAGTTCATGCCATTTAATGTGCCTTTGTCATCTATAACGTGTGACTTCGCCACTGGCGTTGCTTTCATTCTTTTTGCTTTATCCCAGCTATGGCATGTTAGACAGCCATTTTTGTCTGTAGTGATGCTATAGCTATCTTTGTGAGGGATTAACGGCGGTTGTTCTGCAAAGCTGCGCGCGATAGCTTTTCCTCTTGTAGGGTAGGTGGCGATAGCATCAGCAGGTGAGTTGTCGGTTATGGCGACGTTACCTACACGAGACTCTACTTTTACAGGAGTATTGTCTGCTACGGCTTGTTGTCCAGAATATGCGCTAAGGCTTAATAGTATGGCCACGACGCTAAGTAATTTTTTCATTTTCATCTCCGTTACATCCTAATGAATGTAGAAATCGAGTGTCGCAGCTGTCATGGTGTAATAATCCAGTGACAGCTGCAGCAATTAATATAAAAGCAGTATTAGGCTTTAAATATTTTTACTGGACACTTTTTGAAATCAGTTTCTTTTGATAATGGGTCAGTTGCATCCAAAAGCAGCTTGTTGACTAATTGTTTAGCGTCGAAGAATGGCATAAAGACCACCCCTCTAGGTGGCTTGTTGCGACCTTTGGTTTCCACTCGGGTGTTGATTTCTCCACGTGGTGATGCCACGGTAACCTCGTCCCCTTGGGCTAACCCACGTGCTTTAGCGTCAGCAGGATGCATAAAGACTTGAGCACTTGGCATTGCTTTATGCAATTCAGGTACGCGAGCGGTCATTGACCCTGTGTGCCAATGTTCCAGTACTCGTCCTGTTGACATCCACAGATCAAATTCTTCATTAGGCTCTTCTGCAGCGGGTTCATAAGGCAGTGCAAATATGACGGCTTTACCATCTGGTTTACCGTAAAAATTGAAGCCTTCACCTGCTTTGACATAAGGGTCACTGCCTTCAACGAAGCGGCGGGTAGTTTCTTTACCATTAACGACAGGCCAGCGTAATCCTCGCGTTTGATGGTAAGTGTCAAAGTCTGCTAAATCGTGTGCATGGCCGCGACCAAATTGAGCATATTCTTCGAAAATACCTTTCTGCAGGTAAAAACCAAAGTGTTCGTTTTCATCGTTATAAGCACCTTTACAATCGCTGGTAGGGAACTTATTGATTACGCCGTTAGCAAATAACACTTCATATAACGTTTTATCGGCTAGCTCAGGTTGTTTAGCGATTAATTCAGCAGGCCAGACTTCACTCACTTTAAAACGTTTAGAAAATTCAACTAACTGCCATAAATCAGACTTAGACCCTTCAGGTGTTGGAACAAGCTGATGCCAGAAATGGGTACGGCGTTCCGCGTTACCATAAGAGCCTTCTTTTTCAACCCACATTGCGGTTGGAAGAATTAAGTCTGCGGCCATTGCCGTAATAGTTGGGTAAGGATCCGAGACCACAATAAAGTTTTCTGGATTACGGAAACCTGGATAAACTTCATCATTGATATTAGGACCAGCCTGCATATTGTTAGTACACATAGTCCAATAACAGTTTAATTTACCATCTTTAAGCATACGGCTTTGCAGTACGGCATGGTATCCAGGTTTGGCTGGAATAGTGCCGGCAGGGACTTGCCAAAGTTTTTCAGTAATTTCACGATGTTTATCATTGTTCACCACCATGTCAGCAGGTAAACGATGTGAGAATGTGCCTACTTCACGAGCAGTACCACAAGCTGAAGGTTGGCCCGTCAACGAAAATGGGCTGTTGCCTGGAGTGGCTATTTTACCGGTGAGTAAGTGGATGTTGTAGAGCATGTTATTTGCCCACACACCACGAGTATGCTGGTTTATACCCATGGTCCATAAACTCATCACTTTGATGTTAGGGTCGGCGTAAGCTTTTGCCATAATTTCAAGTTTGTCAGCCGGTACGCCGCTCATTTTAGCTGCGTATTCTACAGTGTAAGTGCTAACAAATTTTGCATACTCGTCAAAGCTAATCGGTTTGGCATCACCGCTACCTGGGTTTTTAGCTTTCTTTTCCAATGGATGTTCAGGGCGCAAGCCATAACCAATGTCAGTGGTACCTAGGGCAAATTTAGTGTGCTTGCTAACAAAGTCTTTGTTTACTGCTTTGTTTTGAATAATGTAATTGGCAATATAATTTAAGATGACTAAGTCTGTTTGAGGCTTAAACACCATGGCATTATCTGCTAAGTCAAAGCTACGGTTCTCGTAAGTAGAGAGTACGTGTACGCGGGCATCTTTATGGCTTAAGCGACGGTCTGTTAAACGCGCCCATAAGATGGGATGCATTTCTGCCATGTTGGCGCCCCACAATACAAAGTGGTCAGCGGCTTCTAAGTCATCATAACAACCCATGGGTTCATCAATACCAAAGGTACGCATAAAGCCACCCACAGCTGATGCCATACAATGGCGTGCATTAGGATCGATATTGTTGGTCAGAAAACCAGCTTTATGAAGCTTAGATGCGGCGTAGCCTTCCCAAATGGTCCATTGACCAGAACCAAACATCCCTACAGAAGTTGGGCCTTTTTTGGCTATGCTGGCTTTCCATTTTTCGGCCATGGTATCAAAGGCAACGTCCCAACTTACTGGCGTAAAATCACCTTCTTTATCATATTTTCCATCTTTCATTCTGAGTAATGGCGAGGTTAATCGGTCCTTGCCATACATGATTTTAGATAAGAAATAACCTTTAATACAATTTAAGCCTTTGTTAACAGGGCTTTCAGGGTCGCCTTGAGTGGCAACAATTTTACCATTTCGAGTACCCACTAAAACACTACAACCTACACCGCAAAAGCGACATGGGGCTTTATCCCATTTTATTTCACTTTTACCTTCTGCAGCTTGAACGATATTAATTGGAATAGCGATACCCACGGCCGACGCTGCTGCGGCAGCGGCGTTGGCTTTTAAAAACTCGCGACGACTGATGCTCATGGTGTTCCTCACTCTTAGAATGTTGTACTTGGTACGTGATAGTCATTGGAGGTGACGTGATAGAGTGAGTCTAGACCTTACTAATAACATGGGTATACCTCAGAATGGGTATAGTGGTTAATAGTTGTGCAAGGTCACATTTTTCAGCGTGATGTAAATCTCATTTTAACAATTAGGTAAATGCTGTTTTAGAGATTGCTTGTAAAGCGTATTGTGCTTGAGATGCAGATTATTTGCGGATTAAAAGCCCATTGGTGCTCTGTTGCTAACATGGTACCAAGGAATGGGGAATTGAGATTTTGAGAGGTATGATCTTTGTAGGTAGGCCAAGGCTTGCTTATCTTCGAGAGCGCATTCCACTCGAATGGTAAACAAGCCTAGTAACCCGTAAGTTCCATATAACCTTGACCTTGGTGGCTGCCTTTAATCGTAATGGGGCCTTCCCAATATGAGGTTGATACTGGCATGTCGCTGTTGGGGTTAACGGCTTGAGTTGTGACGTCGATGGCTTCACTGTTAATGTTAATTCGCCATGCAATAGGATGATTGCCTAATGCCGTTTGTTGCCACTGAGTGGGTTGCATATCGATATCATTAGGGTTGTCTCGGCTATTAATATTGTGACCACTACCATCAGCGAACATCCTTCTAGCACTGTAAAAATGTGCTTGGTCATTTTCGCCGCGCAGTCTAAATGCCATTAACGTTGAGTTGTCGTCTAAACGCAGTGAAAACCAATCCCAACCTTGCTGGGCCTTGGTTAAAAATTGTGAACTCCATTCGCGGTCAAGCCAAGCTTTACCGCTGACTTTTTCAGTAACACCATGACGGGTAACTAGACCCGTTACATCAATAAAGGGTTGGCTGTAATAATAAGATGCCACGCTTTGGTCTGCACTTTTGCTGCTATAACCTTTATCGCCTTGTAATTGCAGAGGTTGCTGACTGTTTAGCTGTAATTGATAACTAAACTTATCACTAGCGACATTTAATGTGGCCGGAAACAGACTGTCAGACTGACTTAACCATTGCCAGTTTTGTAAATGTACTTCAAATGGTTGTGGTTTAACGCTTGCAAGTTGTGGGTGGCCTCGTGACCATTTTTCGGCCATTAAATGTTCAGTATTTGTGGTTACCGCGGCATGTGCCATGTAAAGCTGATTGGTCACCCAATTATTCGTTGTTGTCGCTTGAGGGCTTACTGGTGGTGTCATTCCGATACGAAATTGAGTCCATTGCACGCCTACATCTTCACCTGCAGCGGTGGTCAAGTTTGCGGTTAAATACCACCACTCAATTTTAAAGTCATCGTGAGCTAAGTGGTCTTGCGGAAAGAGTAAGGTTTTACCTTGAATTACTTCGCTATAACCTTCAGCAGAAGCTGACGACATACTGCTAATGGTAGACTGTTTTACTGCAACATTTTGCTGAGGAGAGCAAGCCACTAGCAATGCGCTAAGAGGAAAGACAATGACCATCAACCATTGCTTCTGCACTCTGTAGCTAACAGTTTTGAACGCGACGTTGAGTACGCTCTTGAAAGTGAAAGAGGTCATAGTGCTTCCTGTTGCAAGCTGGATATCAAGGGTTTTCTGGTTTGCCAATACAAAGGTAAACACACTGCAAGTAAACAACTGACTACAGCAATGATCACCACTTGAGCATATGCCGCCCAATCCCACACCATGGCGATGCTCCAGCCAAATGCTTGTAACGTGACTTTATGAATTAATAAATAACCCAGTAACGCGCCTGTCGGTAACGCGACCAAGCAGGTTAATAACACGATAAATAGCATTTGCACTAACACCATCATCCGTAATTGATTACGACTAACACCTAGAGCATACAAGCGGGCTAATGGTGCTTGCCTCGCTTGCGTTAGCATCATACAGGCACTGAATAAGCCAATGGCAGCTACGAGTAAGGTTAAGCTATTAAGCACTACAGTGATTGAGAATGTTTTATTAAATATGTTAATCGCTTCAGTCTTAATTCGCTGCTGGCTGTACATGTAAGCAGAAGACAGATTGATTTGCTGGCTAATATTGTCTTGTAGTGGAGTAATATCACCTTGATAAGACACGGCTAGGCTAATGGGTTTGGCGGGTAATTGAGATTGCTGCCATAAGGACTGAGTAATAATCGCTTCGCCTTGGGGATTACCGTAATCGTAATAAATTCCGCCAATGTTCAAGCTAGCTTGACCAAGTTGCGATAGCTGAACTTTATCGCCTATATTGAGTTGGTATTTTATCGATAATGGTTCACTTATCATCAGGCTTTCACCTGCTGTGAATGTTGTCCAAAAGTCATCGGCTGTGGTTTTAAATACAGTTGTTTCGGTTAAAGACAAATGGTCACGACTGACAAGGTGGATAGCAACCTGTGTTTGCGGCGTTTCAATTCGATTAAGGTTGCTGTCGACAGTCCATTGCTCATAAATCGCTTCAACCTTGGGATCTTGTTCCAATAATATCGTTAATGTATCGATTTGGTTTGGATTGGGTCTAATGTATAAGTCTGCATGCAAACGGGCATCGAGCCATTTTTTTAAGGTGATTTCAAAACTGCCCACTAAGGTGTTCATGGCAATATTGGCACACAAAGCTAGCAGCATTGCCATCATCGCAAGCGCGAGAGGAGCAATAATCTCTTTGGTTTCGGCAATCACGTATTGCCACAGTCCTTTAGGCATAAATGGACTGAGTAAGTTAACTCCCCAATGTAAAAATTGAGGTAACAATAACGGAATCGCAACCGAGAGAATACCCAGTAATACTAGGCTATGGCGATACTGTTCGGTAAAGGCGAAGGCGATAGTACACACTAAGATTAGCAATGCTGCGATGATAAATTGTCGCCAATGAATAATGCCGAATTGTTGGCTTTGTGGTTGTTTTTGAGCCCCTTGCGCAAGTGGGGTGTTAATCAGGTTTATCAGCATGGGAATACAAGCAGCAAATGCCGCTGACAAGGTTAATATGAGTGCTTGTGCAAACCATTGCCATTGCCAGTTTCCGGGTAATAATTTGGCGCCATAAAGCTGTTCAAGAGTGATGGCGACCATAGGTTGTAGCCATTGCGATAATTGCAGTCCGACAATAAAACCTAATACACAGCCAATAAACACTAAACAGACTATTTCAATGCTTAGGGCAAGCATGATGGTGCGCCTATCGAGCCCTTGCTGCATGATTTGCACCAGCAATTTTTGACGCTTCATTAAGCTATAACGAACCCCGTTGTAGGCAATAAATAAGCCGACAACAAAGGCCAACATGCTCATGGCATCAAGATTAAGATGAAAGCTGGCAGTGAGGGCGGTAAGCGATTCGCCTTCACTCGTTTGGGTGGTGAAATTTAGCTTACTGGTATCAATACCTGCTTGGGTTAGGGTGTTCGTTAATCGAGCTATCAGTTGCTCATCTGTTTCTGATTCGTTTGCGGCTGAGATATTTGCATTTGAAGAGGGTGAATCAAATACGGCAACGTAACTTAACTTACCCTGCATATTCAGCAAGGGTTGAGCGAGTGAGATATCGGCCAAAATTGCCGAACCAAGCCCCCACGAATCATCAATGGCAACGAGTTCAACAGCCGTGTCGTTCAGTATTATGCGGTCAGTGTTATTGGTCACTTTATTCATACGTTCGCGCTGGCTTGCCGACATTAGCACTTTGGGTTTGCCTGCCAGTAATTCTGCTAGCGGAATATGCGTCGCTGTTATCGATGAGCTAGCACCTGATTTTTGCTGTTGCATGTTGCTGGTCATAGCGGCAACTACATCACTACTATTAACCCGCCATAATCGGCCTTGTTCATCGGTTGCGATGCCTTCAATGCTGGCAATGGTATTGAATCCTGCATTGGCTAATGCAAAATAAACTGCCTCATCAATACTGCTTTCTGTACGGTGGCTAATCGATAAGCGAGCTTGTTGGCTCATTAGTTCGGATACATTGCCATAGCTTTGTTTGGCGTTTTCGTTGGTGGCGTATACGCCAATCAGTAACGTTACCGCGAGCATGATGCCCAGTAAAATAGCACTGGCTTGCAGGGGGGCATGACGATAATGGCTGGCAAACAGGTGCAAGCATAACCTTAAGCGCTTAATTGAGAATAAGTATGATGAAGAGTTAGTTGTCATTGGCTTACCCTTGCAATGTTATGTCAGCAGGGTTAATCACAATCTGTTGATTTTCGACGTGCCAGCGATGCTGCATAAATGCGGCACATTGTTCGCTGTGAGTCACCATTAAAATACAACAGTTGGCTTGTTGAGCGAGTTCGGTAAGTAGTTGCATGACTTGTAATCCGGCGTGTTGATCAAGATTACCTGTCGGTTCGTCGGCTAATATGAGTTGTGGTTTGTGAGCTAATGCCCGCGCGATAGCCACTCGCTGTTGTTGTCCACCGGATAAGTTTTCAACGTTGCGGTCTAACAATGGCGTTAATCCTAGCTGGTGGCAAAGTTCATCACACCAAGGGCTCCATGCTAACTGATTTAGCGCCAGTGAAAATTGAATGTTGTCGCGCACATTTAATGGTGTGAGTAAGTTAAATTGTTGGAATATAACCCCGAGCGACTGACGTCGATATTGGCTCCATTGCTTATCTTGCCACTTTGTCACCGATCGCATGTTATCAGCCTGACGGATTAACATGTCACCGTTGTCTATGGTTTCAAAGCCACCAATGATATTCAGTAAGGTACTTTTACCGCTGCCGCTAGGCCCGGTTAATGCGATAGTTTGACCTTGCTGCAAAGTCAGGTTGACGTGATTAAGCACCGAATGAAATGACTCGCCATCGCGGAACCCTTTACTAATATTTTCTAAGGTGACGATAGTAGTCATAGTCGCTCCATAACGAATTAGCTTAATTGAAGTTCTGAATAAACAGAGTAATATTATCAATAATATACGTGATATAGATCATTAATGTTCAAAAAATAAAAAAGCGAGCCAATGGCTCGCTTAATGAAGATACAACATCAATTAATTAAGCATCTGCTAAAGAATATGGCAACTCGATAATAGTTAGCTGTGAGCTTTCATCTCCGGTAATACGAAGTTGAGCGTTGTTTTCGGTATCATTTGGCAACACCGCGGTAAGCAGTACCTTGTCACCATATTGGACGCATTCAATGATATTGCCACCACGACGGAAGCCGCCTTCAAGGGCAATTTCTAATTGAGTGTCAGTGCTGATGGTTTGCTTGGTAGTACCAGACAAAATATACAATGCACGTTTATTGCCACCGCGATATTTCATCCTGGCAATGGTTTCCTGGCCCATGTAACAGCCTTTGGTAAAGCTAATGCCATTAATGGCTTGCAGGTTGCACATTTGCGCAACGTACTGGCCGGAATGAGCGGCATCTATGTTTGGATAACCGGCTTTAATTTCCAATGCTTGCCATGCACTTGCAGCAAACAATGTTTGTCCCGATTGGCTGATAATGTTTTGTGCTGCTGCATTGTTAATAATGGCAATAAAACGTTCACCATCACGAATAATCACACCTTGCTCAACAAGGTTAAGTGGTTGCGATACATCGCCAAAATGTTCAGTTGCAAAGGCTTGTGCTTTTGGGCCAGCAATACCCATTATTTGATAATCATTGCTGACATCGGCGAGTTCGGCTTTACTGAATACAGCGTATTTTTGTAACTGAGGTAAATCCAAGCTTAAAGTACTTTTTGGCAGTAACATGAATAAGCTATCGCCGATTGAAAACCCACGGAAACTGGCGAGCATTTTACCTTTAGGGTCGCAATGAGCACCCCATTTCCACTCGTTTGTGCCAAGGGAGGTAATATCTGTGGTGACTTGGCCATGAATGAAACTGCGCCCTTGCTCACCAGTGATTTCGATTAACCCCATATGCGTCAAACTTGATAACATTAATTCAGGAGACGTGGCGATAAAATCCCAATCTGGTTGGTTTACTGAAATGGTCATAACTATCCCTAACGTGTGAATAAGACGGTATGGTTGGAGTGTAACGGATTAATAGAATGCTCAACAGGGGGCTATGGTTTTAAAGCCAATAAAAAAGCTACCTTGTGCACAAGGTAGCTTTTTTAGGAAGACAATTAACTCAAGTTAATTGCTTATAAAAGTCAGTTTAAAACAATACCCGCGCACGGATAGTGCCTTCAATAGATTTTAATTCAACCAATGCTTCTTCTGCTTGATCAGAATCGACTTCCATTACCACGTAACCAATTTCAGCAGTGGTTTGTAAGTACTGAGCAGCAATGTTAATGCCTTTTTCAGAAAACGCTTGGTTAATTTTAATCAATACACCAGGACGGTTTTGATGAATGTGCAATAAGCGTGAGGTACCGCTATGTTGCGCTAAAGACACTTCAGGGAAATTGACCGCAGACAGTGTAGAACCGTTATCTGAGTATTTCACCAGTTTGCCAGCCACTTCTACGCCGATATTTTCCTGTGCTTCAGCAGTACTACCACCAATATGCGGTGTGAGTAATACATTGTCTAAGCCACGCAGTGGAGAGATGAATTCATCATCATTCGACTTAGGTTCTACCGGGAATACGTCAATCGCAGCACCCGCAAGATGTTCTGACTTCAGGGCATCGGCTAAGTCTTCGATATCAACAACAGTTCCGCGAGAGGCATTGATAAAGAAACTGCCTTGACGCATTTGAGCAAATTCAGCTTTAGCGAACATGTCTTTAGTTTGCGGTGTTTCTGGTACATGCAGGCTAACAACGTCTGCTTGGGCCAATAACTTGTCCATAGAGTGAACTTGAGAGGCATTGCCTAACGGTAACTTATCTTCAATATCAAAGAAAATCACTCTCATGCCCAAGGTTTCAGCCAAAATACCCAGTTGAGTACCAATATGGCCATAACCAATCACACCTAAGGTTTTACCACGGACTTCAACACTGCCATTAGCACTCTTCAACCAACCGCCACGATGTGACATGGCATTGCGCTGTGGAATGCCACGCATCAGCATGATGATTTCACCAATCACCAATTCAGCAACACTGCGGGTGTTGGAGAAAGGGGCGTTGAAAACAGGAATACCCAGTTTCTCGGCCGTGGCTAAATCGACTTGGTTGGTGCCAATACAAAAACAACCAATCGCAACCAACTTTTCTGCACGGTGCAATACTTCCGCAGTAAGCTGGGTGCGGGAGCGTAATCCAACAAAGTGAGCATCTTTAATTGATGCAATCAAAGCCTCTTCGCCTAACGAGGCTTTATGGTATTCAATGTTGGTATAACCTGCACGTTCTAGTACATCGACCGCAGTTTGGTGGACGCCCTCCAACAGCAGGATTTTGATCTTATCCTTGTCAAGCGAGTGTTTCGCCATGATATGGGTACCCTCTTATCATTAAATGGTGCTTAAGCTAATGGTTATACTAATGCTTATACTAATAGTTATGATATAAATGCGGACTTCCGGCGCATTATCAAAGTAGCACTTTTTTAAGCGCTTGTAGAGGGCTAGATGGCTAAAGTTTATATTCTAATTTGAGAACAATATCTCATGGAGAGAATTAAGATGAAGAGTAAGGTTATATGGATAGGGATTTATCTATTAGTACTGTTGTGGTCAGTTAGCGCACCTAAAGATATGTTCACTTGGTGGTTAGAAGCTATACCTGCGTTAATCGCATTACCTATTTTATTTTTTAGTCGTAAAAGCTTTCCTCTGACTACGTTAGCTTATGCACTTATTTTAGTGCATTGCTGTGTGTTATTTGTCGGTGCACGTTATACCTATGCTGAAGTGCCGTTATTTGACTGGCTAGCGCAAGTGATGGGCGGCGAGCGCAATAATTACGATAAAGTCGGCCATTTTGCTCAGGGTTTTATTCCGGTAATATTAGCTCGCGAAATATTTATTCGTAAACATGTCATGCAAATAGGTGCTTGGTGTCAGTTTTTAGCAGTATGTTTTGTGTTGGCGTTTTCAGCTTTTTACGAATTAGTTGAATGGTGGGTTGCCATTGCTACCGGTGAAAATGCCGAGGCATTTTTAGGCACTCAAGGATATGTTTGGGATACTCAATCTGACATGTTTCTAGCATTAATTGGTGGGGTATGTGGCTTACTGTTGTTATCGTCTCTTCATAATAAACAAATAGCGACCAAAATGGCGCTTAACCAGCAGTCTTTATCATAAGGCTCACTTAACTTATTTAGTTAGCTTATTTTGTCATAAAATGAGTAAATTTGGCTGCTAGCATTGATGAGAGATTGATGATGTTGAGCGAATTGAAAGTATGAGCTTATCAGTCTTGGGTTAGTGATAAAGTCTACGCAAAGTCAGTCAAATTTACTATTCATACTTTAGACTTACATAATAGTCATATCAACTAACAAATTTTTACTATGCTTGCTGTATAGGAAGGTTTTTTATTATAAGAATCGTGATTGATAATGACCGACTTAACCTAATAGCCACTTTTTTGGTGAGTCGATTTATCTCGTAACGCGATTAACGAATGAAGAAAGAACATGCTCTAATATAACGACAAAAAGTAAACTATCTGCTCAGCCTAGTTTTGAAGGCTAGTAAACGTATTTCATTTACGTATAGTATATAGCCTCAGGATGTGCTCAAGGTATGTTGAGCAATAATGTACTTTTCAGGGAGAAGAGTGATGAGTTCAAATATTGATGAGTTGGTGTTTTTGCACCAAATCGCAGCACCTTGCCATTTAGCTATTTTGGCAGAATCTATCGGGTTGAAAACTCGAATTGTAAAACATGCGGCTGAGCTTGAGTTAGAAAAAAAATCCAACAACTTTTATCTTGTTTCACAAAAAGGTGCGGCCTTAGACAGTAAGGGCATCCCGTTACTGGTATCGCGTTTAGTGGAGCATGTCCCTGTAGCATTGTACCAAGTTGAACGTGGATCACTTGATCAAGAGTCAGCATTACTCTTAGGCGTACGGGGTTTGTTATACAGTGATCAACGCATGGACTTAATGCTGACGGGTCTGCGTAAAATGGTTTCTGATGAATTGTGGTACGACCGTCCACTGATTAGTAAGATTTTTAGACGTTTAGTCCAGCAACTCGATACCAACGTTGAAATCCCTGCCGATACCGTGGCCATCCTCCAAAGATTAACCAGTCGAGAAAGAACCATTATTCAGCTTGTTTCTAGCGGTGCGCGTAATAAAGAAATTGCCCAGCGTTTGTGTATTAGTGAACATACTGTAAAAGCGCATATCTCATCTATTTTCCGTAAAACGGAATCGCGTAACCGAGTTGAGTTATTGCGTTGGGCACAGACCTACCAAAGCCATTGCGAATTAGTGAGTTAACGTACATATAGATTTAGTGAATAACTATAAAAGGAGCTTAGGCTCCTTTTTAATGGGTTAATGTTATTGATCGCGTTTTTCTTTCAAAAAGGTAAGCTAATCAGTACACTGAGTTTTCTAATAATAATAATGATGGATATTAAGAATGAGTATTTGGTTTAACATTGTCACTTTAGAAGATTGTGCTCGCTTAGATGCAGGGATGCAGGGAAAGGGCACCTTAATGCAAACATTGGGCATTAAAATTACTGAAATCGGCGACGATTATATGGTTGCCACTATGCCAGCTAATCCAGCCGTACATAATCCATTAGGGATTGTTCATGGTGGTGCGAACGTCGCACTAGCGGAAACCGTTGCCAGCTATGCCGCCAACTTTGTGGTCGACTTTACCCGTTATTATTGTGTTGGCCAAGAAATCAACGCAAATCATTTGAAAGCATCACGTAATGGTGAATTAACGGCAACGGCTAAACCTGTGCATTTAGGTAAACGCAGTTCGGTTTGGGAAGTCCTTATTCGTAACAGTGCGGGTGAACTTTGTTGTATTTCACGAATGACGGCAGCGGTTGTAGAGCGATAAGCTATTATAGATACTATAAATCGATAGGTCTTATAATCATCGATAGGTCAAGGTTTTAACCTTGTTAATAGTGTATTTTTTTTATAAGGTGCTTTGCTTATTTAGTCTATCAAGTGTGCCAATAAGTGCGTTAAGCAATAACGTTTTTTCACTGACTCACGTTAGCTTAATGTTGTTACTCGCTTGCATTGGTGTAGGCATATTAATATAAGGAAAATCCATGGACAGTATTAACATCTGGGAATGGGTAGGATATTTAGCCTCTGTCGTTGTGGCTATTTCGCTGATGATGTCAGACATTAAAAAACTACGCTGGTGGAACTTAATTGGTGCAGGGTTGTTTGTGGCTTATGGCCTCGCGATTGATGCGATCCCTGTGGCGCTGGTTAACTTTTTTATTGTATTAATTGATCTCTATTATTTAGTGAAGTTATACCGTGAGCCTACTCCACCCACTGAATAGTCACATTGTGTCTCGATAAAGCCAAATAATCAGTTTGGCTTTTTTATTGCCTGCATTTTAGTTTTAATCTGTTTTTCCTATCCTTAATAAATTTCATAATCGTTTTTTTAGTTTGTAATAATCTATTTTAATCGTTTTATGTAATTATGAAGTGCTTCTATTATGTGTCCATCGAATGATGAGTTGAGTGAGGAAAATCATCATGGCAACAGTTTATGACTTAATTGAGCAGTGGTTAGTAGACCGCACATAGGAGCAAAAAAATGAATCAAGGTAATTATTTAACCAGCCAAAATGGCGCCCCGGTAGCAGATGATCAAAATTCAATCTCGGCTGGTGAACGTGGTCCACTGCTTTTACAAGATTGGCATTTAATAGAGAAGCTAGCTCATTTTAACCGTGAACGTATTCCTGAGCGTGTGGTACATGCTAAAGGGACTGGTGTATATGGGACGTTTACATTAACTAAAGATTTAAGTGAATTTACCATAGCGGATCATTTTAATGGTGTCGGCAAGCAGACTGAAACATTTATGCGCTTCTCTACGGTAGGCGGAGAAATGGGGTCAGCAGATGCAGAGCGTGATCCACGCGGTTTTGGACTACGTTTTTATACTGCTCGTGGTAACCACGATATTGTCGGTAATAATACCCCGACATTCTTTATTCGTGACGGTATTAAATTCCCTGACTTTATTCACACTCAGAAACGTCACCCACAAACTAATTTAAAAGATCCCCAAGCAATGTGGGACTTTTGGGCGCTCAATCCAGAGTCGATGCATCAGGTGACCATATTAATGTCAGACCGTGGTATTCCGGCTAACTACAGACAAATGCATGGTTATGGTTCGCACACGTTCTCGTTTTGGAATGCTAAGGGTGAACGTTTTTGGGTTAAGTTCCACTTTAAATCACAGCAAGGCGTGGTAAATTTAACCGGCGAACAAGCAGATATACTAAAAGGGATAGATCCTGATTCATCACAACGCGACATGGTGGCAGCAATTAATGATGCTAACTTCCCGCGTTGGACTGTGAATGTGCAAATTATGCCAGAAGCTGATGCCAATACTTACGCCATTAATCCATTTGATTTGACTAAAGTATGGCCGCACAGTGATTATCCGTTGATTGAAGTGGGTGAACTTGAGCTAAACCGTTTACCACAAAACTATTTTGCTGAAGTTGAACAAGTGGCATTAGCACCAAGTAACTTAGTGCCAGGAGTGGGGGCGTCGCCAGACAAAATGCTGCAAGCCCGTTTGTTTTCATATGCAGATGCACAGCGCTACCGTATAGGGACTAATTATAATCAATTACCCGTTAACTGTCCGCATGCCGCTAAAGCCAACCATCATCAACGTGCTGGTGCTATGGCAGGAACACAGTGTCCTTATCAAGGTAGCCAAACCGGTGGTGATGCCAGTGTTAATTATGGTCCTAACAGCGTTGCACCACTCACTGAAAATGCCAGTTTTGAAGAACCACCGTTACGTTTAGAAGGAGAGGCTGCCCGTTTTAGTCGTTATAACCAAGATGACTTTACCCAAGCGGGTAATCTTTATCGTATCTTTAGTGAAGCAGAGAAAAATCGTTTAGTGGAAACGATTGCGGGCACACTCAGTCAAACGACATTAGATGTGCAACAAAAAATGGTCGATCATTTTACTAAAGCGGATGTTGATTACGGTCGACGTGTTAAGCAGGCTTTGGCAAAGTAACCTGTATTTTGCCAAAGAATAAGCGACGATTAAGGCCTTAACGCTAACAAATTAGTTGTTTAGTAAAACAGGAAGATAATCATTATCTTCCTGTTTTACTATTCATCACTAATACATGTGGGCGTGTAACCAATTATGGGGAATATGCACGCTTACCAGTAAATAGGGACTTTTAAGGCACTTTTTCGCGAGTGCTCCATGGCAAACAATAAACTGGTTTCTTTATTGTCTAACCAAGCTTCAATATTAAGCTGATGCTGTGCACTCAAATGCCTTAATATTTTATATGCAGATAACGTACTAATCCCTAACGCTAAGTCTTGCCATGGTGCCCGAAAAGCCTCGCGCTTTTTAGCGGGATACATTTCTCCATAAGCAAACCCAACTAAGATACTTTCATCCAAAGCATCAGCAACGTGTTGGTAATCAATACTGTTCATTTCAGCGGTTATCGGCATTGATTTTCCAATACGTTTCCATGAGGCTTGCTGTAGCTGGTTGGCAAATAAACCTAATTCGGGATAATGACGGCTTTCATTTTTGCCGCTTTCAGCGGTTAATAGCAAATCGACCAATGCCAATTGTAATTGACCATACTCAGGATGTTGCCATATTGAGCCTAATTGAGTTGATATCGACATTGAGTCGATATAGTTTTCTAGTTGTAGGCACACAAGGGTTTTATTGTTGATGTTGGCAAGTGGTTTAGCATCGTCTTGTAATAATAAACAACAACTTTGCAGTGGGCTAACAAATGCCAGAGCCTGCTCAAGATGATCGAATAATGGGCTGGTGTGCTGATCTAATAAACCAAATTGATTTAAGGTGAGCCTGAGTAAGCGCACACAGCGGCGTAATTCGCCCCACAAGGCTGATTGTTGATGAACATCACCAGTTGGCAGCGTTAATATATTCTCAATCAATTGCCAGCGCTCAAGACCTGTTTCTAATAATGTGCTCAAGGCTTGCTGCATATTATTGTTTTTTGGTAATGAGACATAATCAATATGCTTAATGGTGAACGGCTTTGATTTGCCTGCAAGTTGATAACCGCGTTGAGCTTTACTGGCTTTACCTAAGCGAAATGGTACTGACTTAGCGACTTCTGTTGCGAGTATTAATAATGCAGACGTCTCTCCTGCGAGTAATTCAAATTCGAGTTCGCATATAGGGTCAACTTTATCATCAGCAATTATTTCACCTACATCTAGTGCAACCTCAACAAGGCTATCATTAAGGTATATATGCCAAGTTTGACGCTCAAAGTTGGTTTCAAAAATACATTTTAGCGATGTTGACACCTTGTCGAGATCATTTCCCTCTGGCCAAATTTCTTTTGGGAAACGTGACAAGATCGGTGTTTTTTGATCAATGCTGACATTATATTCAGGACGAGAATGGATCCCTCCTACGACCCTGCCTGCTGTTTTTATGGTCTGTTCGAGTTGATTGTCAAAACCTCTTACGCGTAAGCCCATATCCCAACGACGCAGTTGTAAGTCGTCGGTATCGAAATATCCGTTGGTGAGTTTTTTCTGCCCTTGTGGGCTTGAATTAGGGTAGTCATTCAATATTTTTTTTAACAAATCATGATGTTGTGATTGAATGAATAGTTTTAACTCTATTTCTGCGTCCATTGACTTTATGTTTGCCTTGTCATCAAATATTCACTAATGCGTCACATTATCTTCATAATGTCATATTGTTGTAATAAAAATCTCTTAGGATAGCATTGCTCGCATCATATATACTGAGCAACGATAACAGAGAAACTGTCGTACGAAATTAAAAAACACAGTTTCATTATGCGGACGCTTGGGTTAACATGCGCCCGCTTTTTCCAAACTGGAATTTATTAAATAGGTAAACGGCAATGCCAGTAAACTCTATTTTAGGTGTGTTTGCAAAATCACCTCTTAAGCCTTTAGAACTACATATCGACAAAGTACATGAGTGTGCATCACTTCTTGTTCCTTTCTTTGACGCAACCAACTCAGGCGACTGGGATGAAGCGATAAAGATCCGCAAACAAATTAGTTTGCTTGAAAAAGAAGCGGACTCACTCAAACGTGAAATTCGCCTGACTCTTCCTGGTGGATTATTTATGCCTGTTGAGCGAACTGACTTGCTTGAGTTATTAACTCAACAGGACAAAATCGCTAACAAGGCAAAAGATATCTCTGGCCGTATTATTGGCCGTCAGTTAGTCCTTCCTCAGCCTATGCAAGATGCCTTTGGTGCTTATCTAAAACGTTGTTTAGATGCCGTATCACTTGCGAAACGGGCTATTAACGAACTCGATGATTTACTCGAAACCGGTTTCCGTGGTCGTGAAGTTGAGTTAGTTGCCAAAATGATTAATGAATTAGATCTTATCGAAGAAGATTCTGATGATTTACAAATTCAAGTGCGTCGTCAGTTGTATGCATTAGAATCTGAATTGAATCCGATTGATGTGATGTTCACGTACAAAATTATCGAATGGGTTGGAGGTTTAGCAGATATTGCTGAGCGTGTCGGTTCCCGCCTAGAGCTAATGCTAGCTCGTAACTAATCACAAAGGTTATCAAGGAAACAACATGGTTGATGTATTAGTCACCAACGGCCCTATGCTCATTATGATAGCGGCTGCATTTGGATTTTTGATGGCATGGGGCATTGGTGCAAACGACGTAGCCAATGCAATGGGAACCTCTGTAGGTTCTAATGCCATTACCATTAAACAAGCGATTATTATTGCAATGATCTTTGAATTCGCCGGTGCTTTTTTAGCTGGTGGTGAAGTCACGAGTACAATTCGTAAAGGTATTATCGACGCGAGTTACTTTACTGATGTCCCAGAATTGTTGGTATATGGCATGATTGCCTCATTACTTGCTGCGGGTATTTGGTTAGTTGTAGCGTCAGCGTTAGGCTGGCCAGTTTCGACAACGCATTCAATTATTGGCGCTATTGTTGGCTTTGCCGCAGTGGGTGTCAGTGCAGATGCAGTTGAATGGGGTAAGGTTGGCGGTATTGTAGGCTCTTGGGTAGTGACACCTGCTATTTCGGGTTTTATTGCTTATATCATTTTCCAAAGTGTGCAAAAGCTGATTTTTAATACCGATGATCCATTAGCAAGTGCTAAGCGTTATGTGCCTTTCTACATGGCATTGGCCGATTTTGTGATGTCACTTGTGACCATTACTAAAGGCTTATCACATGTAGGCATAAACTTTTCAACAGTTGAAGCATATGCATTAGCAGCTGTGGTTGCAGCCGTAGTCGGTCTTGCAGGTAAAATTGCTATTAGTCGTTTAAAAATGAGCGATAAAGCCGATCTAAAAACCCAGTATGGGAATGTTGAAAAAGTATTTGCCATATTAATGGTTGTGACTGCATGTTGTATGGCATTTGCCCATGGCTCAAACGACGTTGCTAATGCGATTGGTCCTTTAGCTGCTGTGGTTTCTGTCGTAGAAAGCGGCGGTATTATTGGTGCTAAAGCGGTTCTAGCATGGTGGATTTTACCACTTGGTGCTGTTGGTATTGTTATGGGCTTGGCCATTTTTGGACAGCGTGTGATGCAAACCATTGGTAAAAACATTACGCATTTAACCCCAAGTCGTGGTTTTGCTGCTGAATTAGCTGCCGCATCGACTGTGGTTATTGCTTCTGGTACTGGTTTACCTATTTCAACAACGCAAACGTTAGTGGGTGCTGTGTTGGGTGTGGGCATGGCGCGTGGTATTGCAGCAATTAATATTGGTGTAGTACGTAACATTGTTGTGTCTTGGGTTATTACTCTGCCAGCCGGTGCTGCACTGTCTATTTTGTTCTTCTTCATTATCAAGAACATCTTTAGTTAATTTGACTAAGACGCAATGAAGTATTAGCAGAAATGTGAACGCTGAATGTATTTAAGAAGGAAGTCATATGACTTCCTTCTTGCATTCAGAGCATTTAATAAATAGCATGACAATAAGTTTTCTGAGTTTGGATAAATACCGTGTTAAGAGTACTTTCAATCCTTATATTTTTACTTGCGCCAAGTGGCGTATTTGCAGCCCAAGCACCAACGCGATTTATTTCTGATGATGTGTTCACCTATATCCACGGTGGACCGGGTACAGAGTTTCGTATTATCGGTAGTGTTGAAGCGGGTCAGCCGATCACTTTATTGGATAATACCGAAGGTGATTTTACTCAAATCATTGATCATAAAGGTCGTGAAGGCTGGGTATTAACCAGTTTAGTTTCAGATCAGCCTAGTTTTCGTGAGCGTTTTCCTGAAATGGAAGCACAATTAAAACAGGCTAATGAGCAATTAAATAACATTACGCAAAATACTGACAATACTGAAGAATCTTTAACACTGTCTAACGAAAAGGTGTCTGAGTTAAAAGCCGCTCTTACCAAAGCGATTAAAGAACGAGATGATGCTAAGTCAAAAGTACAGCAAGCCGCGGATAACCAACGTTATGAAATGTGGCAGCAAGGTGGGTTAATTGCAGGTATTGGTGCGTTGATTGGTATTGTATTGGTGTATTTACCTCGTCCACAACGTCGTAAGAAAAGCCGTTGGATGTAACATCTCCAATAACGATGAGATTTTCGCGGATAAAGTGATACGACTAATGTCTCTCATTTGATTGTATAAAGGCCAACTATTCAAACGTTGGCCTTTTTTTTAATCTTTTTCTTGATGAAATATATTCATATTCCATGTTGGTATAATTATTAAAAAAGTTACTAATTAACATTAACTTAAACGTTTATTGTTGTTGTGATGTTAATTAACTAGCACATTGTTTCTGTCTGTTTCAGTGACCAAAATCAAACAATTATTAGCAAGTTTTCAACTTGAGTGTCCAAGTTCACATTTTGAATGTATAATCGCCGAAAATCAGATCGTACATTGTATACAAAATAAAATATTCGTGAATACAGTGTCCATTCAACAACGATAATAACCATCCTTAACCTGACCTAGATGGAAGCGAATACTATGTTCAAAGCGAGTGAAGTACTGGACGGCCGCTATGACAATGCCACTCTTGAGGAACTGTTTACTGCAGTGACCAACAACTACATTGTCGATGAAGAGCAATACCTGTCTGAATTAATTAAGCTTGTGCCTTCGTCTGAACAAGACATTGAGCAAGTGACTCGTCGTGCCCATGAGCTCGTGAGCAAAGTTCGTCAGTTTGAGAAAAAAGGTCTGATGGTTGGTATTGATGCATTTTTGCAACAATACAGCTTAGAAACGAAAGAAGGCATTATTTTAATGTGCTTGGCTGAAGCCTTGCTGCGTATTCCTGATGCTGAAACAGCTGATGCGCTAATTAAAGATAAATTGTCTGGTGCCAAGTGGGATGAACACCTAAATATGAGTGGTTCATTGCTGGTTAATGCCTCAACGTGGGGGTTAATGTTAACCGGTAAACTGGTTAAGTTAGATCGTAATACTGACGGTTCGCCAAGCAATATACTTAAACGTCTGGTTAATCGTGTCGGTGAGCCGATGATCCGTCAAGCTATGTTAGCGGCGATGAAGATCATGGGTAAGCAATTTGTGTTAGGTCAGGACGTTAAAGAAGCGCTTAAAAATAGCGAAGCTAAACGTAAGTTAGGTTATACCCATAGCTATGACATGTTAGGTGAAGCAGCATTAACCGCCAATGATGCGCAAAAGTATTTTAACGATTACAGCAATGCTATTCGCGATTTAGGCGCGCAGCAATATGAAGAGTCTGACTCACCAAGACCGACTATTTCGATCAAATTATCTGCATTACACCCTCGTTATGAAGTCGCTAACGAAGATCGTGTATTAAGCGAATTATACGACACGGTTATTAAACTTATTATACAAGCGCGTGAACTCGATATTGGTATTTCTATCGATGCTGAAGAAGTTGACCGTCTTGAATTGTCATTGAAGTTATTTAAGCAGCTTTATCAATCAGAAGCCGCTAAAGGCTGGGGCTTATTAGGCATTGTGGTGCAAGCTTATTCTAAGCGTTGTTTACCGGTGTTGTGTTGGTTGACGCGTCTTGCTAAAGATCAAGGCGATGAAATTCCGCTGCGTTTAGTCAAAGGTGCTTATTGGGACAGCGAGCTAAAATGGGCGCAACAAGCAGGCGAAGCTGGCTACCCACTTTATACCCGTAAAGCCGGCACGGATGTGTCTTATTTAGCGTGTGCGCGTTATTTATTGTCTGATGCCACCCGTGGTGCTATTTATCCCCAGTTTGCTACCCACAACGCGCAAACCGTTGCCAGTATTGATGCGATGGCCGCTGATCGTTTATATGAATTCCAACGTTTGCACGGTATGGGCCAAGAGCTTTACGACACCATGCTTGCAGAAAGCGGTGCTAAAGCGGTACGTATCTATGCACCCATTGGCGCGCATAAAGACTTACTGCCGTATTTAGTTCGTCGCTTACTGGAAAACGGAGCCAATACCTCATTCGTACATAAACTGGTTGACCCTAATACCCCAATAGAAAGCTTAGTGGTTCATCCATTGGTGACGCTATTGGGTTACAAGTCGTTAGCGAATCAAAAAATTGTTAAGCCTGCTGATATTTTCGGTGCAGAACGTAAGAACTCTAAAGGATTAAACATGAACATTATTTCTGAGTCAGAGCCATTTTTTGCTGCACTGGACAAATATAGCGATACTCAATGGACAGCAGGTCCATTGGTAAACGGTAAAACCTTAACGGGTGAAGTGCAAACCGTTGTTAGCCCATACGATACTTCATTAACGGTAGGTAAAGTGGCTTTTGCTGATGCTAACGCAATTGAACAAGCCATTGCTGGTGCAGATGCTGCTTTTGGTGGTTGGGCACGTACACCTGTTGAAACTCGTGCTAATGCACTACAGAAATTAGCTGATTTATTGGAAGAAAACCGTGAAGAGCTGATTGTATTATGTACTCGTGAAGCGGGTAAGAGTATTCAAGATGGTATTGATGAAGTTCGCGAAGCAGTAGATTTTTGTCGTTATTACGCGGTACAAGCTAAGAAGATGATGGCTCAGCCTGAATTGCTTCCTGGCCCAACAGGCGAGTTAAACGAGCTGTTTCTACAAGGTCGCGGAATTTTTGTGTGTATTAGCCCATGGAACTTCCCGTTGGCGATTTTCCTTGGTCAAGTTTCTGCTGCACTTGCTGCGGGTAACACGGTTATTGCCAAGCCTGCAGAGCAAACCTGTTTGATCGGTTATCGTGCTGTGCAACTTGCGCATGAAGCCGGTATTCCTACCGAAGTATTGCAGTTTTTACCAGGTACTGGCGCAGTTGTTGGTTCTGCAATCACTGCAGATGAACGTATTGGCGGTGTGTGTTTTACCGGCTCTACTGGCACGGCTAAATTGATTAACCGCACCTTGGCAAACCGTGATGGTGCAATTATTCCATTAATTGCTGAAACCGGTGGTCAAAATGCCATGGTGGTTGACTCAACATCACAACCCGAGCAAGTGGTAAATGACGTGGTGTCTTCATCGTTCACCAGTGCTGGCCAGCGTTGTTCGGCATTGCGAGTCTTATTTTTACAAGAAGATATTGCAGATCGCGTAATTGAAGTCATGAAAGGCGCCATGGAGCAATTAGTGATTGGCAACCCAAGTTCAGTGAAAACCGATGTGGGCCCCGTGATTGATGCCACTGCCAAAGCTAACTTGAATGCCCACATTGATCATATCAGCCAGGTCGGCAAGTTAATTAATAAACTTGAATTACCTGCGGGTACTGAAAATGGTCATTTTGTAGCGCCTACAGCCGTTGAAATTAGTTCAATTAAGCTACTCGAAAAAGAACATTTTGGGCCTATTTTGCATGTTATCCGTTATAAAGCGGCAGATTTGGCAAAAGTGGTTGATGAAATCAACAGCACAGGTTTTGGGTTAACATTGGGTATTCATAGCCGTAATGAAGGCCATGCGCTTAGCTTAGCAGACAAGGTTAACGTGGGTAACGTGTACATTAACCGTAACCAAATTGGTGCAGTTGTAGGTGTACAACCATTTGGTGGCCAAGGATTATCGGGTACAGGTCCTAAAGCGGGTGGCCCACACTACTTAACTCGTTTTGTGACTGAAAAGACTCGTACCAATAACATTACCGCTATTGGTGGCAATGCGACGTTATTGTCACTAGGCGATGCTGAAGAATAAACCTGAAGTAGTTGCATTAAGCCCACTTTTTAGTGGGCTTTTTGTTATCTCGAGTTTAGGTTATGTGACTCTAATGGGTATAAGGCTATTTAATTATGAGGCAATTTAATGATGACTCTGGATATCATTGCGTTGTAAGCCACGACTGACATTTTTACACAGTTTTCCAAAGCGGCTGATATCGCCAAGTGAAGGTATAACGCCCTGGGCAATGGCTGCGTCCCAGTAATTAACTTCAGCATCAACCAAATCGAGTAACTTTTTAGGGCAGCCAACACAGTTGTTGTTGGGGCCACAGCTAAATATACCGGGTTGATCAAATGGTAAGGTATTTTTTACTTGCTCAAGGAGTCGCTTCATTGCACTCACTCTGTCTGGTTTACGTTCCATAGCCTCACCTCTATATAAGTTAGAGAATCCTTGTCAGCGTAACAAATCGGCATTAGGTTATGATTAACGTACATCAATTTTTTAGTGAATAAAGAGACCTAAATAGATAAATTGATTATGGTTATGTAAAATATTTGTAGCAGTTCTCAGGTTTTAGAATAAAAAACGCTTTGGAAGCAAAGAAGTCTAGACGTCTAGATTGACAGCGGCGAACAGTTCTCTTATTCTTGGCACAACTTGTTATGATGTGACTGCAATATTTAGCACCTTTGAATCTGTTGTTAAATAATCACCGATGACCGAGATTGTGTCGTACTCGCTTTTCTCATCCAACAATCCCTATTCGTTAAGATAAAGAGAGATCATTTTGACCAAAGCTACTTCATCAGTTACCACAGCAGGAAACAGCCCGGCATCGTTTGTGGCGTTATTACCGTTATTTTTGTTTTTAGGATTATTTATTGGCGCAGGCTTATATTTTCAAAGCCAAGGTGTTGATTATGCGTTCTATCAATTACCCAGTGTGATTGCGATTCTCCCTGCCATTGTGTTGGCGGTGTTGTTGTCGAAACAGAAAATAAATAGTGCGATAGAAACCTTTATTGAAGGTATTGGCCATAGCAATATTATAGCCATGTGTTTAATTTATTTATTGGCAGGCGCATTTGCTGCAGTGGCTAAAGCCACTGGTGGCGTTGATGCCACCGTTGCGCTTGGTTTATCGTTTATCCCATCAAATTTATTATTGCCAGGTTTCTTTGTTATTGCCGCTTTTATCGCGACCTCAATGGGTACATCTATGGGCACCATCGCGGCGGTAGCACCAGTGGCACTAGGTGTCGCAGACCAAGCACAAATTGATTATGCCTTAATGGCGGGTGCGGTGATGTCTGGTGCATTATTTGGAGACAACTTATCGATTATTTCTGATACCACGATTGCGGCAACACGTACTCAAGGTTGTGAAATGAAAGACAAGTTCCGTGAAAACCTAGTATTTTCGATACCGGCGGCGATCCTCACCTTGATTGCTTTTTCGATTGTCGGTCAAGGACAAGCGGATATAGCAGCTCAGGACATCGAAATATTAAAAGTATTACCGTATTTAACCATTCTGGTGTTAGCTGTGATCGGTTTAAACGTCTTTGTAGTGTTGTCGTTAGGGATTGTACTTGCTGGCATGACAGGCGTGCTGGGCTCGGGTTATAGCGTTATTCAATTTGGTAATGATATTTATACTGGTTTTACCAATATGCAGGAAATTTTTATTCTGTCGATGTTAGTCGGTGGTTTAGCGGCGTTAATGCAGCAACAAGGCGGATTAACTTTTGTCAGTAAGCAAATTGAAGGTTTAATCAGTCGCTTTTCAAAAGCTAATGGCGAAGCATCAAGCCGTGCGGCAGAGTTAGGCATGGCAGCGATTGTTGCCGCCACTAATACCTGTGTTGCTAACAATACAGTATCGATTGTGGTCACCGGTGACATTGCTAAAGAGCTTGCTGAAAAACATGGGGTATCGCCAAAACGAGCTGCGAGTATTTTAGATATCTTTGCATGTATTATTCAGGGATTAATTCCACATGGTGCCCAAGCATTATTAATTGCCTCGGTGTTTACCATCAGCCCATTAACTGCAGTGTCTAATGCTTGGTACTGTATGATTTTGGCCGTTGTAGCGGTGATAATTGTAATATTGCGTCAACGTACTTAAATTGGCTACAGGGTAAATCACACTGTCGCTAAGGTTAACAAGATTAAAGTTAAGGTGACGATTTAGCCGCTATTGCAACCAATGCCCAGTCAGTAACGATTGGGCATTTTTATTTTTGGTTTAAGTTTTTGGTTTAAGTTTTTGTTGAAATTTTGGTTTAAGTTAGGGCTTAGGTTTAGTTTTTTGGTTATGTGATTATCGGCTTTTACTTTTTGGCTTTCCGCGTTAACATTCTCATCCCATTTTTGACATAAGTATCGTTCAGTGACAGATAGAGTCCGTAATTATGATTTACACCTAGTGATTGTATTTATGTCATTGGCTGCGGCTGTAATCTGCTCTTTTGGTGTAGGAAGTGCGTTAATCGTGCAAGCCGACGGCATCAATTTGGACATGTTGATGATCCGCCCCGATACGCTTGGCGATTATATGCATTCGTCGTTTGCAATCGTGTTTAATTTATCACTATTAGCGGGTGGCTCATGCTTCTTACTCGCCATGGTGGCGGTGTTTAATACTTTCCCTGATTTACTGAGCCGCTACATCGCCATTATTGGTGGCGTAGTGGGTGTGAGTATTGTGCTAATGGGTGTGTTTCCGATTAACTTTCTAGACTTACACCGTAAAGCGTCGACGCTTTATTTATTCAGTACTATTTTTTTGCATTGTATTTGCCTACTTGATTACTTTAAACCTGGCAGCACGATGACCAAGCGAATGCTTAGTTTGAGCATTATTTCACTGTGTAGTGGGTTATTATTATTAACGTTGTTCGATTGGAGTCAGCTGGATTTTACCGAGTGCTCAACGGATTTACCTCAGTATTGTATTGTGTCTTCAGCCATGTGGACATTAACGCAAGCGAATATTCTATGGTGTATTTGCCTTGGGTTAAGCCTACTGACAACCATTAAAACTCAACAACATAGTGTGTATCAATTTCTCGAAACCCGTTAACGTCTATTTATTCTTGCTTGAGTACTATCTATGATATCAATACGATTAAGTCTATGACATCAATGCGATTAAGTCATTATTTGGCGGTGTGTGGTGTGGCCTCAAGACGCCAAGCTGCACGGCTTATCGACAGTGGTCGAGTGAGTATTAATCATCAATTAGCTAAACACACTGATCGAGTTAACCTTTGCGAAATCGAGACAATTCTAGTAGACGATAAACCGATCCTTGCTGTGCAAGATAAACAGTATTGGCTATATCATAAGCCTGTTGGAATGGATTGCCGTTTATTAGTTGATGATCCTCACAGCTTACTGCATGTATTACCTGAGTTACCAAGGTTGTATCCTGCAGGGCGTTTGGATAAAGATTCTCGTGGTTTGCTACTACTCACTAATGATGGTCAATTAACGCAAGCGCTCATGCATCCCGATTATTATCATCCTAAGACATACGTGGTCCAAGTTGATAAGCCAATTAGTGCTAGTTTTCTATCGATGATGACAAAGGGTGTCAGTTATGGCGATGTGCAAACTCGACCATGCGAAGTTCGGCCATTGAGCCTGGCGAGTGCAGAAGACAGGTTTGAGATTGTATTAACCCAAGGATTAAATCGGCAAATACGCCGTATGTGCAAAGCATTAGGTTACAAGGTGATTGATTTAATGCGAACACAATTATTAGATATACGTATTGATGAGCTTGCAGAAAAAACAATGCGGCCATTAACGACCGCAGAGTTATTGAGTCTTAAACGTGCAGTAAACTGAACGTTATCTAACGATTTCCATTTCAGCTAATAAGTTGTCAGCATTATCTAAATACTGCATTACCCATAGCATGTAGCGGCTGTCTACTTGGATAGAACGGTTACTTTGTGCGTCGTATCCCCAGTCTCCAATGATACTTTCGTACACACCATCAAACAGTAAACCCACTAGTTCAGCACGACCGTTTAAGGTTGGTGAGCCTGAGTTACCACCCGTTGTGTCTAGGGTAGATAAGAAGTTAACCGGTACAGAGTCAACCGCTTTGACGTAGTAATCGCCGTATTGCTTTTGTTTAATCAGCTCAAGTTGTTTAGCTGGCGCATCGAAAGGATCAACACCAGTGTCTTTGGCTAAAATGCCTTCTAAGCGGGTAAAAGGCACCGCCACTAAACCATCCTGTGGAGAATAACCTTTCACGTTTCCGACCGTCACCCGTAGGCTTGAGTTTGCATCAGCATAAACAGGTTTTCCTAACTCGCGATTGTAGGCAATGATAGCGTCCATATATTGTGGACGTACTTTCATTAAGTCACCTTCTAATTGCTTTTTCTCTTTTTCGCGCGCCATGTCAGCATCATAAGTTTGTACTGCAAATTGAATGAATGGGTCGTTAGACGCTTTAAAGTCGGCAACCGATTTGTTCATCCATGCTAAGCGAGTTTCTTTGTTATTTAGCTTGGTGTTGGCGTACATTTTATCGAGTGTTTTAGCTAATGCTTTAGCATCGAACTTGCTGCTAATACCAAATGCTTTGTCTAAAGCGGCTAAATGCTGCTCTGCAGGTAATGCAGCATAACGTGTCAGTAAATCGGCTAGCAGGGCTTTATCGACACTGGCGGCATAACGGCGATCAATCCGTTCCATGCTTGAAGTGAAGTTGGTCATGTCACGTTGTTGGTAGCCTGGTTCACGTGCCATATCAGCTAAGGTTTTCTCATTAGCTAAGCGATACAAATCACGTGCGGTAGTGACCATAGTGGTGTAACCGATGTAACCTAATAAAATGTCACGTTGTTGATTTTGCTGACTCTTTGCCACTAACTTTTCTAAGCTTGATAGTGTTTCGCCATATTGCTGTTGGCGTTTTTTATCTTTACCAATCCAGTTTGCTAAATCGCTTTCTATTTTCTCACGATCAGCGAGCATGGTTGATTTTCCATAATACTCAATCATCGAGGTAAAGTTTTTAGCATAATTAGCTAAACCAGCAATCAAGCTTTCGTATTTAATCCGCTCGTCGCTGCCTTCAGAGGCTGTTTCTTTGATGATGCTAATCATGCGTTCTTGTAGGACTTTGCCTTCAGGATAAGCCCAATTAAACTGATTGTTAACTTCATCGGCTGTGCGGTAACGGTTGGTACGGCCAGGATAGCCAGCAACCATCACAAAGTCGCCATCGCTAACGCCTTTAGCTGATACTTTTAAAAAGCTTTTTGGCTCGTACGGTACATTGTCTTTGCTAAAATCGGCAGGCTTGCCGTCTTTAGATACGTAAGCACGATAAAATGAGAAGTCTCCAGTATGACGAGGCCACATCCAGTTATCGATATCACCGCCGTATTTGCCCACACTAGCGGCTGGGTTATAGGCTAAACGCACATCACGAATTTCTAACTGCTTAACAAGATAATATTCTAGGCCGCCATGGAAACTATACACCTGGCAACGGTAACCATCTTCTTTTTCACATTCAGCAACTAAGGTTTTTTCTTGTAGTTCTATACCTTTATAAAACTCATTACCCACTTTATCCATCTGGTTTGCTTTAACTTTATCAGTAACATTGGTTACCGCTTCAGTTACAAAAATACGTGAACCAGGTGTCGCAGGTAATTCTTCTGCGTAAGTTTTGGCTAAAAATCCGTCTTTAAGGAGGTTTTTTTCTGGGGTTGAGTTGTACTGAATTGAGCCATAGGCACAGTGATGGTTGGTAACCACTAAGCCTTTTGGCGACACAAATGATGCGGTACAACCACCGAGGCTGATAACGGCATTCATTGGGAATTCGGTTAATTTTGAAATTGAATCAGCGCTTATTTCTAAGCCTTTTGCTTTAAGTTCATCAGCCATAGCGGGAAGTTGATGTGGTTGCCACATACCTTCATCTGCCGCAGCGCCAAAGCTGGCTGCCATAGCGACAGTTAATAACCATTTTTTCATTATAATAATTCCATTTGGGGTATTCACGGGTAATCAATATTGCCGTAAGTCGTGTCGATTTCTTGTTTAATCATCTAGGTCAATGTTGGCGGATCATAAAAACGTCGGACCATAAAAACAAAAAAGTCAGGCTAAGCCTGACTTTAACAAATGTTTTACTATCTTAACAGCGTTTGAAAAACTCGCTTACAAATCCACTTTATTCGTCATCCGATTTAGGCTAATGCCACCATCAACTGCGCCACAACAATTAATGTGCCCAGTAATCCTGCGGCGATAAGCCCCAATGTGCCACCAGACACTTGATATCCGCCCATTTTCTGCGCGCGTTGCTTTAATGCCATCGCAATGGGTAAATAGATAATCATCACCACTAATGGAATGGCTGCAAAACCAAGCACTTTGAAAAACCCGTCTGGGTAGTAAAGCGCACATAACAGCGGCGGTATAAAGGTTATCAACCATGTTTTAGCACGACCAACAGCGTCATCTTTAGCTCGGGTCAGTTCGGCGACATAATCAAATAGGCTCATGGTGACGCCTAAAAATGAGGTCACCAATGCAAGGTTGGCAAACAGATCAATTGCTTGGCTGATAATGTGTGACTGGGCTAAGCCTTGCAAAGCAGCAACCAGTTTCGGCAGTGAACCACCAAAGCTATGAACTGTTTCGCCGCCTAAAGAACCTAGCGTTACGAGCAACCACAGGATGTAACAAACCAGTGGAATGGTCGATCCTATTAATAACACTTTTCTAAGTGATGCAGCATCACCTTCTAAGTAGCGCACAATGGTGGCAATACACACATGGAAACCAAATGAAGTGAATACCACTGGGATGGCTGCTAACCATAATTGTTGCAGAGCGGTGCCCGACGCTACATCGGTTGAATAATTGTTTAATGCACTGATTAAATTAACGTCTGGTAATAGAAATGCCACCACAATGACCAGCAGCACCACCATAGAAGTAAATAAAATACGTGATACTTTATCAATCCATTTAACACCAATGGCAATCAAGCCACCAAAAATAACCGTAAACAGTATGACGGCGACTTGGTTGCTCATGTTAATGCCGATGGGTTGTAAACGGGTTTCTAATAGCGATGACCCTCCCATTAGATACACCATGGTTAAGGCGAATAATAAGCTAAGGAATGAGCCACCTTGAATGAGCTGGCCGACTTTGCCCAGTGTTTTACCGGTAATGGCATGGACGTTATCGCCGACACCACTATGAAGATTAATTTCTAACATCAGTAACGAGGTGTAAGCCGATAAACCCCAAATAACCACTAATAAGATTAATGCGGGGATCATCCCCAAAGCTGCTGTTGCTAATGGTAGCGCTAGCATGCCTCCGCCAATTGCCGTTCCCGCGACAATCGAAATAGAACCTAAAGTTTTAAAATTCACAGAAAACGTCCTGTTTAATTATTATTTTATTTGTGTCGGACATTAGCAGAAGGGTGACAGAGCAGGCAAGGATCTTTGACTGTTAAAGGCTAACAGCTATGTTTATAAACAATTACACAACAATAGACCAAACTTTTTTACACGTGATTATTGCAATAGCGTAGCATTACGGCGTTACGAGTAGGGTAAGGTTATTTATATGTCGAATTTACAATGTAAAATGAGTGCGTTGAATAAAATTATTTAATCGTTATAATGCGACTTGTTTTAGGGGAGTAGCTAATCTTGTCTTGCTGTTATGGCACACAAGATGTCTGTATCAACATAATTGGCCTCACGCCATGGTGCAGACAGTAACACACTGTTAATCAGTGATTTTACCAAGCGAGACCTAAGCACAGTAACTGCATCAAGGGGTATGCGGTGGCTCGTGCTTAGTTGTCATTTACCCCTAGGAATATCACATTGGAAGCTTTATTCGCCTCAACTATTACTGTTGCCATCGCTGAAATAGGCGACAAAACTCAATTATTAGCCTTACTGCTCGCGGTGAGATTTAGCAATAAAACCGCTATAATCTCAGGCATTTTGTTCGCCACATTATTAAATCATTTTCTTGCTGCATGGCTAGGTCAATGGGCCATTGCGTGGATTGATCCACAATGGGCGACCTATCTGGTGGCCGGGTCATTTTTTGCTATTGCACTATGGGTGCTGATACCCGATAAAATGGATGATGATGATAATCGCTTCTATAAACTCGGTGCTTTTACTGCGACGTTTATTTTGTTTTTTATTGCTGAAATAGGGGATAAGACTCAAATTGCGACAGTAGTCTTAGCGGCAAAATACCAAGCACTGACATGGGTTGTCATCGGCACGACATTGGGAATGTTAATTGCTAATGTCCCAGTTGTGCTGGCTGGGCATTTTAGTGCTAACAAATTGCCCATGAAACTGATTCATCGCGGTTGTGCTGTGTTGTTTGCGCTACTTGGGGTCGCTACACTGCTGTGGTAAAAGGAGGTTCAATGTCCGATAACCAAGTTCTTGATGCAGATACTGCCCGCGGGTTGCCCTGGGTTGTTGCCATTGCTTTTTTTATGCAGTCACTCGATGGAACGATCCTGAATACTGCATTACCCGCTATGGCCAGTGATTTAAATGAAGACCCGCTGCGTATGCAAGGCGTGATTATCGCTTACATGCTCACCGTAGCATTGCTGATCCCTGCTTCTGGCTGGATCGCTGATCGCTTTGGCACCAAAAAAATCTTCTTTGGTGCGATCTTATTGTTCAGCTTTGGATCATTGCTTTGTGCATTGTCCAATTCATTAGATATGCTGATTGGTGCTCGGGTGGTACAAGGGTTAGGTGGTGCTTTAATGTTGCCAGTCGGCCGACTTGTAGTGCTGCGGGCATATCCACGTTCGGAATTGGTACGGATTATGGGCTTTATCACCATCCCCGGTTTACTGGGGCCACTGCTTGGTCCAACGATGGGCGGTTGGATGGTGCAATACTTGACATGGCATTGGATCTTTTTAATCAATCTGCCTGTCGGTGTAGTCGGTTGTTATGCGGTGTGGAAGTTCATTCCAGATCTTCGTGGTAAGGAAAAATCACGTTTCGATAGCTTCGGATTTTTGTTGTTTGGGGCTGCGATGTTATTGATCACCATCGCTATGGAAGGACTCGGCGAACTGCACTTGCCACACTTACGGGTGATGTTGCTGTTATTTGGTGGTATGGCGTGTTTGATAGCATATTGGCTGCGGGCTGGTCGTATTAGTCATCCACTGTTTTCGCCATCGCTATTCAACACCAAAACATTTGCTATTGGTCTTTTTGGTAATCTGTTTGCTCGTTTGGGCAGTGGTGCATTGCCATTCTTGGTGCCGTTGTTGCTGCAAGTTGCACTGGGTTATTCACCATCTCAGGCTGGAATGAGTATGCTGCCGCTGGCCGCTGCAGCAATAATGGCCAAATCAGTGGCTCGACCGATTATCGAACGCTTAGGTTATCGAGTAGTGCTTACCGCGAATACTTTGGCGCTTGGCGTTATGCTGGCGACCATGGGCTTGGTTAGCGAACAAACTCCTTACTGGTTGCTATTAGCTCTGTTGGCGATTCTTGGCGCGATTAACTCGTTACAATTTACGGCCATGAATGCCGTGACCTTAATAGATCTTGATGATGTTAATGCCAGTAGCGGTAACAGTCTATTGTCGGTAGTAGGTCAATTATCATTAAGTTTAGGGGTTGCGTGTGCAGGTGCTTTGCTCGGTGGCTTCAGTACCGATGTCGGCAGCGGTACAGCGGGAACGGTACTTGGCGCTTTCCAACTGACTTTCGTTACCGTTGGTCTTATGACAATGTTAGCCGCAGTGATATTTTCGCAATTATCTAAAGACGATGGCCGTCGGATAACCCATTCATAACAGTGCATAATTTCGCCGATTTCGGATAAAAAAAGGTATTTTGCGATTATTTATAACGCGGTATTTTTTACCAAAATGATGCTCTGAATATGATGCAGATAAACCTCAATTTTAATTTCCCATTAGTTTTTTGTGCAGTCCGGCACACACTTCATTGTATGGTTGGTTAAAATATAAGCATGCATAAGCTTTATGGATAGGCGTGTGCATATTAATGTGTAAGCGGATGGTAAACGGATAGTAAGCTGATAGTTAAAGGAGTCACGATATGGATATGAAGAAACATGGTTTATCGATAGGCATAAACCGAATTGAAAATGTGTTTTTTGTGACATTAAAAGCCATTGGCACATTAACCCACGAAGACTATCTCGTCATTACCCCTATGCTAGAGGGGGCATTAAGCCAAGTTGATCAACCTAAAGTGAGTTTGTTTCTCGATGCTACCGAGCTCGACGGTTGGGATTTGCGCGCCGCGTGGGATGATTTAAAGCTGGGGTTAAAGCACAAATCTGAGTTTGAAAGAGTGGCCATTTGGGGCAATAGAGATTGGCAAGAATGGGCGGCCAAAGTCGGTAGTTGGTTTATTGCGGGCGAGATAAAATATTTCGACGATGAAGATGATGCGTTGAAATGGCTTCGATACTAATACGATGTTCAAGGTATGTTTATCTCGAATGATGCCTAGATCTTTACCGTTGTGATGGCATGATTAACCCTAGGAACAGATTCTCTAGGGCTATAAGCATTTACGCAGTGGTATTAACATTGTGACCACTGTTGCCAACGGGCTGCGGCGCAGGTGGTTGCGCTGCTTCAATGAGCTGCAATGCCATTTGACCTTCAATCTTTTGCTGTTCTTTAGCCATTACGGCCACTTTTAAGCTGCTGCCAGAATCAATCGTTGTTGGCATTGAAGACGGTGAATTAACACTAATTGACATGGTTAACCTTAATATAAAGTCGGATGGTAATAGTATATCGGCTGAAAATCGAAGTGCTTGACACATTTTTGCTAAAAAGCATTCGTTGAGCTTTTTTTGATTATAGGTTGCGCACAACCAATGTTATAATTAACTCATATTATTGGTTAGTGGAGTGAAGCCTATGTCTAATAAAGCGCTTACTGAGTCTCAATTACCTTCAGCGCAAAACCCGCTAGCACTTGAAAATCAAGTGTGTTTTTCATTGTATAGTGCGACTAATGCGATGATCCGCGCATATCGACCATTATTAGATGAGTTATCGCTGACTTATCCTCAGTATTTAGTGATGATGGTACTTTGGAAAGAGCCGGGGATTAGTGTTAAAACCTTAGGTGAAAAATTACATCTAGATTCTGGAACGTTAACGCCCTTGCTAAAGCGTTTAGAAGGCAAGGGCTTAGTGAGCCGTGGTCGCAGTGAGTTAGATGAACGCGTGCGGGTGTTACATGTTACTGAGCAAGGCCAGCAATTACATCAGCAAGCGTTGAGTATTCCTGAACAGATGCGTTGTAAAGTAGGTGGCACTATTGAAAACTTACAACAATTAAAGCAACTGTGTGATCAAGCATTTACCATGTTAAATTCCGGAGAGGCGAGCAGCTGTGAAATGTGATTATTTTGAGCGTGGCGATTGTCTGTCATGCCGCAATATTCAACTACCTATGGTTGAGCAAGTGAGTGTAAAGCAACAACAATTAACCGATTTGTTTCGCGGCATCTCAGTTAAACAATGGTTAGCGCCAATATTAAGCGCAGAATCAGGTTTTCGTAATAAAGCCAAAATGGTCGTTTTAGGTGCAGCTCACAAACCTATTTTAGGTTTGGTTAATCCTAAAGGGGAGCCGGTCAGTTTATGTGACTGCTCGTTATACCCTAAAGATATGCAATTATTGCTACACCGTTTAGAGCGATTTGTGCAGCAAGCAGGCATACCACCTTATCGGGTCGATAAGAGCAAAGGCGAGCTAAAATTTATTTTACTGACTCGCAGCCAAAGTAGTGGCCAGTTTATGCTGCGTTTTGTATTACGTAGTGACCAAGCCATCGTGAGAATTGAACGAGAATTACCCCAATTATTACAAGAGTTTCCTGAAATCACCTTAGTCTCGGCCAATATTCAGCCAATCCACATGGCTATTCTAGAAGGCGAAAGGGAAATATTTTTAACGGAAACAACACGATTAGAAGAACAACTTAATAATGTACCGTTGTTCATACGGCCAAAAAGCTTTTTTCAAACTAATCCGGAGGTTGCCGCCCAGTTGTATCAAATAGCGAGGGAGTGGGTTACTGAATTCAAACCGAACTATATTTGGGACTTATTTTGTGGTGTCGGTGGATTTGGGCTTCATTGCGCTAACAGCAATACCCGTTTAACTGGAATTGAGATCGAATCTGAAGCAATAGAATGTGCCATCTTGTCAGCAACCAAACTAGGGCTTACACAAGTGGATTTTAGTGCACTCGATTCAACTCATTTTGCTAAAGGACAATCTGCTCAAGATAAACCGGATCTTATTATTGTCAATCCACCTCGGCGTGGATTAGGTAAATCATTATGCGATTTATTGAGTGAGTTTGCGCCTAAAGCAATCGTGTACTCTAGTTGTAATCCACACACCTTAATGAGCGATTTAGAGTGCATTACGGGTTATCAAATCACCAAAGTTCAAATGTTTGATATGTTTCCTCATACCGATCATTTTGAAGTGCTGGTTATGCTAGAACAGCTGTAATAGTCTTTGCTATCAATTAAGGTGTTTTATAATCGAAATTAAGTACTCGTTTGGTGTCGCTAAATTATAGATTATATCGAACAAAGGTAGCTGTTAGGTTGTGGTATATGTTGTCATCATAAAAATGTCATCTCAATGTCATAACATTGTTTATTAACATAAAAAAGGTACTAGGACGATGTGGCAAATTTTCAGTCGCTTTTTAGCGTTAGGGTTAATCAGTTTTGGTGGCCCTGCGGCTCACATAGGCTATTTTAGAAAAGCATTTGTTGACGACTTACAATGGCTAGACGGTAAACAATATTCAAGTTTTATCGCCCTGAGTCAGTTTATGCCTGGGCCAGGCTCAAGCCAGATAGGGTTTGCAATTGGGTATCACCGAGGTGGTTTATTGGGTGGATTAGCCGCCTTTTTAGGTTTTACCTTGCCGTCTTTTTTACTGATGTTTTTATTTGCTGTGACCAGTGCTCAATGGTTGGAAATAACGGCCGTAGAGGGGGCTATTCATGGCTTAAAGCTACTGGCAGTAGTGGTCGTAGCGGATGCGACTTTGTCAATGTTCAATCAATTCTGTCAACGAAAAACCGCTAAAATACTCATGGCTGCCACCGCCGTTGCTATCATATTAATGCCTTCATTATTAATGCAAATTGGCGTACTAGTTGTGGCCGCTATTGTTGGAGTCATGTTGATGACTCGGGGTGAGCGTATTACGCCAGACACACCTGCTATCGAGCTTAATTATGCTTGGTTAGCGTTATTTATTATAGGCATCGCAGCATCTTTATATTTGATCAATCAACCTGACAGTCTTGGACAGATTTTTGCGCAATTCTTCCAAGTGGGCAGTTTAGTATTTGGCGGTGGGCATGTGGTATTACCCTTGCTTGAAACCAGTGTCGGTGAATACATTACCCCTGATCGATTTTTAACTGGCTATGCACTTGCGCAAGCCATTCCTGGCCCTATGTTTACCTTAGCAACCTTTTTAGGGGCAGATTTATGGTTAGAATCTCCTATTTTGGGCGCGTTAGTGGCGACGTTAGCTATTTTCCTTCCAGGTTTTTTATTGATGCTGGTGGGCTTAAAAAGTTGGCATTCTATTAGCCAGCATCCTGCCATAGCCGGTGCGTTAGCGGGGGTAAATGCAGCCGTTGTTGGTTTATTGCTTTCGGCGCTATATCAACCCGTGTTCACTAGTGCGGTGATCATGCCGCTAGACATGGCATTAGTGATCATTGGTTTTAGTGTATTAAAAGTCTTTAAGCCTGGTCTTGTATGGTTGGTAATAGGATTTGCAGCAATGGGCAGTGGATTGACAATGTTGTAAAACGGTTATTATATTGGATGATTTTGCGATAGGTCTCACTTTATTGAGTTGCAATAGTTTGTTAGCTTAACCATCTATAATAAATAGACTATTATATTGATAGACTATTACCTTAAAAGACCTTCAAAAGGCTGGCCACTATGCTGAGATCTTCCCTACGCAATAAACTACTGGGGTTATCGCTAATTCCGCTTTCGTTGATCCTCATCGTACTACTGAGTATTTTTTATGTGAATGAAGAATCGTCTCTAACCAAGGATATTGATAATTTTCGCAGTGAGTTAATTTCAGAACGTAAAAATCAACTAAAAGAATCGGTTCAAATTGCCCAAGGTGTTGTGGAGTATGAGCTTGCTTTGGGTAGCAGTGGTAATGTCAATGGAGCATTACGATATCTACGTTTTGGAACTGCAGGGTACTTTTTTATATATGATGATGCTGGCGTCAATATTTTTCACCCGACTATGCCTGAACTTGAAGGTCAAAACAAAATTGACATGGCCGATCCTAATGGTACCAAGATTATTGTTGGGTTATTAGATGCGGCTAAATCGGGTACTGGTAATTTTTCTTATTATTATAAAAAGCCCGGTAGCGAACAGCTTGTAGAAAAACTCGGTTTCGCGGTAATGATCCCTAATACCAATTGGATGTTAGGCTCGGGCGCTTATATTGATGATATTGAAGAGTCTATTGGCGGGTATGAAACCTATAAAACTGAAGAGATGAATCAAAAAGCATTCATGTTTCTATTAATTGCTTTAGGTCTTACGGGGATAACTGCTTTTGGTGTGGTAGTGATGGCCCATAAAATGGTGGTGCCAATTCAAAATATGGCGTCATCGCTTAATGATATCGCTAAAGGTGAAGGTGATTTAACCAAACGTTTAGATATCACCAGTGAGGATGAGATTGGCCAATTAGGCAGCGCATTCAATCTGTTCATCGACAAATTACAACATATTATGGGTGATGTGGCTGGTGCGACCGACAGGGTTAAGCATGCGGCTCAGAGTATCAGTGGCCAAACAGTGTCAATGACAGAGCAACTCTACAATCACAATAATGAAATTGACCAAATTGTCACCGCGATCACCGAAATGTCGGCGACGGCGCATGACGTGGCCCACAATACTAATATGGTAGCTGAAGCCACGCATGCTGCCTCTGATAACGTCACGAAAGCGCAAGATTGTGTCGATACCTCATTAACGGAAGTGTCTAATTTAATGAACCAAATTGACAACGCTGCGGCCAACGTCAAGTCATTAAGTGAACAATCTAAGAAAATTAATTCAGTGCTGAGTGTGATAGGTGGGATTGCCGACCAAACTAATTTACTGGCACTCAATGCGGCAATCGAAGCAGCCCGAGCGGGCGAGCAAGGTCGGGGTTTTGCGGTTGTTGCTGATGAAGTGAGAAACTTGGCTAGTCGAACCCAAGCCAGTACGGTTGAAATTAATGAAATGCTGGCAGAACTGAATAAGCTAGTGACTCAAACGGTACAAACTATGGAAGAAAGTCAGGTGAGTTGTTTGAGTTCTGTGGAGTCTTCTAGAGCGATTTCTGAAAGTTTAGGTGCCGTGACATCATCAGTAACCAGCATTAATGACATGAGTACTCAAATTGCCACAGCGGCTACTGAACAAAGCTCAGTGACCGAAGAAATCAATCGCAATATCAATTCAGTGCAAGAGATTGTTAATACGTTATTGGTGGCCAGTCAAGATGCGTCCGGTATGAGTAAAACCGTTGCTGATGATGGTCAGACGTTAGCGGAATTAGTGGGTCAATTTAAAATATAATGTTTACTTGGTAGGTAATTAAAAATGAACCCGAAGCGGTTCATTTTTTTTAGTCCAATTTTTAATCTACACCAGAGCCTAAATTTGAACCTATATTTGTTGAAGCAAACTTTCACATTATAAGCGGTCCATTTATTCTATTCATTCGTGGGTAAGTGTTTTTCCAGATGTTGATTTGATGAAATATATTCGTCATTTGTTTATTAATAATCGGCCTTCCGGTCTAGGTTTAGTGCCTATCATGGGGTAAAATGCGCCGTTGCACCTTTTGTTAACCGCCAAATTTAAGTTGAATATTCATGTTTGAAGTTAATCCGGTAAAATTCAAAATTAAAGAGCTAGCCGAACGTACTGAGTTACTTCGGGGGTATCTTTGACTACGCTGCCAAAAGTGAGCGTTTAGAAGAAGTCAGTCGCGAGCTTGAAAGCCCTGAAGTGTGGAATGAGCCTGAACGTGCTCAAGCATTAGGTAAAGAGCGTGCTGCGTTAGTGGTTGTGGTTAAAACCATTGATGATATGGACACGGGTCTAGAAGACATCCAAGGGTTACTTGAGCTTGCCATTGAAGAAGATGACGAAGAAACCTTTAATGATGCTGCCGCAGAACTTGAGGAGTTAGACACTCGTCTGGCTGATCTCGAATTCCGCCGCATGTTTTCTGGTAAGAGTGATGCTTCAAACTGTTATCTTGATATTCAATCTGGTTCAGGCGGCACCGAAGCACAAGACTGGGCCAACATGGTTCTGCGCATGTATTTACGCTGGGGTGACGCGCATGGTTATAGCCCAGAGTTAATGGAAGTGACCGACGGCGATGTGGCAGGTATTAAAGGTGCTACGATTAAGTTCACTGGTGAGTACGCTTTTGGTTGGATGCGAACAGAGACGGGTGTGCACCGTTTAGTACGTAAATCGCCATTTGATTCATCAGGTAAACGTCATACTTCTTTCTGTTCTGTTTTCGTTTACCCTGAAATTGATGATGATATTGAAATCGATATCAATCCATCAGATTTACGTATCGACACTTATCGTGCTTCTGGCGCGGGTGGTCAGCACGTAAACAAAACCGATTCTGCGATACGTATTACACATTTACCAACCAACACTGTGGTGCAATGTCAAAACGATCGCTCGCAACATAAAAACCGTGACTCTGCTTTTAAGCAATTAAAGGCGAAGTTGTACGAGTTAGAAATGCATAAACAAAATGCCGATAAACAAGCTGCTGAAGATGCAAAATCAGATATCGGCTGGGGCAGTCAAATTCGTTCATACGTATTAGATGACGCCCGTATCAAAGATTTACGTACAGGGGTTGAGAACCGCAACACTCAAACTGTGCTGGATGGTGATTTAGATAAGTTTATTGAAGCCAGCCTAAAATCAGGACTTTAATTAAATTAACTTTTTCCGCCATGTAAGTGTGGCGAGTAAACGCGAGAATATAATATGACTGAACACGTACAAGATGAAAACAAACTGATTGCTGAACGTCGCGCTAAATTAGACCACATCCGCACCAACTGTCCTGCGAATGCTCATCCAAATACATGGCAGCGTAGTCATAAAGCGGCTGAGTTACAGGCTCAATATGGCGAGCAAACCAAAGAAGCGCTAGAAGAGTTAGCTTTTCAAACCAGTATTGCTGGCCGTGTTATGGCCAAGCGTGGTCCGTTTTTAGTAATTCAAGACGTGTCTGGCCGTATTCAAGCTTATGCTGGTAAGCCAGTACAAGGCGACTTGAAAGAGCGTTATCAAGGTTTAGACATCGGTGACATTATCGGTGTTAAAGGTCAGCTGCATTTATCTGGCAAAGGCGACTTGTACGTTAATATGGAAGAATATCAGTTACTGACCAAAGCATTGCGTCCGTTACCTGAAAAATTCCATGGTTTAACCGACCAAGAAACTCGCTACCGCCAGCGCTATGTTGACTTGATTGTTAACGAAGACTCACGTAATGCCTTTATTATGCGTTCTAAAGTGGTTTCTGCTATTCGTAACTTCATGATCAAAAAAGAGTTCATGGAAGTTGAAACCCCAATGATGCACGTTATTCCTGGTGGCGCTTCAGCACGTCCATTTGTGACTCATCATAATGCATTAGACATGGCGATGTACTTACGTATCGCGCCTGAGCTATACCTTAAGCGTTTAGTGGTTGGTGGTTTTGAGCGTGTGTTCGAAATTAACCGTAACTTCCGTAACGAAGGTTTGTCACCACGTCATAATCCAGAATTCACCATGATGGAATTCTATATGGCATATGCTGATTACAAAGACCTAATGGACTTAACCGAAGAAATGCTGGGGTCAATTGCTCAAGAATTATTAGGCAGTACTAGCATGCCGTATGGTGAAGAAACTGTTGAGTTTGGTGGCGCTTATGCTCGTTTAAGCATGTTAGAAGCGATTCAGAAATACAATCCTGACAATGCGACTATTCAAGCTATGACCTACGAGCAAGTTAAAGACGTAGAGTTTATGCGCGACTTAGCATCGAGCCTAGGCATCAAGTTAGAGAAATTCTGGACCTGTGGTCAGTTACTTGAAGAAATTTTCGGTGAAACGGCTGAAACTAAGTTAATGCAACCTACGTTCATTACTGGCTACCCAGCGGATATTTCACCTTTGGCGCGTCGTAATGATAACAATGACTTCATTACCGATCGTTTTGAGTTCTTTATCGGTGGCCGCGAAGTGGCTAACGGCTTTAGTGAGCTCAACGATGCTGAAGATCAAGACAACCGCTTTAAAGCGCAAGTTGATGCTAAAGATGCAGGCGATGACGAAGCAATGTTCTATGACGCTGACTACATCACAGCACTAGAGCACGGTTTACCACCAACAGCAGGTCAAGGTATTGGTATCGACCGTTTAGTGATGCTATTCACTAACACGCATACTATTCGTGACGTGATTTTATTCCCAGCGATGCGCCCACAAGCGTAATGGCATAGGTTGGCAGTAGCTGACACTGAGGAATAATCAAAACCAGCTTTCGGGCTGGTTTTTTTTGACTAAAATTAACTGGAAATTTGTCTCGTACTGGTTAATTTGCTGCTTGCAAAAAACGCTAGCCGATGACGCCACTTTTAGGTTGGATAAACTTTGCCGATGCTGTCACGAAAGCTTTATTATTAACAAAGAGCGTAGCTTCTAATTGGTACATCCCTAAACGTTGGCTCACCAATCGACCGACAATTTTGATGGCATCACCAACCTTTATGGGGGCAATAAAGCGGATGGTCATTTCGGCGGTTAAGGCCTTAATACCTTGCATCAGCAAACAATGAGTCATCGCCGCATCGACTAAGGCACTGGCAACGCCGCCATGCAAGAAGCTGTTGTAGCCTTGAAGCTGCGGACTCACTTTATGATAACCGACAACTTGGTTATCACCGTCAGCAAAAAATTTACACTGTAACGACAATGGATTTTGTTTAGCGTCGCCACAGACAACACATTGACTGTGGCTTTGTTTACAATCTTGATAATGGTTCACACAAGACCTTGTTTGTTCATTGTTATAGATGGCTTTAAGGTTCCCCTAAAGCCTGTTATAGACTAAAAGCGCGCATTAACCATTTGATAGGTTTTATAACCACCAGTGAGGTTACGCACTTTAAAACCATGCTGTATTAACATGCGATAAGCGACATGACCGCGTAAACCCACCTGGCAAAATACCAGTAACTCTTTGTCTTTAGGGAGTTCGTTTAGTCGGTCTCGAAGCTCTGGCAGTGGAATATTCATTGCGCCTGCAATTGATCCCACGGCCGTGAGTTCTCCAGTGTTTCGAACATCGACAATGATTTGTTCTGCGGTCAAAGCGTGTAAATCTTGACTGTGACATATGGCTTCATCACCTAATAATACATTGGCTGCGACCATACCTGCTTGATTGACCACATCTCTTGCAGAACCAAATGGAGGCGCGTATGTGAGTTCAAGATCGGCTAAGTCATGCACCGTCATACCAGCGCGTTGCGCCACGGCTAATACGTCCATACGTTTATCAACGCCGTCAATCCCTGCTGCCTGCGCGCCTAAAATACGGCCTGAACTAGGGCTGAACAATAGCTTTAAGCTAATAGGGTGAGCCCCAGGATAATAGCTGGCGTGGCTTGCTGTGTGGACATAGATTTTTTCAAATGGGATATTTTGCTTGAGTAAACTTTTCTCATTTAATCCTGTTGAAGCAATGGCCATATCAAACAACTTACAAATAGCTGTGCCTTGAGTGGCACGATATTTTTTATCACCACCAAGCATGTTATCGGCAGCTAATCGTCCTTGGCGGTTGGCAGGGCCCGCAAGGGGGATGAGTGTCGGATTACCAGTGACAAAATCGGCGGTTTCGATGGCATCGCCCACAGCATAAATATCTGCATCGGAGGTTCGCATGCCTTCGTCAACCCGAATACCACCGAGTGGGCCTAATACTAAACCGCACTCAGACGCCAAGCTGGTCTCAGGTTTAACACCAATGGCGAGGATGACTAAATCGGTTGCTAAGGTGTTGTTATCACTCAATGCTAGTTGCAGATGGTAGTGAGGTAATATTGGCTTATCATAATCACCGGTATTATCGGCTTCAGCCAGTTGTATCGGGTATTCATCAACAGCGGTTAAGCCGGTTTTTAAGCGTAAATCAACGCCATTATCGACGAGCTTTTGATGCAGCATATTGGCCATTTCCAGATCAACTGGCCCCATCACTTGGTCTGCTAGTTCGAGTAAGGTGACGTCTAACCCAAGGTGGCGCAGCGCTTCTACCATTCCTAAGCCAATAAACCCACCGCCTACTACCGTGGCATGTTTAGGTTTATGCAGTAGAAGATTCGACAGGATTTTATCCATGTCAGGAATATTACGCAGGCTATGGACGAAATGGTTATTAATGCCGCTAACGGGTGGTTTGATTGGTGATGCACCAGGGCTGAGTAATAGCTTTTCATATGACTCTTGATACATTTCATTGGTCATAAGGTTACGTACGGTTAATTGCTTGGCTTGTCTATCAATCGCCACGACTTCATTATGTACCCGTACATCGACATTAAAACGCGACTTAAAGCTTTCGGGTGTTTGCAGTAATAGTGCGTCTCGGGATTCAATTTCACCACTAATATGGTAAGGCAAACCACAGTTGGCAAATGAAACAAATTCGCCCCTTTCAAGGATGATTATTTCAGCGGTTTCAGATACGCGTCTTGCTCTTGCTGCTGCCGATGCACCACCAGCAACACCACCAATAATGACTATTTTGGTCATGCTATTCTCCAATAAAATTAACGATTAACCTAGCGACTATCAATCAGACTTTTTGTTTTCTGATTTGCTATTAAGTGCTTTTTGGCAAGCAAAGCAGTGACCGTACATATTGAGGCTGTGGTGGTGAATACTCATGCCGTGATGTTCTGCCGCTAATCCTAAGCGTAGCTCAATCAAGGGGTCGATAAAATCGATTAACTTGCCACAGGTTAAACAAATTAGATGATCATGCCGTGGTTTATTACTGAGCTCATAAACAGTATTTTTAGATTCAAATAATCGACCTACAACGAGGCCTGCTTGTTCAAAATGCGCCATAATTCGGTCTACAGTATGAAGGCTAATGGTCTCTCCCTGTGAATTTAACCCTTGATAGATATTTTCTACCGTTAAATGCTGTTCATCGGTTTGAGTAAGAAACTCAAGTAACTTACACTTTTGAGTGGTTATTTTGAGACCAGATTCTTTCAATACTGCTTGCATTAGATTGACCTAAACACGTCGATACGTGTTAACTGTGTTTAATCTTCAGCTGATATTATTTGTCATCAACGCTTTGCCATTAATAAGACTATCAACCACCTTATGCCTAGCTCCTTTAACCAAGTTCGCCAACGTTTGACGAGAAATATTCATTGATTTAGCTGCTTCTTGTTGTTGCATCCCCAGTAAATCAACTAAGCGTAAAGCCTCCATTTCATCCTCTGCAAGTGGTACCTGTTCTAACTGCGTCATCGGAATACCATTGGGCTTAAAACAGATGTTGGCAGCTTGGCCGCATATAGTTCGGGGGATTTTAGGTCTTGCCATGTAACACCTCGTTTGTAGCATATGCCATATATACTGAATGTAGTTCACACATGCAAGCTCTATTCTTTATTGAGTATGAGATACAAACAGATCTTTGATCTAGCCCATAAAACTGACTATTCAACGATACTGATTTTATCACCGAGCTAAATCCAGCCGGCTTTGGAATTGTTAGTGACTGTTTAGTGATGCTATTGATTCATACAGTTACTATCTGAGAGATTATTGATTACCAGTGATACGCCCAACAGTGCCAGTATCTATGAGGTGCCAATTGCCAGTCAATCACACGAACAATGCAAATCAAATAACGCTGTTATGATTTTTTATTATCTCTGGTGGAGATAAACTTATAAGCTCCAGGTCTCAAGTGCGCCATCTGAGCTTAAGGTCAATAGCTTACCATTAGGTTTCATTACCATTGAAAATACCGTGGTGCCAGCGTTATAGGCGGTGATATCCCAATGAGAAAGCTCTTTTCCTGATGAAGCATCCCAATAGATAACACTTTGTTTTGACGTTGCGGTAATTAAGTTTTTGCCGTGATTGACGAATAACGCCTGCCGAAAATAGCGATAGCGCTCAAGGTAATCCAGATGACTTACTGGCTGCGTTGTTTGGGTATCGATAATGACATTGTTATCGAGTGCATCGGCAATAAATAAGCGCCGATTAGCGTCATCAAAACTCACGCTGGTGATTTGTTGAGGACGTGAGAAACTGCTGATCAACTCACCGCTATAAGCAGCCCAAATATGGACATCACCATCAAGTCCTGTCGATAAAACCTGTTGTTCAAAGCCTGATAGCTCAACATGATTAACGGCGGCGCTGTGTTGTTTAAACAATGACATTGTCATGCTACTTCGTTGTATCACTGTGATTGAACCATCATTCATCCCCACCAAAATAGTGCTGCCTGTTTGGCTCAGAAAAAGGCTCGAAATGCTGGCATCGGGATTAAATCCGTGGGCGGGCCAACGTATATCTAATTTGCCTGTCTCAAGGTTAAAAACGGATATTTTTTGTTTGCCAGCCGTCGCAAGGAATTGTTTGTTACCAGACAACGCCAGCAGATAATTGGTTTCATCAAAGTCATCGTCAGACCATTGGCGTAATAGTTGGCTTGTTGCCACATCCCAAATCGATAATGTACGGCTTCTGCCTAATGTGACAGCCATACTGGCATCGTTAGACAGTACGCCATCAATTAGCGTTTCTTGTACGAGTGGTTGAATATTATCGGGGGTTTTCATCACCTCAGCTTGATTGCAGCCAGAGACAGCTATCATTATCGTGATGATGCTAATAAGGTGCACACTTATCTGTAATCTAAATCCGGCATTAGCTAACAATTTAATTCCCCTATAAAAAGATGCTTTCAACATAATAGCATAGAGCGTTACCGCCGGTTTTATGGGCTTGCAACTCCATGAATCGTGAAATATTTACTGTAAATGGCATGACTTTTTGCTATAGCAAAGTCAGCGTTCAAATTATGCATCTATTAAGAAAAAGTGAATTCAGGCACAATAACGGCTAACAATCTGTTATTTAAGCCAAGGAACCCACATGACGCAAATTACCTTAACCACTCCCGATGATTGGCATCTTCATTTTCGAGATGGGGATATGCTAGGTGAAACGGTTCCTGCAACGGCTAGACTGTTTCAACGCGCGATTGTGATGCCTAATTTAGTCCCACCAGTAACGACCGCTACAATGGCTTTAGCTTATCGAGATCGTATCTTGGCGGCGCGCCCAGCCGGAAGTAGTTTTCAGCCGTTAATGACGCTATTTTTAACTAATAATACCAGCGCTCAAGATATTATCGATGCCAAAGCGGCAGGGGTAGTGGCTGGAAAGTTATACCCAGCAGGTGCGACCACAAATTCAGATGCAGCAGTTAAAGCCTTGGATGAGTTGTTTCCGATATTTGAGGTTATGGCGCAACAAGGCATGTTGTTATTAGTACATGGTGAAGTAACAGAATCGCATATTGATATTTTTGATCGCGAAAAGATGTTTATCGATCGCTATTTATCGCGTATTGTCGAAGCCATTCCTAGCCTTAAAGTGGTGTTTGAACATATCACCACTAAAGAAGCGGCTGAGTTTGTCGCAGAGGCTTCAGCTAATGTTGCAGCAACCATTACCCCACAGCATTTATTGTTAAATCGTAATGATTTACTCGTCGGTGGTGTTCGTCCGCATAACTTTTGCTTACCCGTATTAAAACGCAACATTCACCAGCATGCATTGCAAGCTGCTGTGGCGACAGGCTCAAGTAAATTCTTTTTAGGTACTGATTCTGCCCCGCATGAAAAACACCGCAAAGAGTCAGCCTGTGGCTGCGCAGGTTGTTACAGTGCCTGGAGTGCATTAGAACTCTATGCACAAGTATTTGATAACTTAGGGGCATTAGATAAGTTAGAAGGTTTTGCCAGCTTACATGGCGCAGACTTTTATGGCTTACCACGCAACAGCGGCACTGTGACGCTAGTGAAACAAGAATGGACGGTACCAGAAGAGATTATTCTGCCAAACGGTAATCCTATCGTGCCATTTTTTGCAGGACAAAAAGTGAATTGGAAAGTGAAAACGGCTTAAGTTAATCACTAAGTTATCTAGGTAATTAACGCAGCATGCTGTTTTTATCACGGGTAGCTAAGTAGAAATAGTTTAATAACCAAATAGATTTATTAATGCCTGTCAGTTTGCTGACAGGCATTTTTGATCAGCGTCTTATTAAAGATCTCTTATTGGCTGTTTCATTTGTTGCCTGCGCCTGTAAAAGCGCTTCAAATGCTGCTTGGGGTAATGGTTTACTAAATAAGTAACCTTGGCCGTAATCACATTTCAATGCATTAAGCAGATGATACTGCTCTTCTGTTTCAATGCCTTCTGCCACGACCGTTAAATTGAGACCATGCCCCATAGCGATTGCCGCACCAACAAGTTCTAGATCGCCCGGATCGACGGTTATATCGTTAATAAAGCTTTTATCTACTTTTAAGGTATTGAATGGGTAACTGCGCAGGTAACTGAGCGACGAATATCCGGTACCAAAATCGTCCATTGAGATACTGACACCAATGTCGTTAATGGATATCAAGTTACTGTCGATGACGGCGTCGCCACTGAGTAAGACTCCTTCGGTGATTTCCAGCTCAATAGTGCTAGGATTAATCTGATGTTTATCTAGCTGGATATTAAGCATATCAACAAAGGTATTTTCCCTGAATTGTTTTGGGGACACGTTAATGGCAATTTTAAAATGAGGATTATAGGTTTGTTGCCATTTTTTGGCTGTAGCAAATGCAACCTCGATAACATATTGACCGATTGTGACAATGAGTCCCGTTTGTTCAGCAATAGGGATAAACTCATCAGGAGTGACTTGACCGAGCAAAGCATTATTCCAGCGTAAAAGGGCTTCCGCGCCGATAATTTTGCGGCTCTTGATATCTACAAAAGGTTGAAAGTAAACCTCGAGTTCTTTTTGCTTCAATGCACTGCGTAATTGCTCTTCAACTTTCAAGCGCCGATTCATATCGTGGTTCATTTGATGTGTATAGAAATTATAGGTATTTCTGCCGCGATCCTTTGAATGGTACATAGCTGAATCTGCTTGTCTTAGCAATTCTTTGGGGTCTTCACTATCTAGCGGGTAAAGGGCAATACCAATACTGATGGTTGACACTAGCTCACGATTTTCGAGCCTAAAAGGCTGGTAAAATTGCTCGAGTAGCTTACGGGCAATAATTTCAACTTCAGTGGGTTCATTAATATTGCTCAATATAATGATAAATTCATCACCTCCCAACCTACCCACAACATCACTTTCTCTAATGGTATTTTTTAACCGAACCGCCGCTTGGATCAACAGTTCATCACCAACAGAGTGACCCATGGTGTCATTAACCTTTTTAAAATCGTCTAAATCAATAAACAATACTGCCACATTATTTTTGGCTCGATGGGCGTCTTTAAGCATTTGCGACAATCTATCAAGTGACAGTAGTCTATTAGGCAGGCCTGTTAAGCTATCGTAATGGGCTTGATGAAGAATTTTTTCTTCTTGTTGTTTGTATTGAGTGACATCTTGTTTTAGGGCTAGATAGTGTTTAGTGACGCCAGCGTTATCAAAAATAGGTGCAATATGAGCATGTTCCCAAAAAATATCGCCGTTTTTCTTTTTGTTTTGCAGCTCGCCTTGCCATGCATGTCCGGTAGAAATAGCATTCCATAATTCTTTATAAAGTGATTTTGGGGTTAATCCCGACTTTAGCATGCTGGCCGATTGGCCAATGACTTCACTCGCGGCGTAGCCAGAAATTTTTTCAAAGGCACTATTCACATATTCAATTTTGCTGTCGATATTAGTTAATATCATTGATATTGGGCTTTGTTCTATTGCTTGTGACAATGTAAGAGCTTGTTCTTCAGCCTTTTTTTGGGCGCTTAAATCGATATCGATACAGTACATTTCTGCTTCATTATCGGTATTGTTGATTAACGTATGGGATGAATAAACCGCTACATTACTACCATCTGCACGTTGCAGGAGTAATTCTTCAGCGAGAATAGGAACCCCTTCATTAATCCATGCATTGACGTTATTGATCACATGTTCTCGGTAAGGTGGGGGAATAATGAGGTCTTCTAATTGCTTCCCTAATGCTTGCTCTTTGGTATATCCATAAAGCTTTTCACTGGCTTGGTTCCAAAAAATGACCGAACGGTTTTTATCATAACCTTGGACCGAAATTGAGGGTATTTGTTCGAAAATATGTCTAAACTTAGATTCACTCAGAAGCAGTTTTTGTTCGGCATTAATGCGCTGTGAAATATCTTTAACAAAGCAGAATAACATCCCATCATCACCATCCCAAAAGCTGATGCTCACCTCAACATGAAACAAATGACCTAACTTATGTCGGTGTTGAGAGGTGTAATTAATAGACTTTGTTTGCTTAACTTTAATGACATTTTGAGTAGAATACTGGTGTTTTTCACTGGTTTCGATCTCTCCAATCGGTTTATTGCTCAGCTCGTCGAGAGTATAACCGGTCATATTAGCGAAACTCTGATTCGACTCAATTATTTTGCCGTCCACAGACACAATAACAAAGCCATCTTGCGCGGTACTGATAATATTACGATAAGTACTTTCACTGCGGCGTAACTGTTCTTCAATGAGTTTTCGGTCGGCCATATCTCGACTTACGCCCACAATCCCCTCAATTTCCCCAGACAAATTAGTAAAAGGCGTTTTATGGGTTTTAAAAATATGGGCGATTCCATCGGGTGTTGTGACCCATTCTTCATTCATCCACGGCTGGTTTTCTCGTAATACAAAGCGATCGGCTTTGATAAAGCTGTCTGCCTGTTGACGATCAAATAAGTCATAGTCTGTCTGATGCTTAATATCCTCGGGTTTAAGGTGTAACGCTTCAGAGAATGCCTTGTTACAACCTAAATAAATCCCGTCGACCGATTTGTAAAAAATGATATCGGGAATGCCATCAATAATGCTTTGTAACAGGTTTTTCTCGGTTTCGAGGAGGCCTTTGTGATGATGTAACTCTTGATATATTTGTTGCCTTTGTTGATGCTGTTTTAGCAATAACCCCACTAGCATGGTGCCACATGTATATACCGTTAATAATGTCGGACCAATTGTGAGAATAATGTCGTATTTATCTACCACTGGCATGAGTAATAAACACAGCAAAACGCCAATCTCCACCACAAACCCCATGGCCAGTAAGTTTTGCCAATTGGGTTGTTTGTTTGCAGACTTCATCCAGTATCGCCAGCCTAACCCAATGGCAGAGCTGATAATAATAATTAAGGTTCCAACGTATAAACCGGCGCCGCCTTGATAAATACGGAAACAAGCAGCGAGTAACACGGCAATCAATGTCGGGATAAAACCAAAAAATAGCCCACTTAAACTTAACAGTACCCAGCGAGTATCAAAAAATATCCCCGGCCTTAACTCCCAAGGATTATTCATGACACAAATTGCAATCATTCCGATAAAAACCCCACTCAAGACATTTCCATATTTCTTGGGGGCTATCTTTTGTAATTTAATGGCATCATAAATAACGACAAGTGCCAGTAACAATACGGTGTTACTCATCAAACTGAAAAAACTATCCATTCTTTCCCCGCATAAAAAGAGCATTGCCTTCTTTTACTGTAGTTCAAATCTGATAATAATAAAAAAATAAACTATTTTTATCATTACGTTAATAAGATTTTTACCGTTATTATCTAACGCCTGTGACCATTGAAATCTGAGCAAAGGTTCAAATAAATGGCATGATCAAGTTTAGTCGTTAAACGGTATTTTTGTGTACTAAATCTTCATCTGTTGATGAGTTCTGTGAAACACCGCGCTTCATTTTTATCGGCTGTAAATGTAGGGGGAAAACGCAATCTAGCTAAAACGATAGAATGATGACTTATCTAAGGATGAATGGCTGAATATTGAACGATTATTCAGCTATTCAATAGCTTGAGTTTCTGTCGAATGACAGGGTGTTGAATGATCTGTCATTGGCGTGTGTTAATTCATTTCGGGGCTATGCATTATAAAGCCGATTACATTTATAAAATGCTAACTATCAATAATACAATAAGATAAAGCTTAACGAGTGACACTAATTTGTATTAAGTCATCTTTAATATAAAAAGTTGAAATTTATTTGTATATATCGAGGTCTTTTACATTAATACCAACATACTTAATCGTTAAGTATGAAATATGGATGAATATTATTATGACGACTTCATTTTCTGTAAAAATGTTACTCACCTCAACCACCGTAGGCTTAACGCTATTATTTGGCATGCCAGCTCAAGCATCGAGTATTACAGTACCGGACTCAATGATAGTTGAAACCGTGAATGGTCAGAACGTCAGTATAAAAAATACGATTGGACTTAGCCGCGGGCAACAATTGGTTGAAATTAACTATCGCGACTTATTTCAAGATAATGCTGATGATTCAGGCCATTGGGTACGTTCTGAATCCTTGTACCTCACATTAGAAGTTGCTGAAAATCAACGTTATGAGCTTGCTACACCTGATATTTATAGTGCAGAAGATGCTCGTGATTTTTTAGATAACCCACAAGTCACGCTGAGTATTAATGGTCAACAACACAAAAGTGTCGCATTATTGACTCAGTCGCAGTTATTAACTCAATTAGTGTTGAGGTAAGTTTAAAAGTGGTTAGCAAGTCTTATCATCAGAAGCGGCTTGCTAAAAATTATTTTAAGATACAGCTACTCTCGTAATACGGATTCTATATCGCCGATTCTATAACTTGTTATTGTGTAAATATTAATTTAAGTAATAATATTTCTAATTGTTAATTTATTTGTTAGTTTATTGGTTTTTTTGATAACTTCAGCTCATTAATTTTATTGAGTTGATATTATTGAGTTGATATTGTCGATTAATGTTGTCGATTAATGTTTTTTTGGATTATTTTGTTAATGATACCTATAGGTTGATTTATAGTTTTGTCGTGTTTTTAGATATTTATTGAAAATAGTAGATTCAGTTTCATCATTAATGTGTATTTAGTTTCCTCCATTCAAATTTTCAACACGCCAACTCGCTTTTATACTATGTTGTCGAACATATTTGCCATTTTTCTGGGGTATTGAGTTGTAGAATACAGCTGCCCAACGCTTATTGCTCATGAGTGTTTGCTTTAAATAATAGATACCGAGTCAATGACTTTTATCAATGGATTATATCGTAAATTATTGATAAATATGGGCTATTATGGCATCTAAAAATGGAGTTGATTTTTTTGTGTTCATCCTACGATGAACACAACTTACCAAAGCAGTCCTTAAACAATATCGTTGGTAAGCAAAGCATTGGTTCTTGTAAGATGAACTCGCGGCGCGATAATCAATTCATTTATTGATCATTCTCTGTATTTTAGTAAATCATTTGCGTTAATATACTGTTGCATTCTAGAGCAGTTATTTGTAATACAAATGGCTAACATAAAGTAAAATAAAGGAATATTAATGCAGTTACTTTTTAGGAAAGCTATCACTCCGTTATTGGTTACCGCCAGTTTAACCGTTGCAGGTTGCAGTGGTGGGGGAAGCGAGTCAGCCAGTAATAATGTCACACCTCCGGTGACAGACAGCAGTAGCATCACTTGGACCAAAGGCCAGTTTACTCCATACGCGGATGTCGCATTACAGTGCAAGGCCGATCAAACTGGATCTGAACTCACCGAAAAGCTTTGGCTTCGCTCATGGAGTAACGACACTTACCTTTGGTATGATGAAATTTTCGATCGCGATCCAGCTCCTTATACCGTAGCGCAATACTTTGATTTATTAATCACAGATGAGCTGTCTGAAACCGGTAATGTAAAAGATAAGTTTCATTTCTCAATGCCGACTGATGAATGGGAGCAATTAAATCAATCTGGCGCATCATTCGGTTACGGATTTAACCTGTCACTTCGCAATGCATCTGCGGGGGTAACACGTCAGGTCACCATTACTTATAGCGAACCTAATTCACCGGCAGTGGCCGCGGGAATAAATCGCGGCGCTATTATTGTTGCTGTAGATGGCGTCAATGTGGCTAATGCCGACGATAGTGCAAGTATAGATACATTAAATGCAGGGTTGTTCCCAACTCAAAGTGGCAAACAAACGACATTTACCGTGCGAGATCTCAATGCCAGTGTTGATCGCAATGTCATATTGTCGGCCACCACCGTTATCTCTACCCCGGTGCAAAATACCCAAGTGATCCAAACCGCAAGCGGCAAGATTGGATACTTACAATTTAATTCTCATATAGCGACTGCTGAGCGAGGGTTGTTTGATGCTATAACGACGTTAAGCGAAGCGGATGTAGAAGATTTAGTCCTAGATTTACGCTACAACGGTGGTGGTTTACTCGCCTTAGCGAGTCAGTTGGGTTACATGATAGCAGGTGATACTGCGACCAATAATCGCATTTTTGAACGCACCAGTTTTAATGATAAATATCGAACTATCGATCCCGTAACTAGAGCAATACTCGAACCAACGCCGTTTATTCCGGAAACAATAGGCTTTAATACTGGGTTGCTGCGTGCAGGGATTACACTGCCTTCACTAAACCTTAAGCGGCTTTATGTATTAACAACAGCAGATACATGCTCGGCCAGTGAAGCATTGATGAATAGTCTGCGTGGTATTGATATTGAAGTGATTCAAATTGGTGGCACAACGTGCGGAAAGCCTTATGGATTTTACCCAACACCAAACTGCGGCACCACTTACTTTAGCATTCAATTTAAAGGCGTAAACGATAAAGGTTTTGGTGATTATTCAGATGGTTTTGTACCCACTACAAGTCCAACACTCGACAGTGAAATTGAAGGTTGTGCGCTAAGCGATGATTTAAACCATGCGCTTGGTGATACCAATGAGCGACTCTTAAGCGCCGCATTGTATTATCGTGATAATAACCAGTGCCCAGCGCTGACTTCATCAGCGGCTAAAGTGTCAGCGGCTCCAACAATGATGGATAAAGGCTTTATGTTGAAAGATGACCGTCACTCAACATTGCTTAAAAATAATCGGATAATGTCGACAGGAGCCATGTAATGTCCCGTTTACCTTCTGGTTTACTTATCGCTGTAGTGATGTTTTCCACGGCTTTTATGGGCTGTGGCACTTCAACGGCCGGAAACGATAGAGCGGTTCCTGCGCTAATCACGTCGCCAAATAGTGCCAGTGTGGATGAACTACAAGCGGCTATTGCCAGTTTGTTGAATACAGACCATGTGATGATTGCTCAAAGCGCGTTTACAGACACCAGTGTCTTGTCTATTGAACCTGCAATGCACAAAGACACTAATGGTCGTTTATTAATGGGTCGCTCTACCGAGATGCCAGAGAGTGTGCAATTATTTATGCAAGCTGATACTTGCTTGCTTGAGCATGCCAAAAGTGGCCAACGCAGAATACTGCAAATAACCACCTGCCGGGCCGAGTAACACTGGCTAACTTATGGCGTAGTTACCTGTTAATTCAGGCTTGGACTCATTAGTACCAATGACGAAATATTGTCATTGGTACTAATGGGATATTGCTGGTTTATTACCGGAGTTTTATTGTCAATCTGATGGATATTATTGTGATTAACGCTTCAGCGTTAATCACAATAATGAGTTAAGAGTTAAGGATTGAGTTAAGAACTAAATTCAGGGCTAAATACAGACTACGTATTAACCTTGAGTCTGGTAAGTAAAACATTCTTAGTGAATAGAAAGGTAGTCTAGGCTGCCTTTCTATGATTACTTCTCCAGTGAGATAATTATCTATTATCTGTAGCAGAGGTTATTTATTATCTGAACGTATCACTAACTCAACGCGGCGGTTTTGTTTCTGGCCCGCTTCATCAAGATTATTGGCAATAGGCGAGTACTCACCAACCCCTTTGGCTTCAACTTGTTGTGCAGAAATAGAGAACTGTTTAATCAAACGGGTTTTAATTGCAGTCGCGCGTTTTTCTGACAAGGTTTGGTTATAAGCTTGTGAGCCTTGATCGTCTGAGTGTCCTACCACATAAAAAAGCTGCTTAGGGTGTGTTTGTAAGTATTGAGCTACCACTTCAACAATCGCATAAGCTTCTGGCAGTAATTCATCGCTATCATATTTAAACAACAAACCGTCTAGTGCCACATGGCCCGTTTTAGCTATCTCATCGGTTAAGCCCTGCAAATCAATACCCACACGGTTATTGTTTAACGTGGTTTCTTCAATGATTCTGATTTCAGCAGCGAGATTGCCAACAAAGCCAATCACATACACCATAACGTAAACATTTCCCTCGGGCCGATCTAACTTATACAATCGATAAAATTGACTGTCATCACGACCATTGGACATGAGTAATTTTAAAGCGTTATACATTTCTGTTTTTCGACCACATAGCTCACCTGTACAAGCATAAACTTCCTTAAAGCCAAGCCTAGTTAACGCGTTTTGGTAATTAGCATTAATCTCGTATTCAGAATAAGTTCGAGGTAAGTTATAGCCAATATCGGTTATTTTTCCGTCTAACATCTTAGTCTCAAATTTCTTGCCGTTTTTACCTATTAATACGGCGATTTGTCCAAAACTATGGGTGGTATATTCATCAATATAAGCACCAGGTATACGAGTTAACATTGGATGATCGGCAGAGTTTTTTTCATCTTTTTTGCTATTGTCTGTTACTGCTATTTCACTCACCTCTTGTGATAAATAGCTCTGGTTAGTGGTCACCAAATCTAATGGTTCATCGATTACTTCTATAATATCGATCTCTACGTTGGTGGCGCGCTGCCAGCCAGCCGCATATATGGACACATGTACTTGTTTTTTAGGAAGGGTGATATAAGCAGTAATTAACGAGGGTGAACTTTTTGAAATTGTATATAGCGGTTTTATAAATTTGGCTAATTTATCTTCATCGCCACAACTTGCTTGCTCACATTCAAAAATGATCTCGGCATTGAGCGCGTTAAGCTGGTTTTTATAGTTATTGATTAAATGTGCCGGTGTATAAGACGGCGGTAGCTCATAGTTGGTTCTAGTTAGTTTTCCTTTCACTTCTTTTGATTGAATATTTTTATCGTCAATTGCCGTGATCAATTGCACAGGCGTGAAGTGCCTTAATTCATTTTTTGTTTCTTTTACCTCTTTAGGCTCAGAAAATAATTCTTGTGATGTTGCTGAATAGGCATTCATCGCTGGTATCACTGCAATGATAATGGCTAATGACATTAGCGCGGGTTTTAACATATCAACTCCCTGTTGTGTGGTATCCAATATTTTGTGAAATAACATTAAGTGATCATAAGATATTCAAACATCAATAAGGTGTAAAACAATTTGTAATATGATGACTATATACCTATCACTTTTAGTGCCTTTTGTTTTTTGCTCCATCCTTAAGGATGTATTTAAGTGGTGAGTAATATTTTATTAGGAAAAGGTAACAGGTTTATTGGTGGACATTCTGTTGATGGTGATAAAATTTGAGTACATTAATAAGGATATTGCTCACTAATAATCATTATGGCCAAAATAATAGAGTTAGATGATAAATCTTGGTTTTATAACCTGTACATAAAAGGGATGCGTAACTTTAACGCGCAAAGTGACGTGGGTTTATATGTCGCTAATATAGGTTACCCTCTGTCTTTGGGCGTTTCGTTGTTATTGCTTATTTTGATGGTCGGTTTGGCTGTGTTACCTCTTAACTTCCCAAATACTGAGTTTGCTCGTGCATTAGTATTAATCAACATTGGATTATTACCTGTCTACTTAATAGGACGTTATTGGCTGGTTAGGCGACGTTACGGTATTACCGGGACATTACGTTGCTATGTGAGCCAGCAGCGTATTGCCATTCCTGCGAATGCAATAATGGATAAGCCTGTGGGGCAGTTGGAGTTACAACGCGATGACATTGATCGCATAAAGGTAAAATATAAATCTCAAATGCATCGTTTACATGTGCGCAACCATATTACCGCGTGTGATATTGAGCTAAAAAGCGGTGAATTCATTACCCTTAATGCGATGTATTTTCCGCTTAAACACATTGTTTACATGCTGTGTTTTTTCGACTACCCATTAACAACGCTGCACGGCAATTGGTCATGGGCTTTTTTGCCTAATATTATAGCCGTAATATTCCCTGTTTTAGTCAATGTCGTTGTCACAGGCATATTAGTGAAACACTATTTTTTGTAGTGTATATTCAATTGATTACATACATGATTGATTGTGAGTTTTTAAGCGTTAGTAAAGCAATAACGTAAAATTAAAAGGATGTTTTCATGTACAAATTAATCGCTATTATTTTATTACTATTTATCTCGACAGCGTCAATGGGAGCGACTGAAGATGAGCAAGCTCAGTGGATGGAAGCCGCAAAGAAAATTAACTTATCTGAACCGCATTCCTTGTGTAAAAAATCAGTTAATGTCGTAATCAATCAAGATGTAAAGTTATTCAGAACAATATTTGCTGAGATACCAGCAACAGATGAACAAGTAAAAATGCATTTAGCCGACTTACATGATAAATATTATAACAAGTCATATTTGGGTATCGATAATTACCGAATTGATGAAGGACGCGAGTTTGCGTTTGAAGATGCTAAAAACGCTAACAATAATTTAGTTCGTCAATCTGCGCAGATGCGTGGACATGATCTTGAGGTATGGGTGGGATATCGTTTTGATACTGTTTCACCGAAAACCAACAAACCTCGTCAAGCGAGTGGATACTGTAAACTAGCCTATCTACAAAACCAGTGGAAAATTATTTCGTTATTGTAGGCCATTATATGGTACCTGCTTATCCTTTTTGTTCATTACCGGCATGTTAATGACGTAATAGAATTATATGGCTAAAAATAGTCGATAACGAGGCTCTTTATATAGCTGGTAGACACTGACAACAATCTTAAAAATGTAAATTCGATTAAGGAACAGGATGTTTAACAAGTTAACAGGGACGTTATTGATTACCGCGTCATCATTTTCAATCGTGTCAGCCGTTGAAAAAATAAAGTGGATTTTTATATGTTTTAATCTGATTTATGTTGTGTTGGCGGTAAGTGTCTTTTCTTTTTCGGCTGAAACTGTCGGGCGTTTAATGCTCAGTATATTGTTGATCTTGGTAGCGTTTAGTTATCAATGTCGATGGTGTTTTGATGCCTCACGCAATGTGTTAATACAGTTCCATGGTTTCAAGTTAGGGTGGGGATCCATTTATTCCCTTCAACAACAAGATGTTGATTACTCGATAATAAAAAATATTGAGTTAAAAGAAGTGCATAATACTTATAAAGTGATTTTGCATGTTAAAGAGAGTCAACAAGCTCAATTTCCTGAACCGATATCGATATCGTTAAAAGTGAAGCAACATAAGTTGCCCGCATTAGTGCAACAATGTCGAAAAGAGTTAATGTCGCAGGGGATTAATGTTGTCGGTCAATTTGATAGCGTTAGTCGTAAAGATTGGCCAACCTTTAGTTCAGTTCCGCTCGACCTAGATACCGTAAAAGCCTTTATCGGGATTAAGTTATTTAACGACCCGATAAAACTACAATACCCCGTCACACTGTTTATGCTGCCTTTACCTCGGCAATACTTTCATCAAGTCTGGGCTTCAAGTTATATTAGTTTTATGGCTGCCCTGTTTATCCTTTATTCCAGCCATAATATCGTAGCGGCCATAGTGGTTGCCTTATTTGGGGTAGCTGTGTCTGCTGTAAGGCGAAAGCTCATTTGCGATAAGCATTATACACAGGGTATATCGACTCCTAATGAGATTGTTATCAGTGAAAATTCACTTGTTATTTCAAGAGTGTATTTTGAGGACAAGCAAGTTAGACAGATAGAAAAGTCTGCGATTAAATCAATTAATATTGAGTGGAATTGGTATAAAGCTGGCGATGGTGACAGTACCCGGAGGCAATACAGGCGACCTTTTGTATTTAGAGTAAACATTGATGTGAGTAACGGTGAAAGCATTACGTTAGCCGGGCAAACATTTGATAGTAATAAATTTGTTATTGCACTGTCTCAACTCGGCTACAGTGCAACGTTGACGCAAATCCCAAAAATAGCAGCGGTATGGCGTTTTTACATACTCATACCGATGGCTATAGCGCTACTAGGTATGACAGGCTTTGGCTTGTACTCGCTATATATTCGTTATTTGGTTTAAAAGTAAAAGCATTAACGTTGTCATAACACGACAGAGTTAGTGTTAAATACATGACTTAAGGATGAGCTAAAAATGAAAACGATAGGATTACTGGCATTGTGCGGCTTAAGCACAGCCAATGTATATGCAAGTTGTAATATTGATGTTGAAGTACAAGGTGAGCTCGACCCTTCATTGCAGTACCAATTGACTTACTATAATACTCTGCATTCACGTAAGACGATGGATTTAAACAACCTTACCGCGTTTACAAAAAACAATATTGAATTGCCTGGCTGTCCTCAAAAGCATAAAGCCGATATGACTTTGACTTATACCAAAGAGGGCACCAGTTATATTGTGTTTGAAAGTCATTTGTTTCCTAATCAATCCAGTATTTATTTTAGTCACAGCAATACATTAGCGTTTAGAAGTTGTGCTGGTTGCGACTTGCAACAATACACCTATGTCGCGAAAGAGATCCAACAGCAAGGGATGGATAAAGAGTTGAACGCTTTGGTTGTGCAGCAGGCTGACTATCTTGATTATCTTCGCTATGCCGATGTTAGAGCTGTTTTTGGTGAAAGGTCAAAGGCGATTGTTAATGCTGCTATTGAGGCAGGATATATCACTCCACCCAATATTGGTGCTATTAATGAAAAGCCACCTCATACCCGCGATGTGATTAAACAATGGCTGGCAATATTGGCACCGCAAAAAAGTTTTAAAAATATTTTAGGGGCGAAAACCCGCCAGCAGGACGCTTTTGCTGACTATGAGGCAATGACAGATAAAATTTCACTGACTAACCCAACGTTTTTCGATCAACTGACAAATCTCACCAAAGGGTTCAAGGATAAAACGATATTTACAGGGGAAGTGCAGTCGTTAATCGCCCCGTTTTTGTCGACCACCGATGCGGATATAAAAAAACTTGTCAGCATGATTAATGAGTCATTAAGCCAAGCATTATCGTTACCTGAGCAGGTAAACAACGTAGTGATATCAAAAGGCGATATTAACAACCCTAAGCCTGACGATTCCGCTAGGTTGATGGCAAATTGGTTTAGATTGTTGCACACCATTGAGTCTGGCACGCCTGAGCAATTAGCCATGTTTTCAGCTCAGTTTAGAGCCGGTGTGATGACAGATATTTTGAATCGTGATGACTCAAAGCAAAAAATACTTTCAGCAGCGATAAAAAAGTACAGTAAAGCAATACGTTATTCACCGTCAAAAAGTAGCGACAAAGATGTAGCCGCTTACAATATGCTATTAGATGAATTTAAAGGGAAAGTTGAAGTTAACGGAAAACGTTTAATGTTAAAAGACGCTGACAGTGCTCAACAACTGGAGTGGGTTTACGAAAATAACAGCTGGAAACTGGATACCGTTTTAATTAAATAATTCAGACTGGTGAAAAGTGTAACTATTAAATCAATTAGGGATAAATGATGATGTTCATTAAATGGGTAAAAAGTCGCTGTTATCAATTTTCAACTATTGCATGTAGCTCAATGCTGGTATTTTCCGTATCAGCCAGCGAGGCCAGTTTACCTAAAGAGGTCAGTGAGTTAAAGCCGCGTTGTGATCAAGTAATGCGGGATATTCGTGATGAAAAAATAGATGAAATTATCAAAGGGTATCACCCTATGATGCAACAATGGCAGGATGGAAAAAGAGCTCGGAAGTTGATTGAGCTTAGTTTAGGCGGTTATAAAAGAGCTTCCGGTGGAGGAGAGCTAATAGATTTTATGATGTTTGATCCAGAATCGTCAGGCTTTATGGAGCCGAGTGCAAACTTAAAAGGAAATTACCCCAATACCACACGTGTTATAACAATTAACTACAGTTATAATTTTATAAAGCCAAATGGGCAAAGTCGTACAGGTGGCACAAGATGCATACTATTTGAAGATGATGGCCAATGGTATTTTTATGATGATTTACCCTTTTAGTATTGCTTTATAAATTACCACTTGTAGATGAAAACCAGCAGTCAGTTGACTGTTGGTTTTATTTTAACAATGTTCAGTGACGTATTAGTTTCTGATGTTAATGATTGTTGTAAAGTAGAGCCCTTATTAATGCCGTGGATTAAACAGAGTTTTAGTATTTTTAAAAGTAATACGACACTCGAAATGAAATTAGATGAACGTCATAAAGTTACATTTGCCTCAAGAATCTTCATTTCACCTTTTTCAATGCTAACTTGGCTATTGTTGTTAACCAGCTTTGTGGGCGTACCTTTGCTATTGATGTTTGTGTTACAGGCATCTCCAGATGCTATTTTGTTAAAAAGCCTTAACTATGTCAAAAAGCCCTGTTGTTAAATCAATAGGGTTTTGTTTTTTTAATGCCTAAAGCATATTAAAGGGATTTATGAGTTATAAAATTTGTAAGCAGACAGATGATTGCATTGTGCTGCAAGATACTGGTGGCATTATCGACTTTGTTTTTGGTATTGGTATGGCGGCAATGGGTGCAGGTGTTATTTATTTAGGTTGGTTCGGCTACCAAGATACGGGCGAGATATTCATGCCACTCATTATAGCCCTTGTCGGTAGTTGTTTATTCTTCCCTATATTTAAGCGTAACCGATTAACGATTGATGCGACCCGTAAAGAGGTGGTGAAAACAAAGTCCTGGTTCGGTATCACCAAAGAGAAAGAAATTGTGACTAATAACAATCTTTCATTACTCGAAATGTCTGGTTTCATTACCGGTGAATTTAACGCTTTTTTTGATCGTCAAGAAATAGTTAGGCATCATTATGCGCTTAAGTTTTATAGCTTCCCTGAATGGCATATCACTATCAGAAATGTATCAACCATGATCAATATTGTGATGTTTTTTGAAAAACACTTTGATACCGATTTGGCATTAGTTGTTCAGCATAAAAGGCATAAATTTAGTACCAAAGGGTTATTAAAAGACCATAAGCCGACTGCACTTCCAACAGGTGATTTAGTACGTGAATCAGGCTTTCAGCAACTAACTATCGGCGGCATGCCTTTTACATCATTAAGATTTTGGCTGTTTGCGATGAGTACCATAGGCATATCATTTTTTATTTCGATATTTATATTATTCTTTTCTGAATCCGTTTTTACGCCTTATGTATCCTTGCCAGTTCAATATGCTTTATCAGCGTTACTGATTGGCTTTTTTTCTTGGGTATTTTTTTACCGCGCAGCGGGGACAAAACTCAGAATTTATAATGATACTTTGATTGTTAAACATGGTGTGTTTAACGAAAAAACCTATAAACGTTCAGATATCATTGGCGTAGTAAACATTACCCGAAATACGTATTTAGTGACTCGATTAGGTGCCGAATGGTTAGCTTTTAGATTACCAACTGAGCACAGCTATGCCATTCACAGCTGGTTAATGCCATACCTTAAACGCTGAATAGGATATTGGCTCAAATCACTTATTTAAATCTCTACTAACAGGATGTTATCGATGAACATGATGAAAAAAGCCAGCTTACTGGTGGCCATTACTACTGCCATTACCACAATGAGTTTTGCTGCATTGGCGAGTAACCAAGCTGCTATTGATGCATTTGAAGCTAAAACCAAACCCATAGCGCAAGATGCAAAAGTGCTATCCGATAAGCAGCTAGTCTTGATGCAAGAGTTTAATCAGCTTATGGATTCTGGCAATGCGTCGGCTGTATTCCAAAGTGGCAAGGTGCAAGAATTACAAGCACTCGGTGAGCAGACGTTGGTGCAAGCTAGGTTGTTTGTCAAAGAGTATGAGCAGTTTTTAGCGCAATTACCTGAAACATCTACCTGCTATTTGCCTGAAAACGTCACAGAATATAACAATCTCATTGATGAGGTCTCTGCTAATAACCAGTCGTTATCTGAATTGAGCGCTACAGTATCACCCGGCGATGATGCAGGTGCCACCATGGCATTATTAAATGTACAAATGCATGCAGGACGGGTTAGCTCTTTTGTGCAAATGTTTCAGCTGGTGAAGATGTGTTATATAACCGAAGCCATGGGTTACACCAAGCAAGATGTTGAGCGTATGGAAGCGGAAGAAGATGGTGATGAGCTGTAATGCTAGTATCTAATATGTCACTTTACATATTGGCAGTGTTTACTTTGTTGATTGTTAATAAGTAACAGGTTATTGAGTTGGATGGGGTGTATGCTATAGCAGTTATTCTATCTAGCATATCTAGCATATCTAGTGCATTAGGGATTCATCATTTTTATGGCAGCAGAACGGTCCTTTGTCTATGGTGTGTTTGATTTGGTCTTAGCAATTGTTGGTCGTTTTATTGATAAAGAAAACGATATGATTAAAGCAGGCTAATATTTGTGGCTTGATGATAAAAAACCATTAGCTTTTGCTAATGGTTTTTTACATTGCGAGTAAGCAATAAGCCTCTTATGGTGTTGTTTTTAGTGACAATAAATGATTGTATAATATTTGGGTAAAGCGTTCTGAATTGTCATAAGTCATCATTAGTTGATTGTTTGCGTCTTTCGTGTCGAAAGCTTTATTTAAATTGACTTCAATTAACTGTTGATCTGCAACTAAATAATATGTCGGAAGAATGTGCTCAGCAACTTTGTCATTTATAGCGTCCTCAGTTGTAATAATTAATGGCTGATTACTTGGGCTAATGCTGCGTTCTACTGTAAATGTCGTTTCTGGTTGCAGGTTAATATCAAGCAGAGTGATCTTACTTTGTTGCTCATCGACGATGATAAACTCTGGATATAAACTATCAAATTGTGCTCTAGCGATATCATCAACGGTGATCATATCAGCCGTCTCGTAATCAGGAAGGTCGTAGATTTCATAATTATTGACTTCACGACACATGACATCAGCTTCTTGAGATACGTTTATAGAATATAATGTTTGTGGCCAATTTAGCGTGTTGAATTTAAGACTATCAGGAATAATGTTAAGTATTGAGCTCCAGCTATCACTTGGTGTGAGTATTTTTTCTACATTAATAGTGACATTAACATCTGTTGATTCATACACTGTTTTGTAACTATTACCATCTATAAACGGTTCAGGCGTCGGCAATGGTGCAATGGTATACCAACCGTTATGGGTTGTGTTCCAGCATTCAATTTCTATTTCTTGCTCATCTATATCTTTAGGGAATTCGGTAACATACCCAATTCCGTCAATAGAGGCTGATCCTATAACTGTCTTTCCTGTCTCATCATTGTCTAGTGAGAATGTGCTGAACTGTGACAGCAACGCTAGCGATAAGGTATTAGTGAAACCTTTATCATTAATGATATTACCTAGCACAACATCCCAATCATTTTGTGACAAAATACGAGAATCGATAGGTAATTCTGTAAATCCTAATGCGATGGCTGAGTCGCTAAAGAGTATATTAATGGCTAAGGTAAAGGCGTCATCTGAGAAGAACTCTTCGATAGAAAGGCCGCTATCACTTAATATTTGCCAAAGCTCTGCATAAGTCGCAGCAAGTATTTTTTCTGCTGCGATTAAGTTTGGAATTTGAGTCGCGATGACTTGTTGTAAATAGGCAATGACATATTCTATGCGGGTAAAACTCGCGGTGGCTGACATTTCAGCAGAAACTGAGTACAGGGTATTTGCATCTAATTGATACAAAATAGCTAATAGCGTGTCTAACTCGGTTGATAGTTGACTAATGTCACTGTCAGACAGGTTTTGATTCATCATTTCTATAATGCGAGACTGTTTAATATGAGTCAGGTTGTTAATCGCGCCATTGTATTGTGGGCTTGCGATTAATGTCCCTTGTCCTGCATCATTAACGATAGCTTTTGGTGCTGCTCGGTTAGTCGGGTTTTTAACCTTAAGTGCTAAAGAGCGGGCCTGGATTGCTTGTGTTGCTGTTGCTGCTTGCCAGTTAGCCACTAAGTAATAGTCTGGGGTTTCAACTTCGCTCTTCCAGTCTATTTGATAGTTACCGTCAACATCTGTAATAGTAAAAGGTTCATCGCTATCACAAACTAAGTTTTTATTTAAATCAGCACACACGGTTGCGCCAGATAATGCCCCTTGGTAGACCGCAAGGCCGTTTACCTGGTGAGTGTATTCTGATGCTACTGGCGGCGTAGTAATCGGGGGAGGTGTACCTGAATCTGGTTGCGTGATTTCGGTATTAGAGTCGTCGTCAGATGAACCGCAACCGACTAAGAGTGCGCCAGAGATTAATATGGCTAATATGCTTTTATGGTGCATTAATGTGTCCTTACATTATGGGGTGAAGTGTTTTTAAAACAATGAAAATATCGAGTGTGAAATATTAAGCGAGCCTAATAATGTATCGTTTACTGGATACATTGTTAGGCTCACTTTTTAAGTGCTAACTGGAGTATTTGATAGAGGATTAACCGGCAGCGAAAGCAAATAATTGGCCACGGTTTTTAATCTTGGTTTTTTTATAAATATTCTGTACGTGCATTTTGACGGTATTAACAGAGATGTTGAGCTCTTTGGCCATTTCTTCGTTGGTTAATCCATGCAGTATAAGTGATAAGACTTGTTGTTCTTTTTTTGTGGTGACGGCAAGTATTTTGGCGCGATTACCTGATGATGGAATACGCTTTCTTTGGAGGATGTATTTAGAAACGGCTTTAGGGTTAAAGCTAATGTCGCCATCTTGCACTTGTTTAATGCTTTGTATTTGATGAGCGATAGAGTCAGAGACACTAATGGCGCCATGAAATCCAGATGAAATAAGGATAACTTCTAGTTCTACATTCAAAGCAGGACAAAATGCAATGTGCAGGTCGCTTTTAAATAATTCAGCAGATAAGTAACCAATTTCTTGTAATGGATTATCAAGATAATGAACCATAATGGCGCTGCCATTTTCGGCATTTGATGCAGCAGACAATTCTGATAACGCGCAGTTCGCATTGGTTGGAATTAAGTTAAATTCAATCAAACTAGCGAGATTTTGAAATTGTCCATGAAGATGGACAGGGAAATCTACGATTATAAGGTTATTGCTGAACATGTCACATTCCTTGTTTAAAAAACCAGCGTCCGTTTGCTGTTGTTTTATACTTTTTCGATGTTTGTTTGTGCTATTTATTGAAAACTTGCAGCAACACTAGCATGTATCAAATCAATAAAAAATGCATTTTGTGTAATCTATTAGCATGAGTGATTATACAATGTTTACTGTAAACCGATGTTTTATTTACATTTGAGCAATATTGATTGTTTAAATAATGCTCAGAGCAGTATCCTACAACATAAAAAGACTATTGCATACGGTAAAATGATTATTTTTAACCCGTAAGCTTATCCTAAGCGGTGTATCACTTATGCTGTTTTTTTGGATCAACGTTTAGGTTTTCTTGAATGACTTGGTTTACCTTTATTCGCCGCCGGCTTTTTAGGTTTCGCGCCTCGACCTTGCATAAAGTGCTCTGGACCTTCAATTTTATCTCGTAAACTTTGAGTCGGCTTTTTCTTGGTTTTTTTGGGCGCGTTTTTGACTTCTGAAGATGAATGTTCAATTAACTTCATTAGCGTGCTGAGTTCTTGCTCATCCAAATCGCGCCACTCTCCTACAGGCAGTCCTTTAAGCGACACATTCATAATTGACTGACGTTCTAGCTTGGTCACTTCAAAGTTGAAATGTTCGCACATTCGACGAATTTGACGATTAAGCCCTTGAACTAGAATTATTTTAAATACGAACGTTGAAACTTGTTCAACTTTACATTTTTTAGTGATGACACCTAACATCGGCACGCCTGCTCGCATACCTTGTAAAAATGCTTCGGTGATCGGCTTATTAACCGTGACCACATATTCTTTGTCGTGATTGTTGCCTGCGCGGAGAATTTTATTGACTAAGTCACCATTGCTGGTGAGAAATATTAACCCTTGTGAATCTTTGTCTAAACGACCAATCGGAAATACGCGTTCGCTGTGGTTTACAAAATCGACAATATTATCGCGTTCGGTATTTTCGGTGGTACTCACAATACCTACTGGTTTATTAAGGGCGATGAAAACAAGATCGGCTTCGTCTCGAGGGGCGATATCGTGACCATTCACTTTGACTTTATCGCCAAATTCGACGCTATCACCAATTTTGGCGCGTTTACCGTTGATAAAAACATTACCTTGCTCAATGTAGCGGTCTGCTTCACGGCGTGAGCAAATACCACTCTCACTAATGTACTTATTTAGACGGGTTGCAGATTCACTCATGGTGGTTCCTTTATCAACATAAACGCACTGCAAAGGCAGGCTGGATCGGCGCAGATAATATCATAAAATAACCGGACAAAGAGCTGTTTGATAAACGTTTATTATCAGTCGTTGAGGTTTCCTATGTCATATAGGTGAGTATCACAAATCAAAACCCAGTTGCGTTGTGGTGTGCTGTTGTTGAGGTAATAGGTTAATGTCGGCTAATACTGATGCACTGTGTGCCAACTGTTGTTGCAGTAAACGGTACAAATCGACCGCTAATTGCGGTGCATTGTGATTGTCTGGGGTGTGGATAAACAAATAGGGTTGTTTGTTTTGCGCGATCCATAAAGGCAGCTGTTTAAGCCAGTTTTGGAAAAAATGTATATTGGCTTCCGCTTGCGGATGACCAATAAAGCGCACCACAGGATTGTTTGCGGTTGCAATGGCGTGTACTGGCACTTTAGGCTTTTTTTGGTGGGCATCTATCACTGCGGCTGTGGTTGGCGCGGCCGCAAAAACAGGCCTCGTATCCATAATGATACGATTGCAGTTATTGTCGATGAGTAAGCGGTTTAATGCTTGCTCTGCTTCACCTTTAGCAAAAAAGGCGCTATTACGTACTTCGACGCCATAGGTTAGGCCTTGTGGCACTTGAGTTAAAAATTGTGCTAACTGTGGCAACGATTGTGGCCCAAAACTGGCCGGAAGTTGAATTTTCCACACCCCGGTTCGGTTAATTAGCGGTTCCATTACGCTAAAGAATTGTTGTAGGGCCGGCCCTGCATGTTGTAGCTGTAATTCATGAGTGATGTGCTTGGGCAGTTTAAAGGTAAATTTAAAATCGTCATGGGTTGCGGCGTACCAATTTTGTACATTCTGTAACGACGGCGTGGCATAGAAAGTAGTGTTACCTTCAACGGTATTAAATATTTCGGCATAGCGCGCGAGCCGATGTGCTTGGCTATTGCCGTAGACGGTTTGTTGCCATTGGTTTTGTGACCACATGGCTAAACCTAATCTTAATGGCGGATAAATAGTGGCTGTTGAAGTGCTATTGTCCAAAACAATCCTTAGACTTGGGTAAGTGTTTTATATAAAAATATCGATATTGTGTTAATAAGGTCTTTAATGGGCTAAAAAACAACATTTAGTTATTTTTGTCTATATCTAATGGCTTTACCCATCTGATAAAATTATCACAATTAGTTACGCGATGTATTGAACATCTCAACCAAAAGTTAAATGGTGCGTTATTGTGATTTTATGCGTTAGATGGAGAGTTTGTGTCTAGTCCACATACAGACAGTCAGTTTGATAATTATCGACCTAATACATCTTCCGCCAAACCGGCTCCGGTTCGTCGCAGTAAAGCGGGTTGGTTATTCATCGTATTATTGTTAGCAACAGCCTATCTGATCGAGTTTGAGGTGCGGACATCGTATTATCAATCTTATTTTTTGCATCAATATGCGACTAAATTAACCTATAAAGTACGTGATTATCGCAGCGATGCAGTGATTTATCCTAAGTATGGTCCTTTTGATGATCGCCATGGTTATAGCCAATTACCGCAGAAAATAGCGCGTTTAATTGAGCGTAATTATCAAATCACTCAGCAAGTGGCATTTTCACCAATGTTGATGGATTATACCAATATTGGTTTTTTCCCGCCGTATCATGAAAAAGCCCAATCAGGCTTAATGATAAAAGATTGCCGTGACATGACGGTATTCGATTTCTCCTATCCTAAACGAGTGTATCAAGACCAAGATAAAATCCCCGACCAAATCATTAATACCTTATTGTTTATCGAAAACCGTGAAATGTTGAGTCCAGAAGCTAAATACAATCCTGTGGTTGACTGGCCTCGATTTGTGTTGGCTGCCGCCAGCCAGGTAGCGGGTATTTTTGGGGCTGATATGTCTAAAGCGGGTGGCAGTACCTTGGCCACCCAAATTGAAAAATTTAGGCATTCTAACCACGGCTTAACCTTGAGTATCAAGGATAAGTTATTACAAATTGGTTCGGCAATTGTGCGAGTGTATCAGCAGGGTGAAAGCACCATTGGCGCTCGCCAACGTATCGTACAAGATTATCTCAACACAGTGCCATTATCATCGGCGCCTGGTTTTGGTGAAGTTCATGGTATTGGTGATGGCTTATGGGCCTGGTTTAAAACAGATTTTAATCAAGCTAACCAAATACTATTGAGCCGTCATACTCAGCAAAATGCTGCTGAGCGTGGCAAGGTGTTTCGTCAAATCGTGGCCTTAATGATTGCTCAGCGTCGGCCGTCGTATTACTTACGCCAAGGTCATGAGGATTTAGAATCGTTAGTAGACAGCTATTTACGTTTACTGGGCGGTGATGGTCTGATTGAAACGCAATTGATGGTGTCGGCACTTGAGCAAACATTACAATTTAATTCTAGTAAGTTAGCGACGACTAACCTCGCTAACAATAAAGGGGTTAATGCGGTACGTATTCGTACTGCGGGTATGTTGGGATTAAGTTTATTTGATCTCGATCGCTACGATTTATCGATTAACAGTACCTTTCATGGTGACTTGCAACAACAAGTTAGTGATTACTTACGTAGTTTAGCTCAGCCCAGTTCGGCTGAACGTATCGGACTACTGGGTGAGCGTTTACTGTCTGTGCAGCAGTTAGATAAAGTGTTGTACAGCTTTACCTTATATGAAAGCACCGACAGCGCCAATCGGGTACGGATTCAAACCGACAGTATTGATCAGCCGTTTGATATTAACGAAGGCAGTAAGTTGGAGCTTGGTTCAACGGCTAAGTTACGTGTATTAGCGACATATTTAGACATTATTGCCGAATTACAACAGCGTTTTTCGGCAATGACGGTGGCTGATTTACGCCAAGTGGATGTGGAACGTAAAGACCATATTACACGCTGGGTGGTCGATTATTTGATTACCACCCGTGACCGTAATTTAACCCGAATGTTAGATGCAGCACTGCAGCGCGAATATTCGGCTTCACCAGAAGAACGTTTCTTCACCGGTGGTGGTTTGCATGTATTTAACAATTTTAATAAAAAAGAAAACAGCCGCGTACCAACATTATATCAAGCATTGCAAGAGTCAATAAACTTGCCTTTTGTGCGCTTAATGCAAGACATTGTTAATTACAGTAGTAGTTATAACAGTGAAGGCAGTGTGTCGCAGCTATTGCGTAACGACAAAGATCCGCGCCGTGAAGAATACCTAAAAGCATTTGCTAAGCGTGAGGGCAGTTCGTTTGTAAAACGTTTTTATCGCAAGTATCGTCAGCTTGCACCAGAGCAACGTCTTGAGGTGTTATTTGATGGTATTCAACAACAAGAGCACAAGTTAACGGCGGTTTATCGTTATTTAAAACCTTACGATGGTGCCCGTGAGTTAAAGATTTTTCTTGCAGGGCGTTTACCAGCAAAAACCTTTACTGATAAACAAATTAATGTGCTGTACAACAAGTATGGCGAAGAAAAGTTCAATTTGGCTGATCAAGGCTATATTGCGCGGGTGCACCCGTTAGAGCTGTGGGTATTACGTTATTTAAATGACTATCCAGAAACGGGTCTTACTCAAGTATTAGAGGATGCGCAGCCGCAGCTACAAGAAGTATATCGCTGGCTGTTTAGAACGCGTCATCAAAATGCACGTGATGTGCGTATTCAAGTGATGTTAGAAGTTGAAGCTTTTTTAAGTATTCATCAGCGATGGGTGAGAATGGGTTATCCGTTTGAATACATGGTGCCTTCATTAGGCTCAGCTTTAGGCAGCTCGGGCGACAGACCTGCAGCATTGGCTGAGTTAATGGGTATTATTCAAAATGATGGCTATCGTTACCCTACAGTGAGAATTGATGAGCTGCAGTTTGCCAAGGACACTCCATATGAGGTGACATTGGCCAATAATAAGCAAACTGTTACACGAGTAATGCATCAAGAAGTTGCGCGAGCGTTGAAAAAAGCACTGGCAAATGTGGTCGAAAATGGCACTGCGAGAAGACTCAAAGGCAGCTTGGTGGATAGCAATGGCCAGGCTGTTGTTATGGGTGGTAAAACGGGTACAGGTGATAACCGTATTGCGACTGAAATTCGTAATGGCCGTAAAGTGTCTTCAACCGCTATAAACCGTACCGCAACGTTTGTGTTCTATTTAGGCGATCGTCACTTTGGTACCTTAACGGCGTTTGTGCCAGGGGAGAAGGCTGACGACTTTAGCTTTACTTCAGCACTGCCATTACAAGTACTTAAAGGCATGATGCCGATTTTATCACCGATGATAAACCAGCAAGAACAGTGTCAAACTGGTTTATAAATGATGAATCCAGCTTGCTGCGATCAACAAAAAAGCCCATGCTGTAAAGTATGGGCTTTTTGTTCGAATTAACATGTTGTTAAACGCTAAAAAGACTGAGCATAACAATAATGTGGCATACTACAGCAGCACTGGTTAATATTGTGCGTAATGTGAGGTAGCTGGTGGTGGTTGATAATTGTTTGGCTTTAAATTCAATATACAATAAATACAGATAACCACTGGCGAGTAGGATAAGCGCGGATAATGCAAATGGTGTTAATAGTGCAATCCAACAAGCGAGAGCGATGATATTACTAATGATAAGTAACTTAGCGATGTTGTCATCTAAGGTTAATATAACCGCTTTGCCCCACAGAGTACCGGCAACAAAACTTAAAATCACTGCGCTATAGCTAACAAACCCTAGCATAGTATGTTCGGGTGCTAATAGGCTATGATTGAAGGCTAATACACTGAGAATAATAAAAGGTAAAAGGCCAGCAAAGCCTAACCATTGCCATGTTTTAATGCTTTTCATCCTGTAGTCCTTTAATGCATGTTGATACGGTTATTCATCGTCAAGCGTGTCGATGAATGAGAATATATAACCTCAATTATGGATAATAAACGATCATCAAACAGGCATTTCCGCTATCAGTGTTGAATCGACTTACAATAAGCGAGCTATTGATACGTCCAATATGCCTTGTTAGCAAAACACATGGCAAGTTTGATATTGCAGACTTGAATTAAACCCGTTTTTAACGATTTATCCCATCTCTTTTTAGAGCTGAGGTTATCTATAATATAAATGATCTTGGTGACACAACATAGAAAAGGCGAACCCGAAATGAATATTTCTCTTCATCCCATTACTGAAGCAGATTTAGATATATTGTTTGAATTTGAAAACGACCCTATTGCTAATAAAATGGCAGATTTTGTGCCGCGTAAACGTAAGGCTTTTAACCTGCATTGGCAGCAAAAAGTATTGGCTAATGAAAAGGCGATAGCGCAAGGGATTTGGATCGATGATGTTTTAGTGGGTAATGTTTTATCGTGGATTAATACCGACGCAGCAGCAAAGTCCGACCCACAAATGCGTTTAGTTGGGTATTGGATTGGACGTGAACATTGGGGCAAGGGCATTGCCACCAAAGCAGTGGAAATGTTTTTAAAGCAATTTATTTCGAGCCCAGTTTTTGCTTATATCGAGAAACAGAATCAAGGCTCAGTGGCAGTGGCGTATGCCAATGGCTTTTTCGACGTTACAGCGCAGTATCCGCAATTAATCAGTAAAGACAATTTACGTTTATTCAGACGTGGTAACGTTTAATATTCTCGTGGATTAATGATTGCCGCCGCCACATCCACCGCAACAACTGCCACCATTAGCTTGTTTTTTGGTAGTATTTTCAGCCTGAGATACTTTTTCTGTTGCAGAGTTCGAGTCTGTTGCAGCAGTGTCCTGGGCTGTAGGCGCCACATTGCTAACTGGTTCAGCTTGCTTGGCTGGCTTGAAAATACCGCTAATTGAAAAACTCATGGTGATACCTCGTTATGGGAGCTGATTGTGTAATGTTGTGATGAAATCTAGTGGCTAAATTTAAACATGTTTTTTATTTGCATGTTTAAATTGTATAAGGCTTACTTTTTTAGTCAAGTGATATCTGCCGCAAAAAGCTCGACCTGCTTAAGATGTGTTGAGCATCACATTTACCAGCCGTGTTAATTAACGATAATCCAAGCAAGCACTGCCTAGAGCCTTTGTTTTAATCTGAATGAGCGTGATAAACTGCCCATCCACATGTTTGGAGTTTTTATGTCTTTTGCAGATTTATCGTTACATCCCATATTGATTAACCGTCTAGCTGAATTAAAATATCAGCAACCTACGCCAATCCAATTACAGGCTATTCCGGTTATTTTAAGCGGTAAAGACGTGATGGCGGGGGCGCAAACGGGCACCGGGAAAACGGCTGCATTTGCATTACCGTTACTGCATCAACTATTGACACATAAAGATGCTCTAGTCGCTCAGCCAGATACTCAATATATTCATTTAACCCCTATTACCGCGCTTGTATTGGTCCCAACTCGAGAGTTAGCCCAGCAAGTGCACAGTAGTATTGAGCAATATGCTTATGGCAGTTCAGTCACTAGCGTGATGGTTTATGGCGGGGTTAGCATTGGTGAACAAATCCGCCTGTTAGCCAATGGCACTAATATTTTGGTAGCGACCCCCGGACGTTTATTAGACTTGTTACGTAAGCGTGCGTTGTCATTGTCGAAATTAACTCATTTGGTATTTGATGAAGCCGATCGCATGCTGGACATGGGCTTTAAAGATGAAATTGTCGAGGTGCTTAAGCGTTTACCAAGTACACGACAAACATTACTATTTTCAGCCACCTTAGATGACCGTATGCTCAGTTTTAGCCGACGCTTATTACGCTCACCACAAGTGATTGAAGTGGCTCAGCGAAATACCACCGCCAGCAGTATTGTTGAGCGAGTGTTTAATGTCGACGCTAACCGAAAATGCGCCATGCTGTGTCATTTAATCAGCCAAGAAGGTTGGCAGCAAAGCTTAATATTTAGCCGCACCAAACAAGGTGCTGATGCACTGGTAAAGCAAATGAATCAAGCTGGTGTAGCGGCTGAAGCATTTCATGCTGACCTAACTCAAGCAGCACGTGAACAAGTATTAGCAGCATTTAAAGCCGGTGATGTGGCCGCGTTAGTCGCCACCGATGTGGCTGCTAGAGGGTTAGATATTAACGAGTTGAATTATGTCGTTAATATGGAGTTACCGTTTCAAGTTGAAGACTACGTCCACCGAATAGGCCGCACAGGCAGAGCAGGTAAAGCAGGGCAAGCTATTACATTATTAAGCATCGATGACGAGCCATTATTAACTAAACTAGAAGCCTTTTTAGACCGACGTTTACCACAGCAATGGCTGGCAGGTTTTGAGCCAGACCTTGATTTAATTGCTCCAGTTACCCGTAAAACAACCAAATCTGCATTAAAACAACAAGCACGTAAAAAGGCATTAGCGGCATCTTCACGCGGTAAAAAACGCTAACATGAGTTTGATATTGATTCCATCACACATGACAGTGTGGTGAGTGTCTTTTTACTGCCACATTAATGTCATCTAGTTTGAACCGAGTTGTCACATTAGACGCTTATCTTAACTGACAAATAATTATACCTATATTTGATCCGTTATTTTCAGAGCATATCTAAGGACAATTTATGAGCAAGGCGACATTTGATCCAACTCGTTTTAACAACAGTAAAAATACCCCCTTCAATGAAGTGATGGATAATCATCTATCACGTCGTAATTTTGTTAAGCGTGGTTTAGGCCTTAGTGCTATGACGGCGTTTGGTGGCTTCGGATTAAGTGCTTGTGGCTCTGACAATGACACTGTTGCAGAAACGCCAACAACGCCGACCACGCCAACAGCACCAACAAAAAGTTCTGCCGTATTAGGTTTTGAGTCTATTGCCGGTTCTAAAACCGATGCAGTTGCGGTAGCTGCTGGTTATTCAGCTTATGTGTTAGCACCTTGGGGAACACCCTTAAATTCGAAAGCTGCAGCGTGGAAAGCCGATGGCAGTAATACTGCTATCGATCAGGAAAACTCAGTCGGTATGCATCATGATGGTATGCATTTCTTCCCGTTGAATGATTCGGCAGATGACGGTTTATTTTGTATTAACCACGAATACATTGACCAGGATGCTTTACATCCAACAGGTCCAACGTTTGATGCTGATGGTAAGCGCACTGTAATTGATGAAATCCGCAAAGAAATCAACGCCCATGGTATTTCAGTTGTCCGTATTAAATTAGTTTCTGGACGATGGCAAGTGGTCGAAAACGACAGCCATAACCGTCGTTTTACCGGTGCAACCGTGATGGATATTGCTGGCCCACTAGCGTACAGCTCATACCTTGAAACGCGTTATTCGCCCGATGGCAGCCAAGCGCGCGGTACCTTGAATAACTGTGGTAATGGTTATACGCCTTGGGGCACATATTTAACATGTGAAGAAAACTGGCCTGGTTACTTTGTTAATAAAGGCACCTTAACGCAAGAGCAAACCCGCATTGGTATTTCGACTTCTGACACTCGTTATGGCTGGAGCCATTTAGCCGGTGATGACGATGAGCGTTTAGACGAATTTGCTCGTTTTGATGTGACGCCAACGGGCTCAAGTGCGACTAACGATTACCGTAACGAAGCCAATGGCCATGGTTATATTGTTGAAATTGATCCATACAATCCCAACTCGCGCGCCATTAAGCGTACTGCATTAGGTCGCTTCCGCCACGAGGGTTGTGCCTTTGGTAAACTTGAAGAAGGCAAACCAATCACATTTTATTCAGGCCACGATTCACGTTTTGAATATCTGTATAAGTTTGTTTCTGACGCAGCATGGGATCCAGCAGATGCTAACAGTACTAACCGCTTAACAGTAGGCGATAAGTACATGAATGCCGGAACCTTATATGCAGCTAAGTTTACCGAAGACGGTGTGGGTGAATGGTTACCGCTGACGTTAGATGGGGTGACTGCCGACGGAAGCACGCTTGCGAGCAGCTTTGACTCACAAGCCGCGATTATATTAAATACTGCTGGCGCTGCTGACTTAGTTGGTGCTACACCAATGGATCGCCCAGAATGGACAACTGTCGATCCATTTACAGGTACGGTATACCTAACGTTAACCAACAACAGTAAACGTACCGACAGCACCAACCCTGCTAACCCACGTTTAAATAACAACTTTGGTCATATTATCCGTTGGGATGAAGGTGATGCAGCAACTGAATTTAGTTGGGATATCTTTATATTTGGTTCACCTGCAGATGGTGATGCTGAAACAAACTTATCTGGCTTAACTGACTTAAACCAGTTTGCTAGTCCAGACGGCTTGGCGTTCGATCAACGTGGTATTTTGTGGGTGCAAACCGATAACGGTGCCTCTGAAGTTACCGAAGAAACCAACGATCAAATGTTAGCGATTGTGCCATCAACGATGGTAGATGCAGACGGTAATCAACAAGTGGTAACGGCTGAAAACCAAACTCAGCTTAAGCGTTTCTTTGTTGGCCCTAACGGCTGTGAAGTGACTGGTTTTGCCATGTCGCCAGATTACACCGCAATGTTTGCCAATATTCAGCATCCTGACAACTGGCCATACTCTGATAGAGCAGATGAAGAAACGCCTGCAGGCACAACGGTTCGTCCACGTGCGGCCACAGTGATGTTTATTAAAGATGACGGCGGTGAAATCGGCGTTTAATGTAAACCACTTTCTCTGGAAGTCATTAACCTTGCTTTAGTTTTGTTTATGACTTTAAAAGCGTATATCAACCCTGATAGACTTGTTCTATCAGGGTTTTACTTTTTTCTGTGTACAAAATCTAATGATCAGTTCTAATTACCAGCTTTAATTATTAATAGTCTATTTACAAGGACAGCCATGCTAAATGGAATTCATCACGTCGCGATTATCTGTGTCGATTACCCACGTTCAAAAGCATTTTATACTCACGTTTTAGGGTTAAAAGTTATTGCTGAGCATTACCGCCAAGCTCGGGATTCTTACAAGCTTGATTTAGCTTTGCCCGATGGTAGCCAAATTGAGTTATTTTCATTTAATGGTGCGCCGCCAAGACCCAGTTATCCCGAAGCCCAAGGCTTACGTCATTTAGCGTTTAAAGTTGATGATCTCGATGTGGTAGTGGCCCATTTGCAGCAGAACAACATCTCAGTCGAACCCGTTCGTATTGACGAATATACCGGTAAACAATATACCTTTTTTAGCGATCCAGACGGTTTACCGTTAGAGCTTTATCAAGTCAGTTAATCGATATCGACCAGGCCGCTGTTTCTGAGCGGTATTCAAACTGTTATCAATGACGGTTTTTTATCAATAACCGCGGTTATTAATAACGGCTACCTATCTGCTTATTGCCTCCTTTGTTAGCTAAATCTCTTATTTAATAAATCTTTACACAAATGATAATGATTTGCATTTGCGATCTTTGTTTCATTTATGTAAAGTGCATCACATAAATGAAATTTAGTTAACGCTTATTAATAACAGGATGATGTTAAGCATGAAGTCGAGTAATTACAGTAAGTTATCGTTAGGTGCTCAAGCCGTTGCTGCAGCATTAGTATTCAGTAGCCCAGCGCTATATGCTGCAGACACCAAAAATGAAACTTGCGATAAGGATATATTGGCGAAATGTAAACCCGCGCAAACGGACGAATCAATAGAGCGAATTCGTGTTCATGGTGTGCAAAACTCGGTTTACATGTTTAATAACTCTGCTGACAAACGCCGAATGGCTGCACTTGTCGATACGCCTCAAGTGATTACCGTGTTAACTCAAGACCAAATTCAAGAGTCAGGAAATACTGACTTAAAAGACATTTTGTCAGCTCAAGCGGGTGTCACCCTTGGTACGGGTGAAAACGGTAATGCATTCGGTGATCGTTATATTATCCGTGGTCACGAAGCACGTAGCGACGTGTTTGTAGATGGACTTCGCGACCCTGGCATGACCACTCGTGAAAGTTTTGCCACCGAGCGAGTTGAAATTACCAAAGGTCCAAGTTCAACATTTGCTGGCCGTGGTTCATCAGGCGGTGCCATTAACAGTGTGACTAAAAAAGCCTCAGTAGCTTACGATTTTGGCCGCGTCGATCTCGGTATTGGTACTGACGATCACACTCGTCTAACGGTGGACTATAACTTACCGATATCAGACAAAGTGGCAGTACGCCTTAACGGCTTAACCGCTGAAGAAGACAAGCCGGGCCGCGAAGGCGTTACGAGTGAACGCCAAGGTGTTCAGTTATCGGGTGTGTATGAAGCCACCGATGCATTGTCATTTACCGCCGATGGTTACTACCTAGACGCGAAAGATGTGCCAGATTTAGGCAGTTATTTTGATCGAGATACTCGTAAGCCGCTAGAAGATATTCCTGTTTATGCTCAAGATGGTGACTTTCTAAATTCTAAGGTCACCACGTTTACCTTACGTACCGAATATGAGTTAAATGACAGCATTACGTTGTACAACGCCACACGCGTTGGACATACCGAAAATGGCTATATTACAACCGGTATGGGCGGCACAACGCGGGCAGATACCGACCCAACAGCGCCTGGTGCCAGCACCTTAACGCTTAGTACTCACCAAGGTAACCAAGATGTTGATTATGTCAGCACTCAATTCAACTTATTTTGGAACACTCAAGCACTTGGTTTTAATCATAAGTTAGTATTTGGCCTTGAATACACAGATGAAAATGTTGATAACGGCGTATATAGCATCACCAACAACAATGATGGAAATTGTTTGACCAATGGTCGCGGTGGCGTATCAGAGTCTTATTGTATTATTGATGGTGACGGCAATACTGTCGATAATATCGGCCAATTAATCAATCGCAGCTATGTTGATGGTGGATCAGATGCGATATACGACATCGAAACCGTGTCGGCATACATGATGGATACGGTAGAATTAACCGATCAGTTAGCATTATTTTTTGGTTTTAGACAAGACAGCTTTGATTACAGTAACAACACCACAGGTCGTGATGGCGAAGTGGATTATGCCTATTCCGATACCATGTATAACGGCAATATTGGCTTAGTTTACGACTTATCTGAAGATGCCAATATCTACGCCAATTACAGTACTGCAACCAACATCAACGGCGGTGAGTCTGACTTAGGTGCTAACTGTGGTTACGGTGGTATTTGTGGTACACAAGAGCAAGCTGCTGAAGCCGATGCCGAAATCGTTGAAAACCTAGAGCTTGGCACCAAGTGGATGTTGTTTGACGACAAAATGATGTTTTCAGCATCGATCTTCCAAATCACTAAAAGTGATGTAATGGAAAGTGTTGGCGACAGCTACTCAACTTTGGGGACACTTAATACCGGTAAAAACCGCGTTAAAGGTATTGAGTTTGGTATGGTCGGCAATATTACTGACAAACTCAGCATACAATTCTCGGCAGCCAAAATGGATTCAGAAATTTTAGAATCTTATAATCCAGCTAACATTGGTTTAGTACTGAGTAACTTTGCAGACGAGAGCGCTTATTTGCAACTGCGTTATGAACTAACAGAGTCATTTGTATTTGGTGGTAGTTACACTTATCAAAGTGAAATGTATGGTGGACAACCAGACACTGCAGCAGGTTATGATAGCGACAATAGCCGTTACAGCATTGTGGTGCCTAACTATCAAGTAGTTGATTTATTTGCCAGTTACAATGCTACTGAGGATTTAACTTTCCGCATAAACGTAGGTAACATATTGAACGAAGAATATTGGACTGCAGCTTATCGTTCTGGCTCATTTATGTACTTAGGTGATGCCCGTAATGCTAAATTGTCGATGACCTATGAGTTTTAATTAAAGGTATTTGCATGATTGTTATTGAACAAATTCTCTCGAAACAGGATGTCAGCGCTTATCGTCAGCAATTGGCTGAATGTCCGTGGGGCGACGGTCGCACAACCGCAATGGGAATGGCGGCGTCGGTTAAAAATAACAATCAAGCAGATGCGCAACACGCTAATGTGCGCCAACTGGCTAACCAACTACTGGCGCGTATTGGCGAAACGCCTAAAATTGTATCAGCGGCGTTACCGCATAAGATATTTCCGCCGTGCTTTAATCGTTATAGCGAAACTGAAGAGTATGGTTACCATGTCGATGCAGCCATCATGCGGATCCCCAATACCTCTGAAGTGATCCGCAGTGATGTATCCATGACGGTATTTTTGAGTGAACCCGAAGAGTATGACGGTGGTGAGTTAGTTATTGCCACTGAATTTGGCCTGCAGCAAATTAAATTACCTGCAGGATACGCCGTAGTATACCCGTCGAGTAGTTTGCATAAAGTGACCGCGGTAACCCGAGGGCAACGCGTAGCAGCTATTACCTGGATGCAAAGTATGGTGGCCGATGTCACTTTACGCCAAACCTTGTATCAGCTCGATCAAAGCATTCAAAACTTGATCAAAACCAATAACACAGATCGCGCCGAGTTAGATAACCTGCATAATGTGTATCACAATTTGATAAGGCAGTTTACCCAGCTGTAATCGCTCTAGTGGGCTTTGAATGACGGGGTAATAATGGTTGGTTTTGAATTGTTAGCTTGTCTTAATGCCAATTAAAATCAATTGGTAAAAATAGTTAAGCGAAGGTGACTCAAAAAATGGTGACTCAAAAAAATGAGACTCAATAAAGGGACGAGGTTACAAACAGCGGTATCTTCTGTTGAATAGACGGTGACAGTACGATTGCTAACGCGTGCTATCACCGTTAATTTATTAACTTACCACCATTTGACCGGTATAAAGTATAAAGTTACGTAATAATATGACGCCCAATAAACTCAGACATGCTGTTCCGGCAACATAGGAAAACTTGCGTTTTGAAGTGGCGGTCATAAATAAGTTCATCGCTAATGGGGCCGACAATCCTAGTCCCATAATGCCGAACCAGAATATAAATCCCCAAAAGCCTACTCCGATAGCATTGAATGCCGCAACCTTGCTTTGGCCACCACTGAAGACCAATCCTAGGAAGAAGGTGAACATAAGGAGTATCTCGCCTAAAATCAATGGGATCTCTATTTTATGAATAAAACGTACTTCAGCACCATTGGGATTGCCTTTGAGTAACACACCACCTAATAGTGATGCAGCGGCACCTGAAGACAAGCCAGAAGCTAAAAATAGTAAGGGTAATACTCCGGTATTCCACATCGGGAAGTGAGGTTGAGCCGATAATAAAAATCCGGTATAGGCACCTAGCGACACTGAGAAAATCACTAGTAAACCGGTTATACCTGCTTCATATCGCGCTAGCAGCCTGGTTAACGTACAGACGATTGGTAAATGTTTTTCACAAAATTTATCAATGGGTTGTCTGAATGCTACTGCAATCCAAGCATACATAAATACTTGATATAGCATTAAGATAATCACACCCATCGACATCACCGACGTAGGATTGTAAAACACTAGAATCTTCCAAAAGTCCCAAGGTTTTGTTAAATCTAATACCAACACTCCTAAGCCAGCTAAAACGGAAATTGCCGCAATAATACAAGCAGCTATAATAAATCCAGACTGATATGCTTTCTCTTTTAAGCAAAAATGTTTCAATAAAACAGCGAAGAACATGGCGCCTGCGGATGCCCCGGCTAAAAATAGGTATATTGCAATGGGCCAGTGCCAAACCAATGTATCAAAATGAAAAGCACTCATAATATAATCTCCCCTTGTTTCGCTTTGATACGAAATATTTTAGGTCGGGTACCTAAATCTTGCTTAAAGCGCTCAGTCGGATTCGCCTTTAATAGTGCAACCAGTTCAGACTCGGGATCTTTAAGATTGCCAAACACTAATGCTTTTGTCGGACATATTTCTACACAGGCAGGTTGTTTACCCTGTTTGAGATTAGTTTCACGGCAGAAGTCACATTTGTCGGCAGCTTTAGTAACAGGATTAATAAAACGCACTTCATAAGGGCAGGCCGCAATACAGTATTGGCAACCGACACATTTATCTGCATTTACTGCAACAATACCGGTTTCTTTATTAATAAAGGCGGCCCCGGTTGGACAAACAGAAACGCAAGGTGCGTTCTCGCAATGTTCACAAGAATGTCGAGAAAAATGATAAAACTGATTAGGGTATTCTCCAAACGGCCCAGTTCTTTCAATGCTTAGTCGTGTGACACCTTCAGGTACATGATTCACTTCTCGACATGCTTCAACACAGGCATTACAGCCAATGCATTTAGTTTCATCATGTAACAAAGCGTACTTTATGTTGTTTATAGCGGGTTCCATTTCGGCATTGGCATTATTACCACTGAGTGGATATACCGACACGCCTGCAACCAATGCGCAGGTGCTTTTAAGGAAATGCCTTCTTGAGTTTTCCATGATTACTTACCTCTGCACCGTGTGACAATTTCGGCACACATTACTGCGATCTTTTGATCCTAAGCCCATTATGGGGTCAGATTCAGGATGCAGTTTATGGCAAGATGTACAACTCACTTTTTGAGCATGTACGTTGTGAGTCCACTCTGCTTGGGATATCTTTTTAGGCGAATGGCATTTCAAACAAACGTCATTTTTAGCGTCTATTGTAATGTCGTTTCCCGCCGAAAATACCATCAGGTCATTGGGTTTTTTAGGGTGATTTCCTTGCTCACCATGGCATGAGCTACAGCTCATTTTTAGCTGTGCTTGGGCATGGTGGCCTAGCATTGCACCATTGCGTTTATGGCATCTCATACATGAGTCATTGTTAATTTTCTCAGTAGAGTTAGCGCTATTTGCTCCCTGACTAATAAGGGCAAACGACAATACGCCTACACTTAACATCAGTAGCCAGTTATTCCGGGACATAATCAGTCCTCTCTACAATCATGGGTTATCAAAAAATATCGGGTGAAAACAGATTGTCTTCACCCGACAGGGTCTTCATACCGGTAGGGATAGCTTTAACATTTGCATGTCGTAAGGTTTGCCTCGAACGATTTCAACTAATTTAACGTTGAATTTTTCAAACAAACTTTTTGCGTTAGCATCATCTTGTTGACTGAAATCAGAGATAACCAATTTCACTTCCGACGAGTCATGATCTATCACGACATAATCGAATCGTGTATGGTTTTCGGCTGCGGTTTGGGCATCCATTTCGAACACGGTATCGATTGGAACGTTGCAACAAACATCATATTTGCCGCCCACCATTGTTTTTAGTGATTTTAAAAAGTTAAAGCTCTGAGTATCAAAAAGCATTTTTTTGAACTTAATTGAGTGCTCTTCAGTGTCAGTTTTGAAGAACTTTATACAAGTCATAATGAAAATTACTAATATAAAGGGAACCACAATAAACAGCACAGAGTACACAAATGCATAACTTAAAAAGACTGAAGTAATCATATTATCCTCCAAGAAATCGTTTTTAATTTATTGTTTTATGAATTAAACATACGTCATTGACGTACGATCAATATTATCCTTATATTTTGATTTTTAATTGATCGTAATCAATTAAATGATGTGCTTTTAATTTATTCGATCGTAGTTATGATTTAGGTCTTATTGTTTTTTTCTGCATTTTAAGTTGATATATATTTGAAATAAACAAAGTTGATTTGAAAGTTATTAAGTTTAAATTTGAGTTTTTAAAATATTGATATGTTGAAATTTAATAAATCAATATGTGAATATCTGTTTTCTCGAAATTCTAGTTGTTTAATTGGATATTACAATACATGAAATTAGCTTTTACTAAACATTGCTCCAATCGATGGAAGCATTCTATGTGAAATATGTCGTGTTATAAAATCATTTTTATGATCTGGAATAAGTAATCATTGAATACTTAAAATAACATTATGAACTCTTTTTAAAAGCGTTAGAATGCTAGGTTATATACCTAAAATGGAGTATCTAAGATGAAGCCAATTGACTTAGATAAATTAGATTTATTAACACTATCTATATTAGTGAGTCTTTATGAAAATAAATCAGCGACGCATGTTTCTAGAATATTAGATGTGCCAGCTTCGAAGATAAGTCGTTGTTTACACACAGCAAGACTCATATTTGGTGATGAGCTGTTTATTAGGCGGAAATACGGATTAGTCCCAAATGATTATGCGGGAAAAATTTATCCCATTGCTAAAGAAATAGTGGACTGTGCTAAAAACTTCAATCGAGTTAATAGTGCTGAACAATCGCATAATCGATACTTTGAATTAGTCATTCCTGGAATGATTGCTTATGCCTATCCGCGAGCATTGATGAAATCCATTAAAGAACACAATAAAAATATCCATATTAATGTGAGTAGCTGGAATAGTCATTCTCTGGAAAGCGTGATTAGCGATCCACACAGTATTGTGATGTGTTGCTGCAAAGGCCCTGAAGAGATCCTCTGTTTTGACCAAAAATTACAGGTTGAAGTGCTTGCGACAATGAACCGACAATACTTACTCAGCTGCAGAAAGCACCCTATATTAAAGCAAGACATCTCTCTAGAAACCATTGCTAAATACCCATATATCAATACGCTTATTGGTATCCAGGCCCCCATACTCAACCCATTCCAGGAGTATTGTCAGGCTAAGGATTTATCTCTGAATACCGAAATGACCATTACCAGCGTGTCTTCTTTATTTGATTACCTCTCAGACTGTCAGTCATTGGCAATAACGCCCTACAAAGCAGTGTATGACATGTTAGATGATGACTCTGGTTTACATGCTTGCCAGTTATCTGAGTACGAATGCAATCGTCTATTTGAGGTTGTAGAGCCATTAAAATTGGTTTTAGTCACTCATCCTAGTGTTGACAATGAAGATGCAGCATGGTTAAAAAAGCAAATTCGTGAATTAACCCATGAGCTAATTTAATATAAAACGAGTTAATATGAAGGTTCGCATTATTGCCTAATGAGTGAAGTTATAATGATTCCTGTATATTTAATAGAAATAGAAATAGAAAATAGGGGGTAAGGGATAGGGGGTTTAGCTCGCTGGTATTTAGTTCTAAAGATTTAGTTCTTAATATTTAGTTATTGCTTATTTTTAAAGATGTAAAATGTCATTTTTGCATCTTGAAAGAGGGGTTTTGATATCTAATTTATTAAATTAGAATGTTGGTTATACAATTTGCAAGGTTCACGTTATCATTGTTTGTGCCTATTGATATTAAGTTAATGTATCAATTTTTTTATATTTCACTAATAGATTTTATACATAATAATGAAGCCCCTCAAGATCTCAACCCACAGCATAGTTTGAAAATTCTCCATAATGATCAGTTTTCAGGGGCTTTATTCATTTATTCACGTTAAGCTAATCTTCTTGTCACTTAGCGCGTTAGCGTAATCAGTGCAGCATAAGGAGATGATGTGAGCGCAACCGAATCTATCAGTATCACTACCACTAAAACCAAATCATTTTTAGCTGGCGCGCTTGCCGTTATGCCGCTAACGATAGCGGTGATCCCTTGGGGGATTTTAGCGGGCTCGTTTGCCCTTGAAGTTGGCCTTACAGCCGTTGAAAGCCAAGCAATGTCGGCCATTATCTTTGCTGGCAGCGCCCAGTTAGTTGCGCTTGGCATGATAAAAGCCGGTATTGGTATCGGCAGTATTCTGATAACCACCTTACTAATTACTTCAAGGCATTTATTGTATGCCATGGCCATGCGTACTCATATTAGCCCGTTGCCGCTTAAATGGCGTTTAGGGCTAGGGTTTTTACTCACCGACGAACTCTTTGCTATCGCCAATCAAACTCACAGCGGTGATAAACCAGGCCAACATCAGTTTGATCGTTGGTACGCTTTGGGCGGCGGGTTAACTTTTTATGTCGGCTGGAATATTGCTACCTTGCTCGGCATTGTCGCAGGGCAGTCTATCGACAACCTAGGCGAACTCGGGCTCGACTTTGCCATTGCAGCCACCTTTATTGCCATAGTGGTACCGACAGTAAAGAAGCCGTCAATATTAGTGTGCGTTTTAGTGTCGCTTACGTTAGCTGTGGTGTGCGCAGTATTCGCGATCCAAGCAGGGCTGTTAATTGCCGCTATATCGGGTATGGCTGCAGGCATGACCTACGCCAAACTGACTAATGAAGGAAGTGCAGTGACAACCGATGTCGATTCAACTCCTAACGCTAAGGAAGATAACGCATGACCTGGCTGATTATTTTATCAATGGCAGCGGTGGTATTTGTTAGTAGGCACTTGTTGTTAGAACCTAAATTGCCTATTCGCCTAAGTAAAAACACCTTAACGTTTTTAAGCTATTCAGCACCTGCGGTATTAACCGCCATATTAGCCCCTATCGTATTTGTGCCCGAAGGCCAGCTGGCTATTAGTGTGCATAATCCTTATTTAACCTGTGCGCTAGTGGCCACTGTGCTGGCTTACGTCACCCGTAATACCTTGCTCACAACCGTGCTCAGTATGGGGCTGTTTTTTATTTTGTATTAACAACATACCCTAGATTAATTTCAATCATTGTTAACTGACATTCTGTGGCGCAATAGATTAGAATAACCGCCATATTACGGACCAATTAGAGTTGAGTATGCACGTACACATTTTAGGTATTTGTGGCACTTTTATGGGCGGTTTAGCCCTACTTGCCCGCGCAATGGGCCACAAAGTTACCGGCAGCGATGCCAACGTTTACCCGCCGATGAGCACCCAGCTTGAGCAACAAGGTATTGAGCTAATCCAGGGGTTTGATCCGGCTCAATTAGGCAAAGAAGGCGACAACCAACCAGACTTAGTGGTTATTGGTAACGCCATGAGCCGCGGTAATCCGTGTGTAGAAGCAGTATTAAATCGCGGCATAAAATACACTTCTGGGCCGCAGTTTTTGGCTGAATATATTTTGCAAGACCGTTGGGTATTGGCGGTAGCGGGAACACACGGTAAAACTTCTACTTCAAGCATGCTCGCGTGGGTTTTAGAGTACTGCGGCTACGAGCCGGGGTTTTTAATTGGCGGCGTACCGCAAAATTTCGGTGTGTCAGCACGTTTAGGTAACTCAGTGTTTTTTGTTGTCGAAGCCGACGAATACGACAGTGCCTTTTTTGATAAACGTTCTAAGTTTGTTCATTACCATCCTCGCACTTTAGTGATCAATAACCTTGAATTTGATCATGCCGATATTTTTGCCGATTTAGCGGCGATCCAACGCCAGTTTAATCATGTTATACGTACTGTGCCGGGCGAGGGTAAAGTGATTTGGCCTAGCGACGTTGAAGCCGTACAACAAGTGATTGATATGGGCTGTTGGAGCGAGCAAGAAATTTATTCTAAAGCCACAAGCTTAGCCAGCGATTCAGCTCAACAAGGTGAACCAAGTGCTTGGCAGTCGCGTACTATTGCCGACGATGGCCATGAATTTGAAGTGCTGTTTAAGGGCGAGTCGCAAGGAGTATTAAACTGGGCATTAATAGGTCAGCATAATATTGAAAATGCCATAATGGCAATAGCGGCTGCTCGTCATGTGGGCGTAGCGCCAGGTCATGCTATTGAGGCGTTGGCACAATTTAGTCCACCAAAGCGTCGTTTAGAGCTATTAGCCACAGTAAACGGTGTGGCGGTGTATGACGATTTTGCTCATCATCCAACCGCTATAGCCACTACATTACAAGGGTTACGGGCTAAAGTTGCATCTAGTGACAATCCTAATGGCAACATTATTGTGGTGCTAGAGCCGCGCTCAAACACCATGAAAAGTGGAGTACATAAAGATACTCTCGCCAACTCGATGGCATTAGCCGATGTAGGTTATCTATATCAAGCGGATAATATTGGTTGGGACATTCATGCCAGTATGGCTAACGCGCCAATTCCTGTGACTGTGTTTAACAACATTGAAGATATTATTAGCACTGTCGTCGCCACAGCAAACCAAGGTGATACCGTGGTCATCATGAGTAATGGTGGCTTTAATGGGATTCACCAGAAAATTATTAAGGCTTTAGCGTAAGGCTTTCGCCGACAGAGGGTACAACATGGCCTACGCCAAAAAAGCTAAAGCAATTAGTCTTGCCTGGACGGGGGCATCTGGCGCTCCTTATGGCATTAAGCTGCTGGAATGTTTGTTAGCGGCCGATTTCCAAGTTTTTTTAATGATATCCAGTGCAGCGCGGGTGGTATTAGCCACCGAACATGGCTTGCAACTGAGCGCAAATCCACAAAAAGCCAAAGAGCAATTAATTGAACAGCTGCATAATTCCGATGAGCCATTAAAAGGTGAGCTAGTCGTATTAGGCAAAGATGAATGGTTTTCGCCGCCAGCATCAGGCAGTGCTGCGCCTAAGCAAATGGTGGTTTGTCCGTGCTCAACTGGCACATTAGCCGCTATCGCGACAGGCATGAGTAATAATTTGCTCGAAAGAGCAGCAGACGTAGTATTAAAAGAGCGCGGGCAGTTAATCCTTGTTCCGCGTGAAACTCCGTTTAGTGCCATACACTTAGAACATATGTTAAGCCTTACGCGCAACGGTGCGACCATCATGCCAGCAGCCCCAGGCTTTTATCATAATCCCAAATCGGTTGAAGATCTGGTAAACTTCATGGTTTCCCGAATACTTGATCATTTGGGCATTGAACACGACTTAACGAGTCGCTGGGGATACGGACGTACTCAGTCACACGACATCGACAATTGAGAGATTTATGAAGCACACCATTGAAATGATGATTTCAGAACAAGAAATCAATAAAACCCTAGACCAGCTAGCAGAACGTATTAATGCTCATTACGCCGACAGTGAACGCTTATTAATGGTTGGCTTATTAAAAGGTTCTGTCGTGTTTATGGCCGATTTGTGTCGCCGTATCAAAGGCCATGTTGAAATCGATTTTATGTCAGTATCAAGCTATGGTAATACCATGAACAGCTCGCGTGATGTGAAAGTGCTTAAAGATGTACAATCTGACATCGCCGGCCGTGACGTATTAATCGTTGAAGACTTAATCGACTCAGGTAACACCTTAAACAAAGTGCGCGAGATGTTATTACTCCGTGAGCCAAAAAGCTTAGCGCTTTGTACATTATTAGATAAACCAGAGCGCCGTGAAGTCGATGTTTATGTCGACTTTATTGGTATTACCATCCCAGACGAGTTTATTGTGGGTTACGGTATCGACTACGCAGAGCAGTATCGCAACTTGCCTTACATCGCTAAAGTGGTTCCATTAGATTAATGAGATTTGTATACACTCCCGCTACACAGGCGGGAGTTTTGTTTTGGGCGTCAGAATATTTCAGCGTCTTTCTCATCTACATTACGTCATAAGCAGCACGTAATAAAAAGTGTTTAATTCGCAATTCATGGATTAGAGGTATGACAATGAGTAACACCAACAATGCATTGGTGATCGAAAACCTTAAAAAAACCTATAAAGGTGGCGTAGAAGCCGTTAAGTCGATCAGTTTGACGGTAAAGCAAGGTGACTTTTTTGCCCTGCTTGGCCCTAATGGTGCGGGTAAATCTACCACCATCGGCATTATCAGCTCATTGGTACAGAAAACCGCTGGTACAGTGTCGGTATTTGGTTTTGATATTGATAAGCAGCTCGAACATGCCAAGTTATGCATCGGGTTAGTGCCGCAAGAATTTAACTTTAACCAGTTTGAAACCGTGCAACAAATAGTGGTTAACCAAGCAGGTTACTATGGGGTACCAAAAGCGGTTGCATTAGAGCGTGCTGAAAAGTACCTCACCCAACTTGATTTATGGCAAAAGCGTCACGCCCAAGCCCGCGAACTGTCTGGCGGTATGAAACGCCGTTTAATGATTGCCCGTGCGTTAATGCACGAACCTAAATTATTGATTTTAGATGAGCCAACAGCTGGGGTCGACATTGAACTGCGCCGTTCAATGTGGGAATTTTTAAAGCAAATCAACAAGCAAGGTGTGACCATTATTTTAACCACCCACTACCTTGAAGAAGCTGAGATGTTGTGTCGCACCATTGGTATTATCGATACCGGTTTGCTGGTGGAATGCACCACCATGAAGGCATTATTGAGTAAGCTAGATGTTGAAACCTTTATTTTCGATTTACGACACGATCTCGACGTAGCACCAATGCTCACCAATATGAATTGCCGCTTAACTGACGCACATACCTTAGAAGTCGATGTGGCCAAATCGAACAATATCAATGAATTATTTACTCAGTTAACAGCAGCCAATATCGAAGTATTGTCGATGCGCAACAAAGCTAACCGCTTAGAAGAATTATTTGTAGAGCTGGTAGAAAAAGCCAAGGAGTCAAAATAATGAACAGTCTGTATTTTGTGGCTTTTAAAAGTATTTTAACCAAAGAAATTAATCGCTTCACCCGTATTTGGATCCAAACACTGGTGCCGCCAGCCATTACCATGACGTTATACTTTTTAATTTTTGGTAATTTAGTTGGTAGCCGTATCGGAGAAATGGGCGGCGTTACCTACATGGAGTTTATCGCGCCAGGTTTAATCATGATGTCGGTGATAACCAGCTCATATTCTAATGTAGCCTCATCGTTTTACAGCGCCAAGTTTCAACGCAACATTGAAGAAATCATGGTGGCCCCAGTGCCACATTACGTGATGATAGCCGGTTACGTCGGTGGCGGCGTCGCCCGTGGTCTAAGTGTTGGTTTAATTGTTACCACAGTGGCGATGTTGTTTGTTGATATCTCGTTACATCATGTTGGCTTGGTCGTGCTAACCATGTTTTTAACCTCTGTGTTATTTTCACTTGGCGGGTTAATTAATGCGGTATTTGCCAAAAGCTTTGACGACATCAGTATTATTCCAACATTCATTCTCACACCATTAACCTACTTAGGTGGGGTATTTTACTCGTTATCGTTATTGCCACCTTTTTGGCAAGGTGTATCGGGCTTAAACCCAGTTGTGTATATGATCAACGTATTCCGCTATGGCTTTTTAGGTTTTGCTGACTTAAGTGTACCGTTATCGATTGCCATAATGGTTGGTTTTTGTGTCAGCTTATGGACACTGGCTTACTATTTAATATCGCGTGGAATTGGTTTGCGTAGCTAAGTCTTGCATAGCCTAGTCTTGCAATAGATAAACCGCTCACAAACCAGTTGTCACAATCTAAGTATAAAAGGGCTCGCAAGAGTCCTTTTTTGTGGGCGATATTTAACAGGGGTTTACTCAATAGGCTTGACCTCGGACTAAGTAATTATTACTGCTAATTATAATCCATTGGGCTTTGTACACCGGTTTGGTGTAAACCAGCTACATGAGTATAAATTTGGGTCGTTTTTACATCGGTATGGCCTAATAGCTCCTGTACCGTTCTAATGTCGTGCCCACGCCTAAGTAAGTTTGTCGCAAAAGAATGCCTAAAAGTATGGGCGGTAATGCGTTTAGTGATAGTCGCTTTCTGAACTGCTTTTTTTAATGCCTTTCTAAATGTTGTTGGATCAATGTGGTGTCGACACAGATACCCATTAATTGGATGTGACACACAGTGAATCGAAGGAAAAAGAACTCTCTCCAAAGCAATGAAAACGAGATATGTTACTTATTTAAATGATGGGTGGAATTTTTTTATGATGGGAGGGAAGTCATCGCTTCATTATTAAGACAGGCATTCAAAAATTAGAACCAATTGGTTACTGATATGGTGTTGCTATCCTGACGCATGGGGGAGTTCAAAACACAACAATATCGATTAGCCTACACTGATATGTTCGGTAATACCGTTTCAGCTCGTATCTTTAAATGAATTCCTTTGCTATATTTTATTGTAAGTAAAGTAGCGCTTTGATTTATTTCTGGAGGGGGTATGGCGAGATCACTTGTACTGTTTATTGTCTTTAGTCTAATACCCATATTTTCAGTCTATGGAAAAGAATTGAAACTTGCTGTGGTACCTAAATTTAATAGTGTTTTTTTTGAGCAAAGTAAAGCTGGTTGTATAGATGCCGCCGCTCAAATAAAAGGCGTGAAATGCATATATCGAGGACCAGATATAAGTAATGTTAGGATGCAAAATCAGGTAATAAATCAATTGATTGATGAAGGTGTCGATGGTATCGCGGTAGCCGTTACACAGTCTAAATATCTCGTTAACAATAGCCTGAAGAGAGCTAAAGAAGCAGGCATACCGATTATTACCTATGACTCTGATTTTGATGCTTCAATCAACGAAGACCCTAATAATATACGTCTAGCCTATATAGGCACTGATAATTTTGAATTGGGTAAATCATTAGGTGAAGAGTTAAAAAAACTTCGGCCTAATGGGGGGACGCTAATAATGCAATCTGGGCGACCAGATTCTCCCAATCTGAATTTAAGACTTATGGGTGTTCGTTCCGCATTATCGGGGAAAAAATACGATACGCCTCCTGGCGAATTGCTTAATAACGACTCGGGCTGGACTGAAGTTAGAGAACCTTTTTTTAATTTTGATCAGCTGGATCAATCTGTTAATCAAATGGAGTCTGTAATGAAAGGTAAACCTGTAAAAGCAGACTCCTTTATTACTGTTGGTGGTTGGGCACAAAATGATCAAGCACTTTACCGTAAAATGATTGCCCCGTACCAGGCAAAAATTAATAACAACAAGGTCATCATTATTATTACTGATACATCCTCTGAACAATTAACTATGCTGGAAGATCAACTTGCTCATATCAATATTGGTCAAAACCCATATGAAATGGGAAGACAAGCCATTTTGACACTTTATAAGATTGTAACAGAACAAAAATATGAGAAAACAATTTACACTCCTATCACAGTTTGCACACCAGAGAATGTTGATACCTGTAACAAGAGTGCGGGATTGTAATCATATTTGATTTCGCCCGAATTAACATAACCAGCCAAAGTTGTCGGCTAAACAATTAGCAATTAACAATGAAAAAACGCTTTAATTACCCTTTTAAAAGGGTAATTAAAGATGGCCAGATCAGGCCAAAACAAACCATTGTTAGCTTAAATGACACGCCTTTTCCCTGTATATAGAAAGTTGCCACTGTTGCTCGCGTTTAGTACGTAATGCTTTTCTTTGCGGGATTGATAATTCGACAGGTGAGAGCGTTGAGCATCGCCGAGAATGGGGTTATTCACATATTTTTATACTGATTTTCTGCTTATTAAGCACGCTATTTGTTAGACCAAAATTTTGATAGCAAGATTAGTTGTAAATAATGTGTGTTGCTGATAATAATCGATCTCACATATGAAAGGTGGTTCAATTACACTCCAATCTTATAAAAAGCCTGAATGGAAGAATGAGTATGCCACACCAAGATCAGAGCCTTACCATTAAAATGGCGGCTCCTTTTTGTATATTATTAATAGTGATATTACTGACACAGGTTGTTGGTGTGTATGTCAGCAATAACTTTTTAGCTTCTGGAGGGGTTAAAGGTTATTGGATTATAAGTCGATTAATCTTTCCATTTGTTCTTATTTTATTGCTGGCCATACCGTTAAAACAATTGTACTTCTCTAAACCAACAATTAATCGTGAAAACCTGCTACTTATGGCTGTGTTTTTGGGTCTTTTGCTTTGTTTATTCGTTTATCTACAATTTTTTGCCGCAGATTATTTATCTCATTATCGTCATGGCAGTTCTTTAGAGGGGCTAAGAGAGGCAGGGAAGTTTCAACGTTTTTTAATTTTTACCGTATCGACTATCATTGGCTGGGAGGTGCTTCACCGAGGATTTTTATTGGGTGGTGGCCAATATTGTTTAACTCAGCATTACAAAATCAACCCGACGGCGGCGGCTGTGATAATGACCGTTATTGTCTGCATCTTTGAAGTATTATTCCACATAAAAAAACCGATTTACGAAGCTATAGGTATGATTTTTGCCTCGCCATTATTGTCTTATTTAACCATTAAGACGCGCAGTTTATGGCCTGCATTAACGTTTCATTTATTGATTGAGTTAGCATTTGGCTTTTCCGCTTTCTATTATTCGGTCTATTAATTAGTGCATTTATAAACTTGGCCAAAATCAATAGGCCACCCAAGAGTGTTGATGGACACTAGCTTACTATTTGATATCGGACAGAATTGGTTTGTGTAGCGAAGCTGTTTTTAGCTCGTAGCAAGTCAGTGATAGCAAGTGATAGTGAATAAAATGAATCTTTTGCGGCATTACCAAATTCTGTAGTGATTAATCACTATGCAAAAACACATCTTCTAAATATAACCTAGAAAAGTAAGCTTACATGCCATATACGCGCATCTAATTTGTTTTATATTATTGGTGAAGTTGATGGCGATTAATAATAAGGTCTGAATGAGTAATAAATCATAGCAATATTTATCTAAACTCCTGATTGTATCTTTTCTCACACCCCCAAATCGTGTTCAATAAATAATCAACAAAAACAGCAGTTTCATTTAAATCCCTCTCCAAAGTCGGTTGGTGTTATGGTATTGTTAAATTTTAGCGGTGGCATTCTACAGGCTCATCAGCATGCATATAAAATATATCTACACAATTCATAATATGGAGAATTTAAAACATGGAAAAAAGTATTAAAAGTAACACTTATGCCAACACAAGCCTTGTGCTAACGACGATAGGGACTGTGCTTTCTACCCAAAAGCCTGTTTACTACATAGATATTATTATACTTGTTGCCGCTATTGGATTTGGCATTATGGGAGCTTATAAGCACAAGTCATAGCGTTCGATGCTAGCGTATATGGGTCCTAGCCAGCACAGGGTTCACTTATGAGTGTCGCGTTAGATTTTTAAAAAGGATTCGTTTTATATGGAAGTATTTAAAAAATGTGGATACGGTATTTTCTATTTTTTAGCGCTTGGTGTTAGCATTTATGCCATTCTGTTTGTAACTGTTGATTGGGTTGGCTCAGAATATTTAAAAGAAAAATTTTCATTAACACCTTTGGCAATGTATCTGCACATGGTCGGAGGCTCAATAGCGTTAACTATTGGTGCATTCCAGTTAAACAGTCGCTTAAGAGCTAAAAGCATCAAACTTCACCGAGCTCTTGGTAAGGTCTATGTTACCGCTGTATTACTCTCCGGTTCTGCTGGTTTATACTTAGCTACCAATTCTATGGGGGGGATTGTTGCTCATTTCGGTTTTGGTACTATGGCTGTTTTATGGCTTTTTACTGTAAGTATGGCATTTGTGCAAATCAAGAAAGGTAACGTGAATGCACATCGCTATTGGATGATAATAAACTACTCTTTAACTTGTTCAGCCATTACCCTTAGATTGTATCTACCATCATTCCCGTGGTTATTTAATGTAGACTTTATAACGTCTTACATTGCAATCTCTTGGGTTGCCTGGGTTCCAAATGTATTAGTAGCACAATTATATTTACTAAAAACCAAACGTGTTAATTATGCCGTTTAACGTCCTATTGATAATACATTAAGTACATAGAGCAAAGTGTAAACAGCTCTTAAACGCCACCAATAAGCGAGAAATGGCTTGATTAATTTGGTTAATCCGCTTGGTTAACCACTCGCGCCCCTTGGGGCACTTATTGCAAGTCGGACGTTAGAAACTTATGACGCAAAATAGTGCTATTAAAATTGCCTTTTGGCGAGGCGTGCTAATTGCTCCGCTTGCGGTACTGCCTGCAACACTTATTTGGGCTTTAATTGCCTTGGTTAATCAATTTACTGTTCAAAACTTAATTGATGCGATTTTTAATGTAATATTTATCAGTTTGTGGGGCATTTGCGTTGCTTATGTTATTACCGCGACATATGGCAGCTTAGTTTGGTATGCGCTTTGGCGTTATAACGTGCTGTCGTTGGGCTCATTATTATTAGCTGTTGTTATTCCTTGTGCGATAACGGCGATCATTACGACCGATATTTTGTTTTCGTTAATGGTCACATATTATTCATTAGCCGTGGTATTTTCGTTTTGGTTTGTTGGTATTCGAAATATTAAAGAGTGATAACGGCATCGTATTTTTTCAGTTGTGGGACGATGTGAAATTAATATCAAAATCGTACATCTGTTTTACGCCTTATGGCAGATAAAAGGAGTTTATTTTGCGCTTGATTCATTGGATTTACTTAACAATTGTTATAGTTGCAACTTTTTCGGCAAGTTCATCTGCCACAGTTGCAGTTGAGATATTGCCTATGCGCGACAGAGCTGAGTTTATTGACAGCATACTGGCTAAGCGGGTCGAGCTATTATTACCCAAGTTGATGAATGAACATAAGCTCGATATGTGGGTAATCATTAGTCGTGAATACAATGAAGACCCTGTTATTAAAACGCTATTACCTGCTACATGGATATCTGCTCGCCGCACAACAATACTGGTATTTGCTCGTAAAGGTGACGGCAGTGTTGATGCTTATGCAATCGCGCCTTATAACGTTGGTAATGTTTTCGAAAAAGCGTGGGATAAATCAAAACAACCCAATCAATGGTTGGCTCTTAATGAGTTAATTGAAAGCTATCAACCCAATACCATAGGTGTTAATCAATCGAAACATTGGGCTCACGCCGATGGACTAGTCGCAACAGATAAAGAAAATCTGTTAGCGCATTTACCCGAAAAATATAAAACAAAAATAGTTTCAGCTGAACCCGTCGCCGTAGGATGGTTGGAGCAACGAATACCTGAAGAAATTGCCGTTTATAAAGATATCGTAAAATTGGCTCATGCAATCATTGCTGAAGCATTTTCTAACCAAGTCATTATCCCTGGGGAAACAACGACTGATGATGTGGTTTGGTGGCTACGAGAGCGTATCGTTGAGCTCAAGTTACAAACTTGGTTTCATCCAAGTGTATCAATTCAGCGTAGTGATGATGTTGCCTTAGCGCGCGAGTCGAGTGTTACCCATGACAATGATAAGCAAATTATTTTACCGGGCGATCTACTGCATGTTGATTTTGGCATAACCTATTTACGTTTAAATACGGATACGCAGCAGCATGCTTATGTACTCAAGCCAGGCGAAAGCGAAGCACCACAATATTTACAACAGGCGCTGTTATCAGGCAATAAACTACAAGATGTATTTACCGGACAATTTGCTGAAGGTCTTACTGGTAACCAAGTATTAAAACGCTCTCGTGAACGTGCAATTTCACAAGGATTAACGCCCACAATTTATACTCACCCGCTGGGTTATCATGGCCATGCCGCAGGTACGACACTGGGAATGTGGGATTCGCAAGACGGGGTTCCTGGTGATGGTGACTACCCATTACACCTCAATACGGCCTATTCAATTGAGCTTAACAATGCCGTTTATATTGAGCCGTGGAAAAAAGAAATCAGAATTATGCTAGAAGAAGATGCCATTTTTGACGGACCGGGAGTGTGGTATTTAAATGGCAGACAAACAGCTTTTTTACTGATTAAATCTCAGTCTCGCTAAGCTTTATAGATTAAAACTTGTTTGGGAAAAATAGTTATTCTTTTATACCACAATGGTGCGCGAGTGTTGGGGAGCAAAGCCTCCTGTTAGGTGTATTCAACGAACCAAGTTACTCATTCTTTAGGTTCTATTTCGTTCCACATTTTAGTACGTTATGATTCATCGCTTAAAACAGCGTAAAGCAAACAAGGAAGTTGTATATGTCAGGAAGCAAAGTCTACTCACCCGTTCAAGCTAGTCTAGGCGCATTTTTAGGAGGGCCAATAGCTTCAGTTTTTTTCATAAAACAGAACTTTGTCGTCTTGAATGATGATGAAGCCGTTAAAAAAACGAATCGCTATGGTGCTTTGGTTATTACTTTTTTCATCTCAATTTTGCCTTTTTTGCCAGAAAACTTTCCAAATATGATCATTCCTATAATCACGATTATTTCTACGAGACTGTTAGTTGAAAAGTTTCAATTTACAAAAGAAGTCATCTCCAATAACGATGATTTAGATTTTCATTCTAACTGGCGAGTACTTTTTGTCAGCTTGATAAGTCTGGTTGTTTTTATGATTATTGGCGTTAGCCTGCTGTTGGCGTTAGATTTTTTTGGTGTTGAAAGTCTGCTGTAAACTTCACGACTTCACGACTTCACGTCTTTACTATGGGTAATTTTTTGAAAATGAAGTCAGCTTTCAAAGATAGTGATGTCAGGTTTTATTTTTTTAATAAAAACGAAAAATTGAGCAAATGAACTTAATCTACGCTATTTCGAACTAGCATGATTTAATTTTGGTCAAACATTAACAAGGAACTCAGTTGAGAAAAATCATTTATATCTTAGGATTGATATCCGTATTTTCAGTGCAAGGTGCCAGTTTTGATTGCTCGCTGGCCAGAAGCGCGATAGAAAAGAACATATGTGCTAACCCTGATATTTCAAAGGCAGATGAGGCGTTAGCAACGCTTTATAGCAATATTAAAAGCCAAGCTAAATATGTTAATGATTTAATTAATGGTCAGCGTGCTTGGTTAACACAACGAAATGCATGTGAGACTGATGTTTGTATTTTAGATAAATACCAATCTAGAGCGTTGGCGTTAAATGCTTGGCCTGAAACAGAGGCTAAAAAAGATAAAGCGCTAGAAAACTGTACCGATCGTCCCGAGTGTTGGCCAGAAGGCAGCGCTATGCATACTGGTTTGACATTAGTTAACAGTTTGAACAAGGCATCTGCTCAATTGAAAATAAAGCATGATGAGCTCATCGCTCTGTTGTCTGATGCCCCTAATTATGATGGTGAAAAACAGCCTGACTCTCGTGTTATCTCGGCTTTAACCGCACAGCAACTGTCCTGGAGTACTTATAGATCTGACGAATGTGAATTAATTGGTTCGCTGACCGGAGCGGGTGGCTCATGGCCATCGACTTATGCTAATCGTTGTGAGGTCAATTTGACTGAAGAACGTTTGCGCCGCGTTAATTCATCTATTAAGTGTATTAACAAAATACCTTTAGAAGATCGTTGGATGGAACAGTCTCGTTGTTTACAGCAACTTGCACCGTTAGCCAATAAAGTGTAGATAATTAACGTAAACTAGGGCTGCTAAGTACCTATTAAACAAGTTATTAGCTTCCTTAGTTATTTGGCCTGCATTTCTCGTTATAGGATGTCATTATTTAAAGGTAACTTTGCCTCCCACCATTTTAAAGGCTGGTGCGCCTCTCACTAAGGTATCTCTGGCAAATATCTGGCTGCATTCAGGGCATGTGCAAGGAACCTTGGTGTTGTCTTCGACAATACGCTCCTTAAAGCATTTGATTAAGGCGCCTTTACCTCCCTTACGATACTTAAACAATGGTGCTTTACACTTAGCGCAGAAAACATCGACGGTGCGCGAAGGACCTTTCTTGTTGGGTTGGGCCATGTATCGTTTACTCTAAAGTCTGTAAAGTGCTTTAGCCTATTGTAATGAAAAGTGCCGGGTTAGGCTAAAGTTAGCGATGCCTTTTATCATCCGGCCCTCTTGCTATTGGTATACGCTGTTATCCGTTAATGTTACTGACCAAGAAAGAGCTTAAGACTCTTTTAATGCTTATCTTTATGACTGGCTGTTTAATATTAATCAGCCTATTGGCACTCAAAAGTGCTTGGAGTGCCAACCATATGAAGATCGTGATTAAGGTTAAATTGACGAAACTGCTAATATAGATACATATAGAGTCATATAAAACAGCAAATAGACGATGGCTGTTAGATTAGGCTGTAATCATAATCGTAAATTAACACCCAATGCTTGCAGATGTTAGCCATGGTTTATATTGAGCTTTCGGAATGCAAATGTTAATTATTACAGAGGATTTACCTTTGAGTTTTTATGAAAACAACATTCTTCCACACATTATAAATTGTGCTTGTTCTTCAAGTGTCATCATGGAGCTTAGGCAGAAAGTTGTGCCTTTAGCTTATGGCAATGTTTTAGAGATTGGTATGGGCTCTGCTGTTAATATGGTTTTGTATAATCCTATGAACGTTAATATGATATGGGGCCTTGAACCTTCTCCTGGGATGCGTAAAAAAGCGCGGAAAAATTTAGCGAAATCGCCTATTCAGGTTGAATGGCTAAGTCTCCCTAGTGAACAGATTCCTTTAGATGATCAATGTGTTGACTCAGTTGTGTTAACTTATACTCTTTGCACTATTGCTGATTGGCGTGCCGCTATGCAGCAAATACATAGAGTGTTGAAGCCTGATGGTAAAATATTTTTCTGTGAGCATGGAGAAGCACCTGACGATTCAATTAAAAAATGGCAACATCGTTTAAATCGCTTATGGGGTAACGCTTTTGGTGGCTGTAATTTGAATAGACCTATGATTGACAATATACAAAGCAGCGGCTTTAGTATCGATTGGTTTGAAAGTGATTATATAAAGGGAGTGCCAAAGTTTGCATCGTATATTAGCTGTGGTGTGGCGACTAAAAAGACCTAACAAGAGAGTGGGGATATAAGGTGGTTTAAACTGGTCACTTTAATTTCAGTACTTAGTTTTGTTATCCTAGTCGAGGTGATGAGCATAATGATCTAGATTAAGATAATAGGCGGGAACTGGGCAGTGCTATTTTGGTCTAGAATTTAGTCGTTTTTATTTCGTGTCATTGAGGTGAATTAGTCGTTTTAATCGTTAATCTCTCTTGATTAGATAACCGAATTTGAATCCCATCGACTGTGGTAATCCGCTGAGCTTCAATATCTTTTTTACGCACCTTGTAACTGTTTGTCATCGCTTCAATAGGTGATGTAATTGTAACTTCAACGACGGTATTATCGTCATACCAACTCCAGCCCCAATAGCCTGCAGAGGCTAACATCGACACCGCAATCATAGTGTAAATAATTACTCGACTAAGAAGGGGTGATTTTTGTGCATCTGCCATATCTGCGATGCGATTAACTTTATGCCCTCGTCCACGGCGCAAGTAGACAATAGCGCCAAGGATTACCAATATTGTCACTAGAATTTTTGTTAGCACGTCATCTTCCACCAATTAATAATTAACCACAATTATACAGTTTATTGAATAATTTAACGTTATCTAGCACACATCAATCGTGCTAATTAATATTGATTACTCAGTTGTAAATATAGCCGCATAGGGACACTTCCGACGAGGATAATATCGTGATCGTTTATTAAGCTGTGATGACCACTCTAAATGACAATAGCTTAAGTCTTCAATTCTTACTATGCCTCACAGCCTAGGATGAAAGCTGCAATGGTAACAAATAACCCGTCAAAAAATGGGTTTAATTTACTTGCCTGACGAGGAACATCGATGCATTAAAGTGAGTTGATTCACCAGCAAGACTCATACAATACTCCTTAAAAAGAGTTGTAATGTCACAACAACATTAGCGAGTTAGATAGGTTATCTAATGGTACGAAAAAACATTCCCGCTCTTGTCTTGGTAACTGCAAGTAATGAGTTAATTAAAAGAGTCGACCAAATCAACTCATTATTAAGCGGATGATTGATACCGCTAATAATGAGAACTTGGCAATATTTTTATATACGGATTAATTCATCTATTTTCCTGTTGTAAGGAGGATTGATTTAACCAATGTATGCTGGTAAGTTATTAAAAATATTAATAATTAAACACGTGTTACTATTGCGCAGTTAAATGTGTTCCGGGTATTTACCGAAACTCTGACTCTTTTCACAAATACGCTGTCATAGATAAACTTATTAACTCAACGGAGTGATAGATGAAGTTGTTCAAATTGGCTTTAATTTTTGTAGCGGCCATATATTTATCTGGATGCGCATCTGGTGCAAAAATGAAAAATATGACGTTTCAGGGTGAACAAAAATCCTACTTTGATGTATTAAATGACAACATAGAGTTATCAAATGTCTCTGGTGGTCAAAAAACAAATCCACTGTGGACATCAGAAATTAGCAGTGAAGCCTTTTCTGGTGCTGTCAGGGGAAGCCTGCAAGCACAGGGATTATTGTCTGATGATGGTCGATATAAACTGGTTGTGAATATGCTTAAAGTGGATCAACCTATTTTTGGGTTAGATTTTGAAGTTACTACTCATGTTCAATATTTACTGACCGATTCGGCAACCCAATCCATTGTGTTTGACGAAACCATCATTGCACCGCACACAGCAACATTTAAGGATGCCTTTGTTGCGGTAAAAAGGCTTAGATTAGCCAATGAAGGTGCTGGAAGAAAAAACATTGAAGCACTACTTGATAAATTATCTGCGTTACAGATAGATAAGAATGAGGTATCACTAGTAGAGTAAAAAATGCATGGCCTCAAGCTTATTGCTTAGTCTGCTGTAAATTTTAGCTGACTTATTCGGTAGGCTTTTGTTTACTAGGCTCGCAGTTATTTTTTAAAGTGTTAGATTGATATAAGCATCCCCCAAATCACCTAGCCAGAAATTAGTCGAGTAATAGCTATCTAATTTCTAGTTTGGTTATATTTTGTTATTACCAGTTGGATACAATCCCCCATATTATTCTGAAACAACTATTGATGGTTATTTTTATTTTCATGAGTAACTTTTACATAGTAAAAAGTAATAATTTGTAAAAACTACAAAATAATTATATTAAAATATTTCATTTTTTATCATAAAATATAAATGTTATATTTATCAGTTGTTTATTTTTTTGTTGCTTCGGTTTAAATGTGGCATGCCTTTCGCTTTATTAAAATAGAGTCGCTAATATTTAGGCATGTTTTTTTATTAATGTTATATAAATTGACCCAATCTATTTATCGTAATAGTGTGTTAATTGGACAGTTTTTATTGCCCCTATTTATTTCAGCGTAATATCACTCTATAAATTTTGTATTTAAGGAGATTAGAAATGGCTACAACAAAGGCAAAAAATCAAGATCCACAACAGAAAATTGAAGATGCTTATCACTTAGCTGAAGAAGCGACTTCAGAGGCTGTTCATTCCTTGAAAGATAAAGCGAAAGAATCATTGGGTGAAGGCACTGAAAAAGTTAAATCGGCAACAGCTCAAACTGAAAATCTTATTAAGGAACACCCTTTATTAAGTGTCGGGTGTGCTTTTTTAGCGGGATGGGCGATTTCGAAACTTATAAAATAGCAAAGCGGCCGGAGGGGTTTTATTATGGAAAACACTGAGAAAGTGCACAGTAAAGATAAAATCTCCGATGGCTCGCAGACCGATCCTCACGTTAACTCAGATGAGGTGGACGTAAACTCCGATGACGTAAACGTTGAAGAAATTAAAGATATTTTTAATAAGGCATCGAAATTAGCTCAAGAGGTTGGACAGTGGTCAGAGTCTACAGTCCAACTTTTCTTTATGGAAATATTACGAAATGTTGCCGCAGCAAAACAGTTTCTTGTTTGCCAGCTTTTATTTATTCCATTGTTAGTTCTCTTTATCTTCAGTTTATGTGTTTGCTCCGGGATTGTGATCTACAGCCTCACTGACAGCATATTTATTGGCTTAGGGGTATTTCTACTCACAATGATGTTGGTTTTAGTTGGCTTGCTGTATTGGCAAAAACGGCTTATTCGTTTTTTTGGCTTCAAAGACACTGTCTCCCAATTAAAGGAGGGTATCGATGTCATCTCTAAAGCATCTAAATCATTCGATTAAGTTAACACGTATGCAGGGGAAAGACTCTGTTAGGCAGTGCGAGTTAACGCTTAATTTATTACTCCATTCTGTTAAAAAGCAGACTCGAAAGCATCCTTTTGGGGTCACAGTTGGTGTCACCATCGCCACGATTGTCTTTGCTCGGTATAGGAAAAGTATTAAATCTCTTTATCCTATTGCTTCTCTAAGCTTTAATTATGCGAAACAACATCGCAATTCAAAACCTCAAGAATAAAAACCAATCAATCATGATGATTGCCATTTTCTTGCCCATTATATGATCGAGTCAATACTTTGAACTGTTGTGAGTCTGGATAACTTTCAGTGTGACCCATCGCAAATATTTCAAAGATGTTAATTATTTACTGATTAAAGTCGTGAGTCATCACATACAAATAATGCTGATTGTTTAATAATCAGCTTAATTATTTAACTCAATGACGTTTAATATATCAACATGACCACAAAAGATATCATCGATGAAGAAGTCACTTATCCGTCGGATTATATGATCCTTTCAACAACCGATTTAGACAGTGTTATTACTCATGTTAACGATGACTTTATGACGGTCAGTGGTTATAAAGAAGATGAGCTAATTAATAAACCCCACAATATAGTACGCCACCCAGATATGCCTAAAGCTGCATTTAGTGACCTATGGGACACCATAAAGCAAGGGAAAAGCTGGATGGGATTGGTGAAGAATCGCTGCAAGAATGGTCAGTATTATTGGGTTAACGCTTATGTGACCCCGATTAAACGTAACGGTATTATTTGCGAGTATCAGTCGGTAAGAACTCAGCCTGAAGCAGAGCTGACTGAACGTGCTCAAGCCTGTTACGATGCAATTAATGCTGGTAAAGCTGCTAAGCCTAAGCTTGGTGCCAATATTATTACCAAACTTTTTTTGGCTTGGTTGCTATCTGTTGGGTTGTTGATGTCCTTGCCTTACTCAAGTGGTTTTTTCACCGTCGTCGCATTTATTGTTGCCATTATCTGTTTTTGTCGGCCGCTTTATGTTCTTAAACAGCGTTTTAGTAACATATTGATATTAAGTGAAACAATACATAATAATCCACTAAATCAATTTGTTTATACAGGTTATACCGATGAGCTTTCTCACATCGAATTAAGTCTACGGATGCAAAAAGCTGAAACGCTGGCGGTGGTTGGACGTATAAAAGAAAGTGGTGAGGAATTACAGCAAGGTTTAGAAGAGCATCAACAACAAAATCAAGCCAATCAAAATCAGTTGGTTACGCAATCACAAAACCTTGAGCAAGTTGTCACAGCCATCGGCCAAATGAGCTCGTCTGTTACTGATATAGCTAAAAATACGACAAATTCAACCACAGAAATTCATCACTTAGTTGAACAAATAGAGTCAACTAAGGTGGCATTAGCCAGCAGTCAAATCGCGACTACGGAAATTAATAACTTATTGGAAGAATCTCGTATTGCTATTTCTTCGCTGAATAAGCAATGTCAAAATGTAAACCAAGTTGTCGAGGTGATCGAGAGTATTGCACAGCAAACAAACTTGCTTTCGCTCAATGCCGCCATTGAAGCCGCTAGGGCTGGAGAGGCTGGTAGAGGGTTTGCTGTGGTCGCGGATGAAGTGCGTAACTTGGCCAGTCGCTCGGCAACTTCTGCTCATGAAATACACGCTATTATAAATTCACTTAGTCGCACAACTGCAGAAGCCGTTGCACAGATGGAACAAAGCCATTTGTTAATAGATAAGAGTATTGATTCTAGTCAAATACTCGAGAAAAGCCTGGTCTCGGTTAGTGAAGTGATGAGTATTATCGAAAGTAATGGCGAGCAGATTTCAGTGGCGGCAGAAGAGCAAGCTGCTGTTGTTAATCAAATTTATAACAACGCGATGATACTACAAGATGGCATTAATCAATTTGAACAAAATTGTCATAATGCAGCAATACATAGCCAAGAAATTAGTGGTCAGGGTATACGTCAAACAGAGTTGGTAAATCAATTTAATTAGATTGTAATATCACAAATTGTGAGGTGATGACTTCGGTATAATTGAGGTAATTTTACTTTGTTGACTCTGCTGAGCATCTTGCTGCCAAAACAAATTAACCAACTTACCAACTTACCAACTAACTAACCAACTAACCCAGGGTGAGGTTGTGAACGTTTTTTATACAGATTAAGTATGTTTTTAGAACTATATTTGTTCAGTACGTTATCACTTCATGAATGATTGGAAGTGATTCAGTATCGAAATTATTTATAGTGTTCAAAAAACGCACACTCATGCGGTTACCCTGCCAACTAACCAACTAAACAACCCACCCACTAACCAATCAATCAACAACATCAATACACTGTACATCGCGAATGTGCATATCAATGGCTTAAATAAGTGCTGTTTATCAACTGTGTTAGCTTGTGTGCTACAGCCTTCTTTGTATGCCGTTATCGTATTCTTTTGCCGAGTATCGCTTTGGGTGTATGGTTTTTTCTTTGATGGTTAATAAAGATTAAAGCTAGATATTATATTTAAATCAGCTGGTTAAGTGGTTTGTAATGGTCGGTGTCCGAATAAGCAATGAGTACTAAACAGGCGTAGTGGACGTAAGCCATAGTTTAATTAATACAAGTGACATCGGCATGAGAAGTGTCTACTAGACTAGCGGCCAGCACAAAAACGGCAATAATAGTGTCAATAATGTTTCAACTAAAAATGATGATTTGTGTAAATAAGGCATTTTTTATAATACGATGACTTTTAGCTTGTTATTTAGGCTTTATGTTTTAGTATAATCCGTTGCACTTATCAATTAGGGAGAACGTAATAAATGGAATTTATAAATGAAATAGTCGCAAATGAGAATTATACTTTTTTAGTGGTGTTAGTTATTGGGGGGCTGACTCTTTGGTTTCTTCCTGCTATTTTGGCATTATTTTTTAATCGAAAACACTTTAAATATATTCTGTTAGCGTGTATCCCTGCAGGGTTTTCTTTTATTGCGTGGGGCGGCGTTATAGTGTGGGCTACCACGGGTAAAGTTATTGGTAAATACGCTAATAAAGTTAACGCTGAAAGTTAACTTCTATCAATAATATACACTCACCATAAACCATAAAAATCATTATATGCACTTATTTTTCGCTCACTTTGTGATGCTTTTAAGTGCCGGTTTTTGGCGTCAGTTTTCGGTATAAAATGCAAAAGGATATTACATGAAATACTTATCAATTGTCATCATCGCACTCTTACTTGGTTGTTCTTAAAAAGATTTTAGTGCTCAGGTTAACGATTAGTTCATCGAGAAAGTTATTGGTGGCGAATACTCACGTAATGGCGCTCAATGCAAAACCATAAAAAATCAATGTCCTGAAGGACAATACGAAGAGTGGATTCAAAAGAGCGGTGAAAAAGCGTGTGCGTGCAATAGCTTGTAGCATTCAATTGCTTTGAGTAAGGGGTAAAAACTAAAAAACTTGATAATAGTTAGCATAATACTGGCGATTTTTATCGATAGTTAAGCTGGTTATTAACTGTGTTGGAAATCCTTTGTTTCATGTTAATTATCAACGGATAACGTTAGTTATATCTGGATATACAGGGAAGTAATACGATGAAAAAAATGATAACGGTTGTGACATTATTGGTGTTAGGTGTGTGTTTGAATGTTCAAGCGAATGACAGATATAAGCCTACATCTAATTTGTCATTGTTACGTTCATTAGACCGTGGCTATATGATTATTGGCACTACACATACAAACGATGTTAATGATCTTCAACTTGTCGATATAGAACGCCTTTTTAACGAGCTTAATCCCACTTTAGTGTTGTTAGAAGGTGGTTATTGGCCTGATAAAATGTCTAAAGCTGAAGCGATTAAGTGCTGTGGTGAAATGGGGTTTTTACAGTTTTTAGCTAAGCAGCATCATGTCAAAGTAACAACTTGGGAAGGCGATAGCCTAAGTGAAGCTAAATTTGTGTTAGAGAAGTTTGATGATGAAAGCCTAAAGGTATTTTATTTATTAAGACAAGCACCACAGTTGCTCAGTAATGTTAGTCTTGCCGACGCGAAAAGTAAGATGTCTAATCTGCTCGGACAATCTGGTTTTCCTGCAACAGAATATCACCTAAATGTTAAGCCAGATTCAATTGCTGAGTTAGACATTATGTTATCAACCATGGTGGGGAAATCTGCATCGTGGGTTGAGTTTTCATCGGCAACTATTTTTGACCAACAACTCAGCACCTCTGAATTTACGACGCTTAAAGCGATTAAAGATCGTGTAAATGAGTTTAGGGATAATAGCGCCATTAACAAGGTGAAAGCCGCGATCGATAATAATGAACGAGTCATGTTTGTGGCTGGTGGGCTTCATTTTATGCCTGTCATGAATGCACTCATGCAATAGCTTAGTGCTCATAGCTGTTTATTCATTTATATTTTATTGATAAAGATAGATTGGCCATGTGTGGCATCTTAGGTCCTAGTCAGGAATCATCATAAGGAAAGGGCTTTGGGTATCTTATTTGCGGTATTAGCGGCTTATTTATCATTGACTAGGATAGTGATGCCAGATGTTGATATGACCATGCCAATCCAGTAACTCATTTTACGGCGTTGACTCTTTTGCGAATCGCTTCTGTTAATTGTTTTTTGACTTGGTCTTCGCCACAAAATGTTGCAAATCCTAGTCCCCATCCATGAGGATTCACTTGAGTTGCCAATTCAACCACCCGGTAACAATAATCGCCCTGTTTTACGATTCTGTTAGGGTCTAGCCTATGGTTAAAGGTATGCGGTTGGCTGATATCAATTTCTGCTGCTAACTCTATAAAATCAAGGTTAGGGTCCATTTCACTCATAGTGCCAGTGGGTTTGTTTTGTAATGCAGTTTGAGAACCTACGAGTGTGTCTAATGCTGCAATATTATTTTGCTGTATAAAATGGCTAGTGGCTTGTTGTATTGACGCTAATGATGGCGCGGACTTGTTGATGTCAGTGGTCATTTTTGGTTTTATTTGGCTCGGAAGTACATTATTTTTTTTGGTTATTATAGGTGGTTGTATGTTGTTGGGCTTATTGTTTGATGGCATCACGTTATCGAGGGTGTTGTTGTCTTCATCTAAGGAGATTGGTGTCTCTTTCGCGTTTATAGACGTCGATTGGCTAACATCAACATTCGTATCAATAATGGGCGGAAAATTCTTTATGAGTCGGGCACTTTCTAGGTCATGAAGCTTGGGTGATAAACTTGTTTGGGTTATTGATTGGTATTGCGCCGAAGTCATGAGATAGCTTTTTATTGCGGTGGGCGAAGGCTTAACCACTAAAGCTGACACTCGTTGCGTCGTGTCTTGGTACCAAAACGCAATCAACACATAAATCAATAAAACATGGATGATGAATGCCGTGAGTACAGGCTTAAGCCAATATGCTTCTTTAGAGGAGTGTGTTGAAGATCGAGAGTGATGTGGCTCCCAGCCAACCGTTATTACTTCCATTTATATCAATCACTTTATCGCAGTATTATCAGTCCTTTTTTGATTGTTAACAGAAGGTAAAGTTCATAAATTGATGTGGATAAATTTATCTTGCTTGAGCAAAAGACATCATCCTTGTTAATTGGTCTATTTTATCGAAAGAAAATCACACTATTATGCAATATTTATTCAGTTAACAGCCTGCTATTATTAAATAGTTATTTTTCATCACCGAGGTTTTCATGAAAGTATTACAGCGTTTTAGCGCTTTGCCCGCAATGGACGGTGATGGTGTAAACATTAATCGTATTGCCGACTTTGATAAGCTTCGTTTTGATCCATATTTAATGATCGATGAGATTAAGTCTGATGATGAACAAGATTTTATTGGTGGTTTTCCGCCGCATCCACATAGAGGTGTAGAAACCTTTACTTATATTCGTAAAGGCGGCTTTGAACATCGCGATCAAATGGGCAATGTTAAACCTATTCGTGCCGGAGATGTGCAGTGGATGAGTACTGGCAGTGGCGTGCTGCATTCTGAAATGCCATTAGCAGATGCCAAAGAAGGGCTGCATGGGTTTCAAATTTGGATCAATATGCCAGCAAAACACAAAATGCGTCCGCCTATTTATCAAGACAGCAGCAAACAGACTAATCCCCGTATAAATAACGAACACGGCGCAACGCTTGTTGCCTTGGCGGGGAGTTGGGGTTTTAATCATGAGCCACATAAGATTACTTCAACTCTTCAGGGGTTAGCTGGCCATGGGGCAATTGCTGATTTAACGTTAACTGAATATGGTCACTGCACGCTGAATCTTGCAGAGCACCAAACGGTGTGCGCTTATGTGTATCAAGGCGAGCTTAACTATATTGATGCACAAGGTTTGCGAGAAACTGCAGGAGCAGGGCAGTTTTTAGTTTTAAATGCGCTTGAAGTCTGTCATTTTCAAACCGAGGCCACAGGTGCTGGGTTGTTAATATTAGCGGGCAAGCCGATTAACGAAAAAATTGTCCACATGGGGCCGTTTGTGATGAATACCCAGGCTGAGATAGAGCAAGCTGTTCGTGATTATCAGCAAGGCCACTTTGGCCAAATTACCTAGCATTACCCTCAAAATAAGCTGAATTATTGATAAATATTTGTCAGCGAACTGCGAATAAAATTGCTACAATAGCTGACATCTGGCTTAGGTTTGTTTTAAGACCTTTGCTCACACCAATCTTATTTATTATCTGTTCCTTCTGGCAAGATAAATCGTTCGCAAATAGCGGTAAGCATTTTTCATATAACATCATTGTATATGCTAATTTTGTTCCGCTGTTTAATGATAGTTTTGCGCGTTATTGGCTCATTTATGTAATGGTATTGGTATATTTTTTTGCAGCTTTTGCCTGCTTTTTACCTTTCGATATCAGAGGATATTTGCCTTGAGTCAGTCTACAGAACAAGTCGTTAACACGGCTTTTGCATCACTTAAATTAAAACCTGAATTGCTTGAAAACCTCCAAACTATGGGTTTTGAATCGATGACTCAGATCCAAGCTGAGAGCTTACCGCCTATTTTGGCCGGTGAAGATGTTATCGGCCAAGCGATGACTGGTTCAGGTAAAACAGCTGCCTTTGGTTTAGGATTGCTTAATAAACTGGATGTAAAACGTTTTCGCATCCAAACCATGGTGCTTTGTCCAACGCGTGAGTTAGCCGACCAAGTAGCGAAAGACATTCGTACCTTGGCCCGTGGTATCCATAACGTTAAAGTACTAACGCTATGTGGCGGCGTACCTATGGGGCCACAAGTTGGCTCATTGGAACACGGAGCACACATTATTGTCGGTACACCGGGTCGTATTGTTGATCATTTAGATCGCAACCGTTTAGATTTAAGTAACATGAACATGCTGATTTTAGATGAAGCCGATCGCATGTTAGAAATGGGCTTCCAACAGCACATTGACCAAATCATTGCCGCGGCCCCTCGTGAACGTCAAACATTGCTGTTTAGTGCCACGTTCCCAGATCAAATCCAAGCGATTGCCGATCAAATTCTGTATAAACCGGTAATGGTTAAAGTTGAAGCTAAACACGATAACCTCACTATCGATCAGCACTTTTATCGTATTGAAGATAACCAGGGCCGTCTTGAGGCATTGCGTTTATTGTTATTAGATAAGCAGCCTGGAAGCGCAGTCGTGTTTTGTAATACCAAGCGTGAAACCCAACAAGTGGCTGACTCATTACATGAGTTTGGCTTTAGCGTACTAGCATTACATGGCGATTTAGAGCAGCGCGATCGCGATCAAATGTTATTGCAGTTTGCTAACCGTAGTGCGCGTATTTTAGTTGCTACCGACGTAGCTGCACGTGGTTTAGATATTGATGAGTTAGACGCAGTATTTAACTATCATATTGCTTACGATACTGAAGTGCATATTCACCGTATCGGGCGTACTGGCCGTGCTGGCAGTTCTGGAGCCGCATATACTTTCTTTGGTGAAGAAGACGGTTACAAAATGGCGATGATTGAAGAAGCCATGAACAAAGATGTCGTCAGTGAGCCTTTACCGCCAATGAGTGCGCTCAACAAGCAACCACTAGCTGCTGAAATGATCACGATTCAGATTGAGGCGGGTAAAAAGCAAAAAATCCGTCCTGGTGACATTGTTGGTGCATTAACGGGTGGCAATGGTTTAGATTTTAACGATATTGGCAAAATTAAAGTGACTGATTTTCGCGCTTACTTTGCCGTAAAAAGCAATGTGTCTAAACAAGCGATGAATATCATCAGTAAAGGTAAGTTAAAAGGCCGTAGCTATCGTGCGTGGTTCATGTAACTGAGCCTTTTGCAGCCTGTAGGGTTGCAGTTGATTGATTTGCAGTTGATTGATAGTTAGTCGATTGGGTTATGCCTGAATAATAAAAAAGCCGGTGAACAATGTTCACCGGCTTTTTTATGCTCTATCGCAAGTTAGCTTTTAACTTTAGCGTTGGCATAAGGATTATTGCTATTGGCTGACACTACTGGTGCAGTACCACTGCGACGTGGTGGACGATTACGCTGTGGTGGTTTATTACCATTCGCTCTAGCTTCCGCTTTAGGATCTGCAGGCTTATCGTGACTGCGTGATGGTTGGCGAGAGTCAGGTTTACGCGCTGGTTTATCACCTTGAGCGCCATCATTTGCATGCTGTTGAGCATGTTTACTGCGATTCGGGTTTGGCTTTTTAGCGCTATTACCGCCAGATCTGCTACTCGCTTCAGGGATAGTGAATGGTGCTTCAAAACCAGCGAGTTGCTTACGCTCAATAACACGATTGATTAAACGCTCGATATCATGCAGTAATTTAACTTCTTCAAGACCCACTAATGATACAGCTTGACCTGTTGAACCTGCACGACCGGTACGGCCAATACGATGCACATAATCTTCAGGTACGTTAGGTAAGTCAAAGTTAACCACGAATGGCAGTTGATCGATGTCGATGCCACGCGCGGCAATATCTGTTGCGACCATAACTTGTACGGCACCGGCTTTAAAATCTGCCAATGCTTTAGTGCGTGCTGTTTGGCTTTTATTGCCATGAATGGCAGCGGCTTTGATGCCAGCAGCTTCTAGGCTTTTCGCTAAACGGTTAGCACCATGTTTGGTACGAGAAAACACTAACACCTGTTTCCAATCATTGGTTTTAATCAGTTCGATTAGCGCCATTGATTTACGGGTTTTATCCACTGGATACACACATTGGGTCACAGTGTTTGCTGTTGCGTTACGCGGCGTAACTGAAATCTCTACCGGATTGTTAACCAGGCCTTTAGCAAGTTCACGAATTTCATTCGAGAATGTTGCTGAAAACATCAAGTTTTGACGCTTAGCGGGTAATAATGCTAATACTTTTTTAATGTCGCGAATAAAGCCCATGTCTAGCATGCGGTCTGCTTCGTCTAACACTAGAATTTCTAATTTGTTAAAGCTAATGGCTTTTTGCTGACATAAGTCGAGTAAACGGCCTGGCGTTGCGACCAGAATGTCGACACCATTTCTGAGCGCAGCTAATTGTGGCACGATGGACACGCCACCAAAGACTACGGCTGATTTTAACGGTAAGTTGATGCCGTAAGTAGCGACGCTTTCTTGTACTTGCGCGGCAAGTTCGCGTGTTGGTGTTAATACTAGCGCACGGACTTGACCACGTTGCGCTCGTTCACCTTTAGATAATAATTCTAAAATTGGTAAGGTAAAACCAGCTGTTTTTCCTGTCCCTGTTTGTGCTGCTGCCATTACATCTTGACCGGCTAAAACAGCTGGAATTGCTTGTGCTTGAATTGGAGAGGGGGTGTCATAACCTTGTTTTTCAACCGCTTTTAAAATAGCAGCATTCAGACCAAGTGAGGAAAAACTCATAGAAAAATCTCTTTGGGCAACGCATTGTTGCTTTGAATAAAAGGTAGCCAGTAACGGCGGCCGTGAAGCTTACCTGAAAACCTCTTTGAGTGCTATCAAATCCCTGTGTGGGCAACGATATATACTCTGAAATCACAATTAATAATGGACTATTTAATGGTGGAAATGTCTCGCTTATGATTGCCAAATACAGCGATTTAATGAAATCGTGTTAATCTTAAGACCAGAATCAGTGCTAAAAGTCGACTTATTGCATACAATAAAATGGTAACTCGTTTTCTATCTAAATATTCAGCGACTTAGCTGAGGTTACTTAACTTAAGGTGTCTCTAACTGATGAAATTAACGGCACAAATACATATTGAGAAAATGGCGTATGAGCTGCGAGATCATGCTCATGCCGTGATCAAAAATGTGCTGTTAATGTCTAATATTTCAACCTTATCTCTTCAACTTGCTATGCGCGAGCTCGCTCAACATAGCCGAGTCGCGTTGCATTTTCATCCCGATCAAATTGATAATCGAGGCCTCACTGTTGTTGATGGTTTATTGCGTGACGGGGTGTATAAAAGCCAGTTTGAAACCCATGTCTCTAATGGTCATTTATCACCAGAATTAGGCGGTTCTCGCGACCATTGGGAAAACCAATTATTTGGTCATAGCTATTCTGGGATTAAGCATCGGCCTAAATATGGTGCGTTAGATTTTGGTTTGTGTCCATTAGGCCCGGCGCCTCGCTTTGGCAGTTGTTATTTAGTGACTCATCCTCAAATATTGTCTCGATGTACCTTTAGTTACATGGACTCTTATCGGTTGCCCAAAGAAAAGGGCACTATAAAGTGTTTTGATGCGATTTTAGCGGCATTACTCAGTGAGAGTTTTGAGCGTCAATATGCTTTGGGTATTTCTGGGCTTAAACCGAGTAAGTTGATTGAACATTTTAGTCAGCATTTAACCGATGATATCAGTAGCCGTTTCGATGTGGCCCCTAGCGGTAATTTAGATCATTATATTGAAGCCCAAATTCACGGCGATGTGTCGCTGGATCAAGATATTGCTATATTAGTGGCCGATCCGTCATATGTAGGCACTGCCATTGGCGATTCATTAGTCGCCTTGTGTCACGAGTATGGAATTGAGTTGCATTGGCATCAAGGGCGGCAGATTAATGTGGCACAAATACCCGATGATTTTCGTGGTGCTGCTATGCCTATTTTGGCGCAAAGCCTTGCTGAAAATGAGTTGATTAATGCTGAGATTATTGGCCGTGCGGCGTATCAATTGCAAAAAAAACCGGCTTCATGGAGTGAGCGTGGTGCACATTCTAAAAAACGACAAGACTTAAAGTTACTCTGGCACGTATTGGTAAAATACGGGGAGAGTACTGGTCAATAAATGTTATTACCAACAATAAATTATTTTACTCGCATTGCTTCCCCTTTGGTTCTTTTTGCAAATTAGCTTGGTTTTGTCGCTCAACGTGTTTTTGTTAAAAACTGTGTTTAACACTGTGATGTTGTTTGTGATTAACCATTTTATTTGTAAAAGATGCACTTTATTGAATTTGATAAGTTTCAAGCTGATAGTGGTTAAATTTAATCTTTAAATAAGGCTTTATTAGCAAAATGTGAATCAGATAACATTTACACTGTTTTAGGTGTTAACTCGATGCCAGTACTGCGATACTGCGTGATTAAAGTGGTCATCGATAACTCTGCCGGAGCTTCATGGACAAGTCGTTAGAAAAGTCATTAGCCAAATGGCTTAAAAGCCAACAATCTTCTTGTGGTATTTTCCTCAAACTATCGGTGCTATGTGGTGTGTTAAATGGCATTGCCATGGTGGCACAGGCCTATTTTATTGCTCAGATTTTACAGGGTGTCATTATTGATAACCTTGTTCCCGCCACATTAAACATTCAATTTTTTGCCCTTATTGGTTTGCTATTCACCCGAGCATTGTTAGCGCAGGTGCGTGAACGGATAAGCTTTGAGGCGGGCAAACGTTTACGCACCGACATACGCCAAGCGGTGCTCAATAAATTAGTCGCATTAGGGCCGGTATTTATTAAAGGCAAACCTGCTGGGTCATGGGCAACCTTAGTATTTGAGCAAGTTGAAGATTTGCATGACTTTTATGCTAAATACTTACCGCAGATGATGTTGGCTGGGTTTATTCCTTTACTGATATTAGCCTGTGTTTTTCCGCTTAATTGGGCCGCTGGGATCATTTTGATGGCCACGGCACCATTGATTCCGCTATTTATGATTTTAGTGGGTATGGGCGCCGCAGATGCTAATCGTAAAAATATGCAGGCGTTATCACGTTTAAGCGGTCACTTTATGGATCGCCTAAAAGGCCTGCAAACGTTAAAGCTGTTTAATCGCGGTGAAGCCGAGTTAGTTAACATTGAACATGCTTCGGAAGATTTTCGTGCCCGGACGATGTCGGTATTACGCTTAGCCTTTCTTAGCTCCGCGGTATTAGAGTTCTTTGCCGCGGTATCGATTGCCGTGTTGGCGGTGTACTTTGGCTTTAGTTACTTAGGCCATTTAGATTTTGGTCACTATGGCGTACAGGTAAGTTTGTTTACTGGCATGTTTGTGTTGATTTTAGCGCCAGAATTTTATCAACCCCTACGAGACTTAGGCACTCATTATCACGCCAAAGCTCAAGCGATAGGCGCTGCAGAAGCGTTGGTTGAGCTACTTGATTATCACGTTAATACCCCTGCTAAAATCCATTCAGCATCACCAGATATGGCGTTCACAGCCGACAGCATAGACATTCAAGCGATTGGGGTTGAAGTGTTTAGTTTAGATGGTCAGCGTTTAGCTGGGCCAATATCATTTACATTACCCGCAGGTGAACACTGGGCTATTGTGGGCCCAAGTGGTGCGGGTAAAACCAGCTTGCTTAATGCGTTGCTGGGTTTTTTGCCTTATCAGGGATCGTTACTGATTAATGGTCAGGAGTTGTCACAACTTAATGTGGCTCAGTGGCGGCAACATTTGGCTTGGTTAGGGCAAGATCCGCAATTGTTTCATGGCACGGTGAGAGAAAATGTTGCATTGGCCAATCCGCAATTAAACGATGAACAAATTATGACGTTGCTAGAACAAGCTGATATCAGTGAGTTTGTAAAGCAGCAACCATTAGGCCTCGATTTAGTCATAAGCGACCAAAGTGCAGGAGTGTCAGTGGGCCAGGCCCAGCGTTTTGCATTAGCACGTGCGTTGGCACAACCCGCTAAATTGTTTTTATTAGATGAACCCACTGCCAGCTTAGATGCCCAAAGCGAGCAGTCAGTGCTGGCCTCGTTGCACCGCGCGATGCAGTCGACAACAGCATTAACCGTTACCCACAAATTAGATGATTTACACAACATGAATTACGTATTGGTGATGGACAACGGAATGGTAGTGCAGCAAGGCCATGTAAATGATTTACAGCAGGCTGATGGATTATTAGCACAAATGCTCAATCAGCAACAGAATCAACAACCGGAGGTGTGCTGATGTCGCAACCCGTTGATGCCGCGCCGCGTAACATTATTCAGGTGTTACGGCCGTTTATTGCTTTGTTCCGCCGCCAGTGGCTGATGATGTTAGTCGGCTTATTGCTTACTTTTACCACGTTACTCACCGGTATTGGTCTGTTGTCTTTATCTGGTTGGTTCTTATCAGCCAGTGCGGTAGCAGGCTTAGCAGTGTTGACGGCCCAAACATTCAACTTTTTTACCCCGGCAGGAGGCGTTCGATTTTTCTCCATCGCCAGAACAGCAAGTCGTTACGGCGAGCGTTTAGCAACTCATGAAGCGACCTTTAAATTGCTGACTCAGCTGCGTGTTTGGGCATGGAATAAGTTGCTGCCGTTGAGTGCAGCTAACTTACAAGGTCTGCGCAGAGGCGACTTACTCAATCGTTTAGTTGCCGACATTGATACGTTAGATCATCTCTACTTACGCTTACTCACGCCAATGACCGCATCTTTGATGATGATTGGGGTATTGTTGGTGTTTCTCGGGTGGTTTGATAACCATTTAGCCTTGAGTTTATGTGCTTTGTTATTAGCGGCTTGGTTTATCTTACCGCTGGTATTTTATTACTTAGGTAAGGCACCTGGGCAAGCATTGATGCAAGCGCAAAGGCAATATCGAGTCGAGTTGTTTGATGTTATTCAGGGGCAAGCTGAATTAAGTTTATTTGGCGCCAATAAGCGTTATTTATCCCAACTTGATAAATCACAGCAGGCTTTATTTAGTCAGCAAACTACCATGGCTAATATTACTGGGTTGAGCCAAGCATTATTGATATTAATCAATGGCATTGCAGTAGTGTTTATGTTGTATTTAGCGGGTCAAAGCGTCGGAGATGCCACGCCTCCGGGGCCGTTAATGGCCTTAATGGTGTTTGCCACCATGGCCAGTCTTGAAATGATGATGCCAATAGCCGGTGCATTTCAACATTTATCTAGCACAGTACTTGCTGCGCGGCGGGTGACCGAAATAACCGAACAAATACCGAGTGTTAAATTTAATGCTAACAGTCACTTGCAAGCAAAACACGGCGCCTTGCAGCTCAGTGGCATCCACTTTGGTTATCACAGCCATTCACCGGTGTTACAAGGTGTAGATTTGACTCTTAAAGCCGGTGAAAAAGTGGCTATTTTAGGTCCCACAGGTTGTGGTAAATCCAGTTTGTTGGGGCTGATTACTCGTGATTGGGCGCCGCAACAAGGGTCTATTTCGCTTGATGGCGAGCCCATAAGTGCCTACAGCGATGCCAATCTTCGTGCTGCGATGACCGTGGTGAGTCAGCGAGTTTATCTGTTTTCTGGCACCTTACGTGACAATTTAGCCTTGGCGTTGCCCTTTGTGCAAAGCGAAACCCAAAAAGCTCATGATCCTCGTTTTATAGAGGTATTACAGCGCGTTGGTTTACAAACCTTGTTGCAGGGCGATAAACCATTAGATTGCTGGATAGGTGAGGGCGGCCGACAATTATCGGGTGGTGAGCAGCGCAGAATCGGAGTCGCAAGGGCATTATTGCGTGACGCTCCTTTGTTATTGCTTGATGAACCGACTGAAGGATTAGATAAACGTACCGAGCGTGAAATCCTTAACGTGTTGCTCGATTTTGCGGAGCATAAAACCCTGTTAATGATTAGTCATCGTTTAACTGCGTTAGAACAAATGGATTGCGTGTACCTTTTTCAACAAGGTCGACTAATTCAACAGATAGCGGATTAAAATAAGCCATTAGCGGATTAAACTCTTAGCCTAGCGCGATAGAACATACGTTATGGCTGTTTTGGTGCGGAGTAATCAAGTCTAATTTGTGGATGTTAATCAATCTAGTCGTGGGTTTTTTATGGATTATTGGTTATAACATGTACCGCTAATACTGCCGGAATGTAACAACCCTTTTGACACATAAATTACATAAATAGTTTTATCTCGAGACCATAAATTGACCTGCTTCACAAATCTGGCATTCGGTTATGTTCCAAAATTACAGTCCTCGCTCGGAGTGTGATCTTAGTTACTATATTAGTAGTTGCAAACATATAACATGAGCTATCGAATATTTTTAGATGGTGAATGTGATGGCTGGTGTTACCAATCCAGTAATAACTATTAAGCGCGGACTTGATATCCCGATTGCTGGAGAACCACTGCAGCAAATAGATGGCGCACCTAAAACGACCCAAGTGGCGTTAATTGGTGAAGAATACGTTGGCTTAAAGCCTACAATGTCGGTTGAAGTGGGTGATCATGTCGCCAAAGGCCAAGTGCTGTTTGAGGACAAGAAAACCCCTGGCGTGTTATTTACTGCGCCAGCCAGCGGAGTTGTTTGCGCGATTAATCGCGGAGAACGTAGGGTACTGCAGTCGGTAGTGATTGATTGTGATGCCACGCAAGAGCCTGCCATTATTCTCCAATCAGTGGATATTCATGCGTTATCACATCAAGCCGTTAAAGACGGTTTAGTCCGCAGTGGCTTATGGACAGCGCTGCGTACGCGTCCTTTTTCTCGAGTGCCCCAATTAGATGTCAGTCCTGCAGGGATATTTGTTACGGCTATTGACACAAATCCTCTCGCGCCCGATCCGCGTGTCATTATTGCCACTCAACCACAGGCTTTCCAAGCCGGATTATTTGCCCTTACGTTTTTGACCACCGAAAAAGTGTATTTATGCCAAGACGATGGCGTTTCGTTATTGGCAGATGCCAGCAGCGAGTACGACTTATCGCAAGTCAGTGTGCAACGCTTTAACGGCGTGCACCCAGCAGGATTAGTCGGCACTCACATTCATTACCTGTTACCAGCCAGTATTGAACGCCAGGTTTGGCATGTCGGTTACCAAGACGTGATTGCCTTCGGCAAACTGTTTTTAACCGGTGAACTGTATACTGATCGCATCGTCGCGCTAGGAGGGCCTAATGTATTAAAGCCTCGTTTAGTGCGTACCCAGTTAGGCGCAAAGTTAAGCGAATGGGTAAATGGTGAAATTGACCAGCGACAGTCGCGCATTGTGTCTGGGTCATTATTGTCAGGCCATACCGCTGCTGATGTGTACGATTACCTAGGTCGATTCCATAATCAAATTAGCGTATTGACTGAAAATGAACGTCAAGAGTTGTTGCCTTGGGTGCGTCATGACAGCAGTAAATTTTCACTTACCGGCATCATGATGTCAGGTTTTAGTCGCACCAAAAAACTGTTCGATTTCACCACTACTGCTGGTGGTTCTCCACGAGCCATGATGGCGTTTGGCCAACTGGCCCGCGTTATGCCGCTTGATATTTTACCCATCTTGTTAGTACGTGATTTAGTGGTGCGTGATACCGATGAGGCACAACTGCTCGGCGCATTAGAGCTAGATGAAGAAGATTTAGCGTTGTGCACTTTTGTGTGCCCAGGAAAGTATGACTTTGGTAAAGAACTTCGTGCTTGCCTAGATATTATCGAGAGGGAAGGTTAATGAGTCAGCAACAGAAAAAGCCTAGCAAACAAGACAGCTATTACGCTCATGGCAACTCGATGCGCAGCTATTTACGTTCGTTGTGGATAGCCAATGGTCGTAGCACCAAAGGTGATGTGCATATTCGTGATGCGATTGATGTTAAGCGCACCATGCATATTGTGGGCATGTGCTTATTTCCTGCAATGTTATTGGGCATGTACAACATTGGCCTGCAGGCTCAAATAGCCATTATTGCCGGGGCAACACAGCCGGATGTATGGCAACTTGCCTTTTATGACTTACTGTTTGGCCCACTTACAGAAAGCGCAGGTTTAATCAGTTTGTTCGCCTATGGTGCCAGTTTTTACGTGCCATTTTACTTAACTGCGTTGGTGGTCAGTTTGGTGTGGGAAGTGGTGTTTGCCAAAGTGCGCCACCAAGAACTACACGAAGGCTTCTTTATCACCGCGTTATTATTCTCACTCATATTACCTATCTCTACGCCGTTATGGATTGTAGCTTTGGGCCTTAGCTTTGGTGTGGTCGTGGCCAAAGAGATGTTTGGTGGTATGGGTTACAACTTTTTAAACCCTGCACTGGCGGGTTATGCGTTTATTTATTTTGCATACCCAACAGAAGTGGTGTCATTAAGCCAGTTTGTGGCGGTTGATGGCTTTTCTGGTGCAACGACGTTAACCCTTACCGTGGCTAAAAAATTAAGCTTTATTGATGTGAGTTGGTTCAGCGTATTAAGCGACAGCACTTGGTGGGATGCCTTTTTAGGTTTTACCCCAGGTGCAGTGGGTGAAACCAGTACCTTAGCCATCCTTATCGGTGGTGGTATTTTACTGCTTACCCGCGTAGCTGATTGGCGTGTGGTAGCCGGCGTGATGCTAGGAATGATCATAACCGTTTTGTTGTTTAACTACTTTGGTTCTAGCAGAAATCCTATGTCGGCAATGCCGTGGACATGGCATTTAGTCACTGGTGGTTTTGCACTGGGGATGATGTTTATGGCCACCGATCCGGTAACGGCGTCATATACCCGCAAGGCTAAATTTGCCTTTGGTTTTATGATTGGTTTTATGACCATTATTATTCGTTTACTGAATGCCAAAATGCCAGAGGGCATTATGTTGGCTATTTTGTTTGCTAATTTATGGGCACCGTTATTCGACTACTTAGTCGCACGCGCCAATATTAAACGGAGACTAAAACGTCATGGCCTTTAAGAAAGATAGCGTCGCTGGAACAATGATTTTTATCATCATTTTAAGCCTAGTTTGCTCATTTATGATCACCGGTACCGTTGAGATTTTAAAAGAGCGTAAGTTGGCTAAAAAGCGCGAAGAAGTGCAGCAGTTTGTGTTAAAGGCTGCGGACATCGACATCAGCCAAGGTGACTTTAGTGAGTTATTTGCTCAACGAGTGAAGCCTAAGATGGTTAACTTGGCGACAGGCAAGGTGACTGAAAAAGCCAATCTACTTGATTTTGATGAGCGAATGGCATCGATCAACCCTGAAACCTCGACCAAACCGAAAAAAGATATCGCTAAAATTAAAACCATGGCGACCGACATTCGTATTTTTGAGGTGTATGACACCAATGGCCAACTTGCCAGCATTGTTATGCCGATCTATGGCAAAGGTTTATGGTCGATTATTTACGGTTACATGGCGATAAAACCAGACTTAAACACTATCGAAAATATCGTGTTTTATGAACATGGCGAAACCCCAGGTATTGCGGACTTTATTACTGACCCACAATGGTTAGCCTTGTGGCAAGGCAAAACGTTATTTGATGCCAAAGGTAATATTGCCATTAAAGTGGTTAAGGGCGGCGCCAAAGATGGTGACATTCACGGTATTGATGGCGTAAGTGGGGCGACTCGTTCCGGTGTCGGTATTCAGCGCTTAGTCGAGTTTTGGTTTGGCGTAGAAGGATACCAAACCTATCTACACACGTTAGCTGCGGAGGGTAAGTAAATGAGTCGTGCTATTTCAACTCGTGAGATCCTAACATCGCCAATTATGGCTAATAACCCTGTGGCAATACAGGTATTAGGTGTGTGTTCGGCTTTAGCGGTCAGTAATTCGATGCAAACTGCATTCGTCATGACACTTGCTGTGACCTTTGTGTTGGTATTTTCTAACTTGATTATCTCAAGTATCCGCAATTTTATTCCTAATAGTGTGCGGATTATTGCGCAAATGACGGTGATTGCCTCGTTGGTGATTATTGTCGATATGGTGCTACAAGACGTGGCGTATGAATTGTCAAAACAGTTGTCTGTTTTTGTTAGTTTGATCATCACTAACTGTATCATTATGGGCCGAGCAGAAGCCTTTGCGATGAAACATCCGCCTCATTTAGCCGTATTTGATGCCTTAGGCAATGCCTTGGGTTATGGCTTAATTTTAATGGGCGTAGCGTTTATTCGTGAGCTACTGGGGCGTGGCAGTTTGTTTGGTCACAACATATTTACCACTGTTGAAAGTGGCGGTTGGTATCTTGCAAATGAAATGTTCACTTTACCACCCAGTGCGTTCTTTTTAATTGGCGTGATGATTTGGGTTATTAAAATCATTCAGCGTAAGCGCGGATAAGGAAACAGCATGGAACACTATATTAATTTATTTATCCAAGCAGCGTTTATCGACAACATGGCGCTGTCATTTTTCTTGGGTATGTGCACCTTTTTAGCCGTGTCGAAAAAGGTCTCTACTGCATTTGGTTTAGGCATTGCGGTGATTGTGGTCATGATGCTGGCTGTGCCATTAAACCAAATTATCTACGTTAATATCTTAGCGCCAGGCGCATTAGCTTGGGCTGGGTTTCCTGAGTTGAATTTAAGCTATTTACAGTTGATTACCTTTATTGGGGTCATTGCTGCATTAGTGCAAATCTTAGAAATGTTTTTAGACCGTTATATTCCGACCTTATATCAGTCATTAGGGATCTTCTTACCGCTATTAACGGTGAATTGTGCCATTTTTGCTGGGGTTATCTTTATGGCTAACCGTGACTATAACTTTACTGAGTCAGTGGTTTTTGCTGCGGGTTCTGGTGTGGGGTGGGCGATGGCCATTGTGTTATTAGCGGGATTGCGTGAGCGAATGAAGTTTCATGCTATTCCTGATGGGTTACAAGGCATTGGGATTACCTTTATTACCACCGGCTTAATGGCTCTGGGCTTTATGTCATTTGCGGGCATTACGTTGTAACGCATTGAAGAGAAGGGTTATTTAATGGAAATGGCAATAGGTATTGGCATGTTTACCATAGTGGTAAGTTTGCTAGTGGTGGTGATTTTAGCTGCCAAACGTAAGTTAGTGAACACCAATGATATCACTATTAGTATTAATGGTGACGCCAGCAAAAGCGTGCAAACTCCTGCTGGTGATAAGTTATTGGGCGCACTGTCTGGACAACATATTTTTATACCATCAGCGTGTGGCGGTGGTGGAACATGTGGCCAATGTCGCGTAAAAGTGAAAGCCGGTGGCGGTGATATTTTAGCGACCGAACTTGATCATATTTCGAAAAAAGAAGCCAAAGAAGGCTGTCGTTTAGCGTGCCAAGTGACGGTGAGAACCGACATGGAACTTGAGATTGATGAAGAAATTTTTGGGGTTAAAAAATGGCAATGTGAGGTTGTTTCAAATAATAACCAAGCGACGTTTATTAAAGAGCTGTTATTAAAAATCCCCGACGGTGAAGATGTATTATTTAAAGCCGGTGGTTACATTCAAATTGAAGCGCCTGCGCATGAAGTACGTTATGCCGATTTTGATATTCCTGAAGAGTATCGTGGTGACTGGGTTAAATACGGTTTGTTCGATTTAGTGTCTACCGTTGATGAAGACGTATTACGTGCTTATTCAATGGCAAACTACCCTGATGAAAAGGGGACGATTATGCTAAATGTACGTATTGCAACGCCGCCTAAAGCCGGTTTACCACCAGGCAAAATGTCGTCATATATTTTTAATTTAAAAGCCGGTGATAAGGTAACAATTTCTGGTCCCTTTGGTGAGTTTTTTGTCAAAGAAACCGATGCTGAAATGGTGTTTGTTGGTGGTGGTGCGGGGATGGCACCGATGCGATCGCACATATTTAACCAATTAAAAAGTGTTAAAACCAAACGTAAAATGAGCTTTTGGTATGGTGCTCGCTCAACTCGTGAAGTGTTCTATCAGCAAGATTTTGATCAACTAGCCGCCGAAAATGACAACTTTGTTTGGCATGTTGCTTTGTCTGATCCATTATCTGAAGATAATTGGACGGGTTATACCGGCTTTATTCATAACGTGCTGTATGAGAATTACTTGAAACAACATAAAGCGCCAGAAGACTGTGAGTTTTATATGTGTGGTCCTCCAATCATGAACGCGTCAGTGATAGCCATGCTAGAAAGCTTAGGTGTCGAGTCTGAAAACATCTTGCTAGATGATTTTGGTGACTAATGCTGTGTTGAGCGTTGGGTTTATGTTTGCTAGCCCATGTTCGGTCATTCATATTTACTCGTCCAAGCGTAGCTTAGAAGCTGTAAATAAGAATATGAACTGAGCGTATCAATAAAAAATCCCCATACTGTCATTGACGGTTTGGGGATTTTTTAGCAAATAGGAGTTAAGTCGATATTAACGTTCAGAAAACGCCAGATAACGCATTACTTCGGCTTTGTTGAAACTTAGCACATTACCGTTTTGTTCAGTGAACAGTAAATTTTCGCGAGCATAACGCTTAATCGTAGTAGGGCTTTTGTCGAGTATTTCACAGACTTCATTTAAAGATAAATCGTTATCATCACTCATTCTCGTTCTCCTTACGTTATGGTTATAGTTACTCGTGTTGCCTTGTTAGTATTAAACATCACATGTGCATTAACTTGTCATATTCGCGTGTTTTTGTCGAGCTTAGTATTAAACCAATCACATTATTCTGCGTTGAAGCCTTTGACGTAAAATGACTATGCCTTCAAGTCTTCGACTTGATTAACGTCATTTGAATTCCCACAGCATGAGCAGATAACTAATACGATTGGTATTAATAATGACAGCGATGCATCATGGCATTAGTGATAATTTGATGCGTGGGAGCGACCTGAGGCTTCAAAGCCACTTGGTACATCGACTCCGCTACCGTGTGCGCATTAATGGGCTGATATTTACGCAGCGGACCGATAAATAGAAACGATAAACCACCAAAAAGGCTTTGGCCAATATCTTCCATAAAACGACCATTATCTCGTGGTCCTAATAATAAGCTCGGTTGAAAAATATTGAGTACCGGTAAAGATAGTGCCTTAAGGGCTTGCTCTACTTCGCCTTTGACTCGATTATAAAACACGGTTGATTTAGCATCCGCGCCCAATGCGGTCACCACCATAAATTTAAGTGAAGGATTTTCTTGAACTTGGATAAGTTTAGCGAAAGCCAATACGGCTAATTTATCGACTTGAATAAAGGCTTCTTCGCTGCCCGCTTGTTTAATTGTGGTGCCTAAACAGCAAAACGCATGATCAACTTTTTCTGCCAATGCCAGCTCATGTACTTCGTCCAGTTGGCAGCAAATAAATTGCACTTTCTCAGCCCCAAATTGATGTTCGACCAAATTAGGTGCCGAACGGCCAATAACCAATACTTTACTATAATGTTCACTTTCAATGATGCGAGTAAGTAAGGTATTCCCCACTAAACCCGTCGCACCTATTATTGCTGCAATCATATAATCCTTTAGAAAGCTAAACCGACTCGCTAGACTCTAATCTGTCGCCTTAATGGTTTCAATAAGAATATTTTAATAGCAATTATTATCCTGTTTGTTAGCTTAGGACTACTACAAAAACTACCGGTTATTGAAAATGAGTTTTCACTTTATAAAAATATAACCATCATAAGAATAACAATCATAAGAATAGCAATCATAAGAACAACAATTAGGATGGATTATGAGCCAAGCGCATTTGCCACTAACAGATTTTATTGAATATTCTCCAGATGAAATGCTCAAGCGGGCACAAGATAATTACCAGCAAGTTAAGCGACGTCATTCAATACGGGCATTCTCTGATCGCGCGGTACCCCAAGCCATTATTGAGCAGTGCATATTGGCGGCGGGCACGGCGCCCAATGGTGCTAACCATCAACCATGGCATTTTGTGGCGATAAATAGCCCACAGATAAAAGCGCAAATTCGTCAACAAGCTGAGGCGTTAGAGCAAGCATTTTATGCAGGTCGCGCCGGTGAAGAATGGTTAGATGCATTAAAACCTTTAGGCACTAATGCTGATAAACCGTATTTAGAACACGCGCCTTGGCTGATTGCAGTGTTTAGCAAAAAACGTACTGAAGAATCGGGTGAACAGAAAAGTAATTATTATGTGCATGAGTCTGTGGGGATTGCGACCGGTTTTTTAATTCAAGCATTGCATCATGCAGGTCTTGGCACATTAACGCATACGCCAAAACCGATGAGTTTTTTAAGTAAAGTGTGTGGGCGCGACAATGATAATGAGCGTCCGTATATGCTTATTATAGCGGGATACCCGGCCGATGGAGCGACCATTCCACAGCATGCTATTGAGAAAAAGTCGCTTGCGGAGATTTGTGATTTTATTTAATGCTGTTCACTGTTAGTCTAGCTGTATTTACAAAACGACAGCTTGTAAAACGGCTGCTTGTAAAATGACTGCTTGTAAAATGACTGCTTGTAAAATGATTGTTGGTAAGAATATTATTGATCTCAATGATCGTCGTTAGATACGTATTAAAAGGAGTTAATATGAAATTGTTAAGTTCGTTGTTGGTTTGCTCTCTAGGCGGGATTGTCTCCATGCTAGCAGAAGCTGATGATGCTCAATTAGGCCACTTAGTCGAATTATCGATAACACACAATGATAACGCTATTGGGTTAAGTTGCTTGCCAAGAACTGAAGCCGCTGGCGAAACCGCTGATTGGGTGATTGAGTGTAACCGTTTGGCTTATCAATATTTAATCAGCCAAACGGGCGAAGGTATTGAGTTTAATCGCCAAGTTAATGAAAAGCCTTTTGGGATGGCAGCCGATTTTATGGCGAAAACCTTGATGGCGGACCCATCAGGATTTAAGGCGGTCAATATTTCGCAAGAGTTTGAATTTACTCATAAGAAAACTTAATAGCCTCTTTTTTTGTCTCGATTTTTACATTTTTCTGAATACATAACTAACCCGCTATGGCTTTAATACTGCTATAGCGGGTTAATTATGTATTGCTCATCAGTAGCTATTAGTTGGTAGCAACAGTCATCATTTATATACCCCGACGCGTTTAACTTAAATCAGTCATATAACGATGGAGTGTCTTCAGTGGGACGGGTTTTAAAACGACGATGAAGCCACATGTATTGAGCTTTGTTACGGCTAATCAGTTGTTCTACAATCTGGTTACCACGAATGGCGTCGTCTGTTTCATTGTCGCCAGGAAAATTCTCTAAAGGCGGCATTATTTCAAGGGTGTAGCCTTTGTCATCGCTATTACGTTCAACAAAAAAAGGCACTACATTGGCTTTACCTAATCTTGCCAGTGAGGTTGCGCCAGTAATGGTGGCAGCGTCTGGCACGCCAAAAAAGGGAATAAACACCGCGCTTGAACGGCCAAAATCTTGATCGGCGGTATACCAAATGACATCAGGACTGCGCAGACTGCGGATCATCTGGCGCACATCACGCTTAGGCACTAAGCCTTTGTTTGAACGTAAGCGACCTTTGACTTGTAAGTATTCCATCACCGGATTGTTATGGGGACGATACACGCCAATTCCCGGGGCAAACTGGCCAAATATACGCGCGCCCATTTCAAGTGGTAAACAATGTACCGCAAATAAAATCACCCCTTTGCCATTGTCTAAACTCTGACTAACATGCTCAGTGCCTTTAATGGTCATGTGCTGTTGCACGCGCTCGTTTGACCACCACCATGCGTTAATGGTGTCAAATACCGCTTTACCGGTTTCTTCAAAAGTACGCTCAAGCAGTTGTTGCTTGTCTGCATCACTCATCTCAGGAAAGCATAAATTGATATTTCGCTTAGCGGTATGGGTTCTTCCGCTCGCAACTTTCATGACTAATCGACCAATGCCACGGCCAATTTTCATTTGCCAAGACAGAGGTAATAGTAAGGTTAAACGCATCAAACCGACGCCAAACCATATAGGCCAATGTTTAGGATGATATAAATCAGAAGAAAATTCGGCTTTCTCGACCACGGACAACTCGTCTAGTTCACAAAAAATTATTTGTTATTCTAACTCATATTTAGATGAAAATTAGGTACAATCACGGTTAAATTTTTACAAGACAGCGAATACACTATGAAGGTTTCTCTCCCAGCTTTTGAAAATGCGCGCGTTTTAGTGATTGGCGATGTGATGTTAGATCGCTATTGGGTAGGCCCTACGGGACGCATTTCACCCGAAGCCCCTGTACCTGTTGTTAAAATTAATCAAATTGAAGATAGACCCGGCGGCGCCGCCAACGTGGCATTAAACATTGCAACATTAGGTGGACATGTCCAGTTAGCGGGCATAGTCGGCCAAGATGAAACCGCACAAGCATTAACCCAAGGGGTAAAAGTGTTTGGGGTAGAACCGCAATGGTTAACGGTAGCAGACAAGCCGACAATTACTAAATTACGAGTATTGTCGCGTAATCAACAGTTAATCCGCTTAGATTTTGAAGAGCAATTTGATAAAGCGACTAGCCAAGCATTATTCGCGCAAAGCGAAGCCATTTTAGACAATGTCGATGTATTGGTATTGTCTGATTATGCCAAAGGCGCCATTGATGAACCTAAGGACTTTATTGCTAAAGCACGAGCCAAAGGGGTAAAGGTATTAGTTGATCCGAAAGGGCATGATTTTGCTCGTTATCACGGAGCTTCATTAATCACGCCAAACATGAGCGAATTTGAAGCGGTTGTCGGTACGGTAACCAGCGAAGATGATTTAATCGAAAAAGCACAGAAACTGATTAAGTTGCACGACTTTGACGCCATTTTAGTGACCCGTTCAGAAAAGGGCATGACGTTAGTGTCGCAAAGCCAACCCGAACTGCACATTCCGACGGTTGCACGTGAAGTTCATGATGTTACGGGAGCAGGTGATACGGTGATTTCAGCTTTGGCGACCTCAATTGCTGCCGGTGCTTCGTTAGCGCAAGCTTGTGCGATAGCCAATACTGCCGCGGGTGTGGTTGTGGGTAAACTAGGCACTTCAACGGTTAGCCGCATTGAGCTGATTCAAGCATTAGCCCTTAACCATGGCGAGTCTGGTTTTGGCGTAATGACCGAAGATCAATTAGCTTATGCAATGGATCAAGCCCGTTTACGCGGTGAGCGCATTGTCATGACCAACGGTTGTTTTGATATTTTACATGCTGGCCATGTGAGCTATTTACAGCAAGCTAAAGCCTTAGGTGATCGCCTTATTGTTGCTGTAAATGATGATAGCTCGGTGACGCGCTTAAAAGGCCCTGGACGTCCGGTTAATCCTGTCGACCGTCGTATGGCAGTTTTAGCGGGTCTAGCATCGGTAGACTGGGTAGTCCCTTTCACTGAAGACACACCACAACGTATTATTACGCGATTATTGCCAGATTCTTTAGTCAAAGGCGGCGATTACAAAGTGGAAGATATTGCTGGTGGTGCTGAAGTGATGGCTGCAGGTGGCAAGGTTGAAGTGCTTGGATTTGAAGATGGTGTATCCACTACCGCTATTATTCAAAATATTATGTCACAAAAATAGTTGATGCTTAGATACTGGCAACGGTCATTACTCAAGTTATTAAGCTGTAGCGTTGCTTGCGCGCCGTTATTGGTTGGTCACTTTGTTAATGCCGGCCAGCTTATTACGCCTCAATCTATGACCACAAATCAACTAAAAACCACAACAGTTATGGTTGAAAATGTTTTGGCGAGTGATGACATTCGCCAGGCTTATTTTATCCCAATAGCAACCAAACAAGCGCTAGTATGTTCTTTATCTTCACTGGTAAGGTGTATTGCGTTACTCCCTGCTTCATTACAACAACAAACCGCTTTTTCTGTTGCCAATATTCGCCGCGCCGTTGGGCGTAAAAGTGCGATGGTGCTGGTTGCTGAACATCACATAATAGCAGGGGTTATTGTTGTCAATCCTGCTAACAATATGGCTGAACAGAGTGGCGCAATTGGTTTAAAAACTTATCAGTTGCCATTAGCCAACCAAATACAATTAACCTTGTGGCATGAAATAGGCCATTTATATAACATTGCACTACAAGGCAGTATTTTACCCTCATCTTTAACTGAGTATCAGCATGAGTGGCTAGCGGATTTGTATCTGTTATGGCGTATTGCGCAGCATTATCAGCAGCTCGATTTAGCGTGGCAACAATTTCATCGCCGAAATCTGGCCCTTATTAACGACAGTGGTAATTTGTCGCATTGGAGCGCGCCTCAACTTCAAATTGTTCTCAATCATTATAATGCCCAACAATTGCAGCATTTTACTCACTATGAGGATTTTCTATCCGCAGTTTATCCATTAATGCCGACGTGGTCGCCGCGTGACATGGGAGAATTTTCTAGCTTAGTGCAGCGTACTTTTAGTGCGGTTCAATCTTTGCCAGGGTACATGTTTTGGCGTCAATCGGAGCTAATTCAAGTGTTGTCGCCGACCTTAGAAAGGTTAATGGGTAAGGCTGAGGCACAACGTTGGCTGAAAAATCAATTCTTAACCGAAAATAATATGTAAATTTTTGTAACCTGTTTTTATCACCTTCTGCAGCTCATTAAATTGTGATTTTTTATAACCTTTGATTTTAAAGGGTAAATAAATAGTTATCGCGATAATGTTCTGTTTTATCTTGTCTTTCTGGATATTGTACGGTTAAAAATGTTGTAAATTCGCTAATTCTTAGCAGAATTTTCTAGTTTGGTCTGGTAAGCTCTGGCACCAAAATAATTAGAGAGACCAAGTTTATGGCCAAGCGTTCACGAGTTGAAACTGAGTTAACCGTTAACCAAATTTTAGATGAAGCCTTTAAACAAATCCTCACGATTGGTTTTGAGGCGATGTCTTATACCACGCTGTCTGCCGCCACTGGAGTCAGCCGAACGGGTATCAGTCATCACTTTCCGCGTAAAACAGAATTTTTAGTGCGTTTAGATCAGCGTATCGGACAGTTTTTTATTGAAGGATTAGATTTTTCTTCGATATCGGCACTAGAGCAATCATGGGCTGAAGTTATGAAACAACCTGAACGTAAAGCAGTATTACAACTGTTTTTTAGTTTATGTGGCAGTAGTGACGAAAGCATGAAAATACTCAAATCGCTTAATATTGTCATCGAGGCTGCTGTTAGTCATTTTGCTGATGCTGGGCGTAAATGTGTTGAGCAACTTATCGGTAATAGTGCCTTGGCATTATTACAAGATGTGCCAAAGTAACTGATCAAAATTCACGAGTTTGTTACACGTACCAATTTGTTGTAAGCACCAAAAATTTTGGCTATTTAAGTTTTACCCTGTAAGTAACAAATCGGTATTAAAATTGACATTATGATCAATACGATATCTAAGAGACTATTCCATATTGGTATCTGAGCATTCAATAAATTGAATTACGCAGGTATCGTTATGGAATGGTATTTCGTGAACGATGAACATCGCTCACGTATCTTGGTTTACGCCAGCTTTCTACTTTCATATCTGTCGCACATTTGCTGCGCTTGCTCGTCATCAAAAGCACGTAAGCCGCTTAATACTAATGTTTTGACTCCGCTACCAATCACTTTTCCTTCGCTTTGCAGTTCAAAGGTGAGGGTGACATCGCCACGCTTACCATCAATCGCTAAGTCTTGTTTGATAAGGTGCAAATTGATGGTGCTGAAATCAAAATGGTCTAAATGAAATGACATGCTTTCATAAATCACTAATGGGCGATCAGGGTTAATCATAACCTTGTATTGCTTCATCATCGGCACAAGTACGTGGATAAAGTTCAATCCTGAAAAAGCAACATAACTTTTAATAAATGCCGCTGTTTGAATATCACATTGGCACACTTCACCTTGACGCTCAATATGCAGATATTCTTTGCCTTTGGTGTCGCTAATGCTGAATTTATTGGCCACATTTTTATCGATGTGCAGCTCAACGTTATCACCGACCATGCCGGCAAACTTAAACTGCATGTTTTGGCTTAAGCCGTATTGGGTCAGCACTAGTGCAAATAATAAATCGCCAGGGACACAAAAGCGTTTAGCGCCCACATCGTGTATAGGGTTGAAATCTCCAGCGATTTTTTTGGCGAAGTCACTGGCTTGTTGAGCCGAAATAAACACGCTTTGATCTTGCTTAGTAAAATAAGGTGATAAAAACATAAAGAATAATTCTTATTAGTCAGTTGTCTGCTATCGCACAGCAGCGGTTTGTTACTGATTATGCAGCAATAAACATGCTTTTGGACAACAATATATTAATAAAATAGTTAATTGAGCCAGAGTGTACTTTAAAACATCAATTAAACTCACCCGATGACTAGGCTGTACATCTTTCGCTTCAATTAAAACGTATTTGACTTGAACGAAAATTAATCAGTAAAGAACAACAGACCTAGACTCTAATTACATACCTTTCCATTGCAAATTATTCAAGGGGTATCCACCAAACCACTTTGGCTCATCGAGTACGAAATGAGAGGTGATATTTTCGATGCCTAAATCTGCTTGTAAAAGCTCATCACAAAAGTCATTAAATTCTTCAATAGAAGTGCAAATGACAAAAGCGATATAATCAATTCCACCATTCACTCTTAAGCAGTCGACTATTTGAGGGTATTTTTTTGCAGAACGCTCGAAAATAGAGCAGTTTTGGTAGGTGTTACTCTTTAGCTTAATATTGATATAGGCTTTTACATTAACGCAGAGTTTATTGATATCTAACGCCATAACATACTGTAATATATAGCCACAATCTTCCATCGCTTTTACTCGTTGCAGGCATGCGCTGGGTGACAAACCTACCCGTTCAGATAATTCGTTATTACTAATTCGAGAGTTATTCTGTAGTTCAATAAGAATATTTCGATTTATTTTATCCAGTTTGACAGGTTTTTTTATCATTCATCTTGTCCTTTTATGCCTTGCAAAAGAATAACCTGATTTGTAGGCATTATTCACCAAATAACTCAAAATAATTAACATGTTTCCGATTAAAATTTTTAATAAATATATGATAATTATTAAATTATAATTATTAAATTATAATTTTCTGGAGAGTATAGATGATACATAACCCAAAAGTAAAAATACACACTGACATTGGCGACCTCATCGTTACTCTATACGCTGATAAAGCACCCGTAACAGTCAGTAACTTCTTAAATTATGTCCAACAAAAACGATTCAATAACTCGACGATATTTCGAATTGTCACTGAAAGTAATGCTGAGCAGCCTGAAGATGCCAATACAAAAATTCAAGTGATCCAAGCAGGATTACCGCCCGAACATCCCTTACTTTTACCGCCGATAATCCATGAGTCAACAAAAGATTCTGGGCTTTCACACACTCATGGCACCATCTCGATGGCGAGATTTGAACCAGGTAGTGCTGATGGTAGCTTCTTTTTCTGTATTGGCGATCAATTAGAACTTGATTATGGTGGTAAACGTTATAGTGACGGCCTTGGTTTCGCTGCTTTTGGCCGAATTACTGACGGGATAGACGCGTTAACAAGTATTTTTGAACAGGCAGAGCCACAAGAGTATCTTAAGAATGAAATCACTATAAAATCAATAGCCTTGATTTGATTTCAAGGCTATTTCGTTTATGGGATAGCCTTATTTTGATTGGTAAGCTAGAGGGATCATTAATATAAAACACGCAACAAAACAGATAGATCCCATTACATTTACCCCTAAGTAGCTAAAGTCTAACATAATTTTACTTGCCACAATCGGACCAACAATGTAACCAACACCAACCCAAGTTTGGGCTGCAGTAATATATTTTCCTGAGTGGTCGGCATCTGAAATAATCGCAAAAGTTCTTGCGCCAACAATACTCCAAAAGAAGCTGAATATACTTAACAAAGCTAAATATTTAAATTCACTGACGTCAAAAGACACAACAATCAAACAAGCACTCATCAACACAATAGAGAGTAGTAACAACAAGGTGCTCTTGCCTTTAATATTTAACCAAGCAAAAAATAGCGCCCCCAATAAGCCCGCTATCATAGCAAGGGCGAGTGCTTGAGAAACATAATCTAACGACAATCCTGCATCCGTACCTACAAAGGAAATGTAACTCCACGTACCGCCTATACCGATGTAAAAACAAAATAAACCAGCAAGTGCGATAAGAAAGTATCGCGTGGGAATTGTGTTTATAACGTCATCATTTGTAAGCTTATCTTTGTAGCTTTGGCTGTTTTTGGGTAAATTGTTGATGACAAATAATGGTGTTAAATAAAATATTGCCATGGCGACAAATACCCCCTGTAGCCCAGCAAATTGATAAATAGGTGTAACAGCTACCAGCCCGAGTGCTTGCACGGCAACGACCACCGCGGTATAAAACCCAAACCAACGATTTGGGTTAGTCGTCATCCCGATTGAAGTGATGCCAACGGCCACGAGTAAACCTTCACCAATGCCTGCTATAACTCGAATGAGGCACAACACCAAAAAATCACCGGTATAGGCTGATGCCAAATTTGCACAGCAACTCAGTAATACTCCGGCAATGACGATATTCCTGAAATTAAGCTTTGCAACAAATGTTGAAAATACGAGGGTAGCCATCACGATGCCCATCGCATCGGTAGCGGCTAAATACCCCACTTGCACATTTGTCAGCTTCATTGTTAATGCAATAACTTCTAAATATACAGGCAAAAATAATAGTACTAAGTAACCAATTGGAGCGGTTAATAAGCCTGCTAAACCAAATGCAAAATCTTTGGTTTTATGAATTGGTAATGTAGACATATAATCCTTTTGTTTTTAGAAGTCTTAACATTCAATAAAGTTACTGATTATATTGGTATATTTCTATAGCTTCCTGTTCGGAAATAAATCCATTAACAATATCTTTAGTGATAGATTGTGCTGAACGTTTTAATGGGTCTCCCCAACCGCCACCATTGCCAGTGACTAAGCGTATTAAGTCACCTTTCTCTAAAGGATATCGGCTTTTTCGACTGAATCTAGCTTTTTCATTGCCATCACTATCAATAATCGCGATATAGTTACAAGAACCGTTCTGGCCACCATTGGTTCCCCATGTTGGTGTGATCCCTCGACCAAAAAAGCTCGAAATATCAGCTCCATCACCTAATATGCGATACTCGAGAATAACCCCTTTACCACCGCGAAATTCACCACAACCAGCACTATCTGGATTAAATTCATAGCGCTCAACGCGAACACCATAACGCTCTTCAGTGATCTCTATGGGTATATTGCTCGTTTCGCCATTGCCAACACAGAACTGACCAGACTCACCATCTTTGATGATATTTGCTCCCCAACCACCGACTAATGGTTCAACCAACAAAAATGGTTCTTTTGTCAGAGGATTAATTCCCGATAAGCTTATTGTGCACACAGAGCCAAATTGACCAGCAGTTAATACTTCTGGAATGGCAGAGGAGAGTGCTTTACGGATCACATCCGCCGCACAAACCATTGACTCAAAATAGGATGAAACAGGAGCAGGGCGCTGGGCTGTTAATATTGTGCCCTCTGGACACTCTACTCTAAGACGTCTAAAGCAACCGTCAGTAGCCGCTGCATTGGGCTTTACAACGCCCATAAATACTTCTCTCGCTGCCGAAACAAGCACACCCATAGTGCAATTAATTGGCCCAAGTGCTTGTTTTGACGAACCTGTAAAATCACAAATAAACTCTTCATCAGTGATAGTGACTTTGACTTTAATGACAAAGGGGCCGTGTCCCATACCATCTTCGTCGATAATGTCTTCAGCATAAAAGTCGCCTTTGGGTAACGTTTTAAACTTTTCAAACACCATGGTATCGCCGTGATCTAATAGTTTATCAATTGCTGTTAATGTTGTTTCTTGTCCATATTTTTCTATCAAAGATAAAAAGCGCTGCTCACCTACTTTTAATGATGCCGCACAGGCTTTTAAATCACCCAAGGTCATTTCCGGTAAGCGCACATTTGCTTCAATCAAATCTAACAGCGATTGATTTGCAATGCCTTGTTCATACACTTTGATACCCGGGAACTGAAGGCCTTCTTGGTAAATAGAGGTTGCATCAGCACTGTAGCTTCCAGGGTCTTTGCCGCCAACCTCAGTCCAATGCGCTTTATTTGCCGTCCATGCAACCAATGTATGCTGATAAAATATAGGACGGATCATACACACATCGGATAAATGAGTGCCTCCGCCTGAGTATGGGTCATTTAAGATGAATACATCATCGGCATAAATATTATTGGCATCAAACTTTTCAATGATGCGCTGCACTGCAGCGTCGAGTGTTCCTATAAAACCCGGAATACCGTTACCTTGTGATATTAATCGCCCTTGGGCATCTGTTACCCCAATGCCATAATCTAATGATTCATAAATAATGGGGCTTTTACTGCTGCGCTTCAACGCTAAAAACATTTCTTCGCCAATCGCGATTAAGGCATTTTTAATGATTTCTATAGTAAAAATATCAACAGATTTAGGCTGCTGAGGTTCCTTGTTGGCTTGAATTATTGTCATGTTTAAAGTCCTTTAACTTAATACGTTAAGTGGATATGTATGCCACCAAAAGCATCTATTTCTACTTTGTTGTCGGGCAGAATGACTGTCGTAGTCGTTGGTTCTTCAATAATGGCTGGCCCTGAGAATTTCATACCGTGAGTCAATAATTCACGATTATAAAGAGGGGTGTTGTGGGTTCCCAATTCATCGAAATCGACATCGCGTTGGCCAATAATCGCAGTAGAGGCATCTGCACTTTCGCTTTTTGCTACTGGGGTAATTTCAGCTTTATCTAATAGACCAAATGCAACCAAATGAATGTTGACAATTTCTATCGCTGAATCTTCAAGATTGAAGGTATATTCTTGCTCGTGAGCTTGATGGAAACGTTGGGATAAAGTATCAATAAAGTCTTTATTTTCGAGCGTTAACCCTGGAACAGGTATTTTTACGGTATGTTCTTGGCCATGATAACGAGCATCAACATAAAGCTCTAACATCACTTTATCTTCACTAAAACCATCTTCTTTGTAGTCTGCTAATGCATTGGTTATCACGCCATCAAAAGCTTTACCAATGTCTGTTTTGCTATCATTGGTAATACTGATTTTATGGGTGTGAATATAATCTCGACGTAAATCAAGCATCAGCATTCCCCATGCTGAAAACACCCCTGCAAAGGGCGGAATAATGACCTTTCGAACATTAAGTTCTTTTGCTAGCGCAGTGGCGTGTAAAGCCCCGCCGCCGCCGAATGCCATCAGTGAAAAGTCGCGTGGATCAAAACCTCTGTTTACCGAAATAAGCTTAAGAGCATTAACCATGTTTGAATTTGCAATTTTCAATACACCATGTGCAATTTCCATGGCGGTGACACCAAGCGTATCACCGAGCTTTTTGAAGGCGTTATGCACAGCTTGTTGAGCAGGTTTGATTTCTCCACCCGCAAAGTTGTCGGGATTAATTCGTCCCGTATAAAGATTGGCATCTGTTGTCGTAGGTTCTGTACCATTACGACCATAAGCCACAGGTCCAGGCGTTGAACCGGCACTTTTTGGCCCGACATGTAAACTACCTGCAGCATCTATCCAGGCAATACTGCCCCCACCATTACCTATTTCAACGATATCAATGACGGGGGTTTTTATGGGATAACCTGCTGTGCTCTGTGTTTTTTCGAGCATATATTCGGTGGTGATCCGCGTCTCACCTTGGTTAATGAGTGAGCATTTTGCTGTTGTACCTCCAATATCTAAAGCTAGCAGGTTTTCGTCACCGATAACTTTACCGTATGCTACAGCGCCTAAAATCCCGCCTACAGGGCCTGACTCTACAAGTGTAATAGGATTTTTACAGGCGGCCTTTAAGGTTGCAATACCGCCATTTGACTGCATGATGTAAGGTGCATTTTTTAATCCCTTTTCGGCGAGTTTTTCATTCAGTTTATTTAAGTATTGCTGAGCGGGTGGGAGCACATATGCTGATAATACTGTGGTGTTCGTTCGCTCATATTCTCTCCACTCCGATGAAATTTCATAAGAGGCAATAACATCCACTTCAGGCCAGTATTTTTGGATCGCTATTACGGCTGCTTTTTCATGCTCATTATTCAAATAAGAATGTAAAAAACACACCGCAATAGCCTGAATATCTAGGGATTTAAAGTACGTTAAGATCTCTGGTAATAATGAGAGATCAAGCGGCGTTATTTCTCGGCCTAAATGGTCTAAGCGTCCGGGGAGTTCTCTGCGTAAATGGCGCTCAACAAAAGGCGTTGGTTTTTGATAGCAATTGTTAAAAATATCAGGGGTGTTACCCCGGGCTATTTCTAACACATCACGAAATCCTTGAGTGGTAATTAACGCTGTTTTCACGCCTTTACGCTCGGTAATCGCGTTGATAACCACGGTTGAACCGTGTGCAAAAAAGTCGACATCGGCTAACGATATATTTGCTTTATCAACAGTATTGATCACCCCTTGCTCAAAATTAGGTGGGGTAGTATCACTTTTAACCGCTTTTACTGTGCCTTGTTCAATGTAAACAAGATCAGTAAACGTACCACCGACATCAGTCGCAACTCTAATCGTCATAATAATCTCTTTAAATAAATCAGAAAGGGTCGCCATATACATGGGCGACCCTAAAACCTAGAATGAATACTTAGCTTGAACCCCAACTTGTCGAGGGCTGTTTTGCATGCGAATTAATGGGTTATATAGGAATACTGTTTCTGGAGATTGCTCATCTAAGATATTGTTGGCAAACAATGAAACTGACCACGACTCATTATTGATGGTGAAATTAGCGTTGAGGTAGGTGTGAGAGTCTGTTTCTCCGGTATCATCATTGTAGATATCAAAGCTTCTTGGCCCGACAGTGTTAAATGCTAAGCGTGAGCTTAGTAACCAGTCTTTATGTAATTCAGTGTAATGAGTAATAGAGCCATTAAAGTTAAACTTAGAGACGTAAGGCATTGTACCACCTTCAGTTTCTTGTAAATCACGCCCTGATAAGATGTCAGTTCCTTTATTTTCAGTTATTTCGTTATCAATATAACCAGCCCCAAAAGACACTTTAATGTCTTCAGTCACATTGGCAGATAACTCTAGTTCTAATCCATTAATGATCACTTCATCGATATTTAAGTTTTCTAGGGTGAAAGTAGACGGGTTTAAACGCGTAAACTGAGCATCTTGCTGAACAATTCTAAAGGCCGCTAGATTTAACCAAATGGTGTCATCAAGCCAAGTTGTTTTAGAGCCAATTTCAATTGTGTCGGACACTTCTTTATCATATTGACGATTGACGGTAGGTGAGTATTCATTAAAACCACCACTTCTGAAGCCTTTTGAATAGGTGGTGTAAAGTAAAACATCGGGCGTATATTGCCAAGCAAGTGAGGCTTTAGGTTGGAGTTGGCTATAGGTTTGTTCGGCTTTTGATGCCGCTTTATCGCGTTCATCATATGCTTCGCGTGTTTCTGAGTCATACCTTAATGCAAATGTTAACTCTAAATCATCGGTAATATCATAATTACCTTGCCCAAAAAAGGCATAGGCGTAACTGTCTAGGACTGTTTTTTCACCTTCTAATACCAGAGAAGGATCTGAAGCCATTAGTGCTTTTACATCATTGTAGGTCACAAGTTCTGTTGGTGTGACATCAATAACCTGGTCATATGAAACATACCTGTCTTTTGTTTCTGCAAAACTGCCTAAGGCCCAACTAAATCCATCGTTGCTCTCTGAGACAAATCTCACTTCGAGATTCTCTGAACTTTCTTTTATCGGGTTGATTTGTGTTATTGGGAAATAAAAGTTTTCCTCGCTTGCGTCGGAGTGAGTAAAATCACCATCAGCAAAAAACTCAATATCTGAATCATTTGCAGAAAGCACTACTACCAATTTACCTAGGTCAAATTGACTTTCCAGTTTAGAGGATAAAAACCACATTTCTGAAATATCTTCACCGATTGCATTGCTATCGTTTTCAATACTAAAATCTTCTAACTCGTCGGCGGAAATCCTCGCCATATAATTACTCCCCTGTCTACTGTTGGAGTAGTTACCTCGAAAAGTGATATCTGTATCGTCAGTCATCAAATAGTGAAGCATTCCTTGGAAGCCATATGCGCTGTCAACAAAGTCGACATCTTCGTTGAAGTGAGCATTATCTATTTGCCCATCACTGTCGCGATAGTTTGCAGATATACGGTAATAAAGTTTGTCTTCAATGACAGCGCCACTCAAGGCTGAATTTAGCTTAACTTCATTCCCTTCGGCATATGATGCCTGTACTGAACCTTCAGTTTCATCGGTTGGGGCTTTAGTGATGATATTAACCGCTCCACCGATAGCATTTTTTCCATAGAGTGCCCCTTGAGGGCCTCTTAAGACTTCAATGCGTTCAATGTTATGCAATCCCTGGTTTATAAATTCTAAATTGGGTACGGTCACTCCATCAACCACATAGGCAATTGGAGCTTCGCCTACTTGAGGAGTTATTAGGCCACGAACGGTGATGAAATTTAAACCAGATCGAAAGTTTTTAGATACATCAAGATTAGGTGTCAGGGCGGCAAAGTCTTTGATTGTTTCTATTCTTGCTTGGGCAACTTCAGAAGCATTTATGACAGTGACTGAGTCTGGGATTTGTTGCAGTGTTTCCACTCGCCCGCGAGAAGTCACAACGATCTTTTCCATTTCGGCATTCTCTGCCTCCTGCGCATAAGCATGGTTTGTGACAACCAATGAATTTGCAATGGCGAGTGCGAGTGTCGTCTGAAAAAAAAGCTTACTTCTGCTCATACCTTTCCCCTGTAATATTATTATCGCTTTCTAATTTTCGTTAACTATAACCTAACGTGTTTTTAACAAAAAAATTACGATGATTAAGTAGTTGAAACAAAAATAATTGCTTAATTTTGTATTGAAAACGAATTATATGTTTTGAACATTTAGGGTGTTTTATTGAATTTATCGTGAATACAAACTGTTGAGTTGGATTTTGACTTTGATAACGTTAATTAAAATTCAAGCTGACAACAGTAAGGTCGAACAGTAAATTAACATCAATTTGATTATGTCAAATTCTGTCGGCGGGAATGATTTGTCGATTATTAATATCGTCTTATCTGAGGGGGCAAGGCAAATTTTACCAAAATAAGAAATTATGTTTACCGTGTTTTTTAATGCTGTACATGGCTTTATCGGCTTGCTCACAAACATTAGTGAACTCGTCTAATTCATCAAATAAGCTGATGCCAATACTGAGGCCTACTTTAATGCTTTCACCCTCCAATTCGATAGGATGTTGATAGTGTGACAGCAAGGTTTTAGCCAATGCGGTTAATCGTTCCACATCATTGCAATGAACTAAAATGACAAACTCATCACCACCAAAACGTGCCACATGATGAAGTGGGTTTTGTGTTGAGTCTGCAGTGCTAAACAGTTGATCGCATATTTGCGCAATATCGTTGGCAATATGGATTAATAAACTATCGCCATATCGATGGCCTAAGTGGTCATTAATTATCTTAAAACCGTCCAAATCGATAAAGCACAGCGCGCCTTGATGTGTACTGTGAGTGCTTTTTCCTTGTTCAAAGGCAGCAATGAGTGCATTTCGATTGAGTAAATTAGTTAACGGATCACGATGAGCGAGTTTGGCTAAATCTTGTTCGTAGCGCTTTTCTTGAGTGACATCAATATGAGTGCCCATAATACGAAGCGGTTCACCGTTAATACCATATTCAATAATACGCCCACGGTCAGACACCCATGCAACAGTGCCATCTTTGTGCACCATGCGATGCACGGCTTGATAAATTTCAGCATTACCGGCTACATGACTTTCAAAGGCTTGTATCACCCAGTCTTTATCTTCCGGGTGGAGATTATTTTTCCAGCTGCTGATATGGGCCGGTAACTCTTCACGGGTAAAACCGAGCAGATGACCCCACTGTTGATTAAAAATAGTCAGGTTTCCGCTGGGAATATGTTGCTCCCATAGACATAAACCAGTGCCATCAAGCGTAGCGTTGAGTTGCTCGTTTACTCGTTTATTGAGCAGCGAAAGCCGATTATTCTCGTATTCTAGTCGCTTGATTTTCTGCTTATGCTGCTCTAGTTCCAGCTGTAATTGAGCAATAATATCCTGCTGTTCCATGAATAACTGATAATCCTTTAAGTCCAATGGACCCAGTTTAGCGGGTTATTAAACAAAAAAACACCAGCATTGATTGCTGGTGTTTTGTTTGCCACAAGTTGATTTATAAGGCTTTAAGGATTGCTTCTACACTGTCCTTCGCATCGCCAAACAACATTTGGGTATTGTCTTTAAAGAACAATGGATTTTGTACACCGGCATAACCTGTGTTCATTGAACGTTTAAAGCCAATCACGTTTTGCGCTTTCCACACTTCTAACACCGGCATGCCAGCAATAGGACTAGTAGGATCTTCCATCGCCGCTGGGTTAACCGTATCGTTAGCGCCAATGACGAGCACGGTATCAGTACTGCTAAAGTCTTCGTTGATTTCGTCCATTTCTAACACGATATCGTAAGGCACTTTAGCTTCTGCCAATAGTACGTTCATGTGGCCAGGTAAACGCCCTGCAACAGGGTGAATACCAAAGCGAACTTTTATCCCCAACGCGCGCAGCTTTTTAGTGATTTCAGCTACTGGATATTGCGCTTGAGCCACCGCCATACCATAACCTGGGGTGATGATGACTGAGTCTGACGCTTTTAGCATATCAGCGACATCTTCTGCGGTTGTTTCGCGGTATTCGCCCACAGTGTCATCGCCAGTTGATACTGCAGCATCGTTACCAAAACCACCGGCAATAACAGAAATGAACGAGCGGTTCATGGCTTTACACATAATGTAAGACAGAATCGCACCCGATGAGCCCACAAGCGCACCAACAACAATTAGAAGGTCATTAGATAACATGAAACCTGCTGCTGCCGCTGCCCAGCCTGAATATGAGTTCAGCATTGAAACCACAACTGGCATGTCTGCGCCGCCAATTGATGCGACTAAATGCCAACCAAATGCAAACGCGATTAAGGTCATCAAGATGATTGGTGTCACTGCACCACCCGCCTGAACGAATATCACCATTAGAATAAACGACACCACAACGGCCAATAAATTTAATTTATGACGATGAGGTAGCATAAGTGCTTTTGATGAAACCAAACCACGTAGCTTAGCAAACGCCACAATAGAGCCTGTGAAGGTGACTGCACCAATAAAGATGCCTAAAAATACTTCCACTAAGTGAATGTTAAGCATGGCACCGGTTAGATGCTCAGTTTGTTGGGCTTTGCTTGCTTCAGCAAATGCAGCTTTTGCGGTTTCTAGTGTGGTGTTGAGGTCTTGCCCCATGACCACGACAATTTCAGACACTTCGTGTGGTTGGATATCAATAAAGCTATTAAAGCCCACTAATACCGCAGCTAGACCCACAAAGCTGTGCAAAATCGCGACGAGCTCTGGCATTTCAGTCATTTCGACTTTTAATGCTAAGCGAATACCAATCGATCCACCAATGACCATGGCGAGAATAATCCATTCTACGCCGCTTGTAGCAGGATTGAGTATGGTTGCAATAAGCGCAATCGCCATACCAATAATGCCAAATAAATTACCATTTTTAGCAGTTTCTTGTTTTGATAACCCAGCTAAACTGAGAATAAAAAACACCGCGGCAATGATATAAGATGCTGTAACCAGTCCTTGAGACACGATATGACTCCTTAATCTTTACGGAACATCTTCAGCATGCGCTGAGTGACGGTAAACCCGCCAAAGATGTTAATACTGGCAATAAGCACCGCGACAAACGCAAGCGCCGTGACTAATGCTGAACCCTGGCCTATTTGCAATAACGCCCCGACCACAATAATGCCTGAAATAGCATTAGTGACCGACATTAACGGCGTATGCAATGAGTGCGACACATTCCACACCACGTAATACCCCACCACACACGATAGGATGAACACGGTGAAATGCGACAAGAACTCAGCGGGCGCAACTGACGCCACTGCAGCAAAACCGGCTAGACCTAACACAGCTAAAATGTATTTAAGTTTTGACGGTACTTTGTCAACTTTGGCAGCTTTAGGCTCGATACTCGCTGCTGGTTTTTGCGGTGCCGCAGACACTGAAATTGCCGGTGGTGGGAAAGTAATTTCGCCGCCACGAGTCACGGTCATGTTGCGCATGACCACATCATCAAAATCGAGCACTGCATTGCCGTCTTTGGCTTTACACATTAACTTCATCAAGTTGACTAAGTTGGTGCCATAAAGTTGTGACGATTGCGCCGGTAAACGACCGGGTAAGTCGGTATAACCCAATACTTTTACGCCGTTTTCTGTAATAAAACGTTCGCCAGTGACGGTGTATTCACAGTTACCGCCAGTTGCTGCCGCTAAATCGACAATCACTGAGCCCGGTTTCATGGTATCGACCATGTCTTTGGTGATCAGCTTTGGCGCAGGACGACCAGGAATTAATGCGGTGGTAATGATGATGTCGACGTCTTTGGCTTGTTCGGCAAACAGTGCCATTTCAGCAGCAATAAACTCTTCTGACATGGTTTTAGCATAGCCGTCAGACGAGCCGCCTTCATTGTTTTCAAATTCAAGCTTTAAGAAGCTACCGCCCATTGACTCAATTTGCTCAGCCACTTCAAGGCGAGTATCAAATGCGCGCACTATGGCCCCTAGCGAGCCCGCAGTGCCAATAGCAGCAAGTCCGGCTACACCTGCGCCAATAACCAACACTTTGGCTGGTGGCACTTTACCTGCTGCAGTAATTTGCCCGGTAAAGAAACGACCAAATTCGTGGGCAGCTTCGATCACTGCGCGATAACCACCAATGTTGGCCATCGATGATAAGGCATCGAGTGATTGGGCGCGTGAGATGCGTGGCACCATGTCCATCGCCATCACGGTAATATTGTGACTTGATAGCTTTTCAACAAGCTCAGGGTTTTGGGCTGGCCAAATAAAACTCACCAACGTTGTGCCTGGTTTCATTTTGGCAATTTCGTCATCGGACGGTGCATTCACTTTAAAAATAAAGTCAGCGTCGTACACATTGTCGACCACATCCGCCCCAGCGGCTTCAAATGCAGCATTATCAAAGCTCGACTTCACACCTGCCTGTGCTTCAATTGCCACACTAAAGCCGAGTTTTATTAGCTGTACCACAGTGGCTGGAGTCGCGGCGACTCGAGTTTCACCTTCGATACTTTCTCTCGGTATTCCAATCTGCATGACTGTTTCCTGATGGTTAATAAAAAGACCGTCTATTGTTGTTCCCCATCAATAGACCATTCCGTTTGAGTATTTCTGCCTCACATGCTGCACTTTGAAGATAGAAAAAGAGCAGCATATGACCATTGAAGTCGGGTAAACTATTTAGCCAATGGCATTACGTTGACACAGTTACATTATATTTGCATGTCGTTTTACTCAGAGAACAATCAACCTGATAATTATTCATCAGTTAATTGGCGCTCCTAGCTTGCGACATGAGGCATGTTCGGTACAAGTGCCTTTAGGCTAATTAAAGGTTTTTAAATTAAGGTAATTTAAAAACTTTTAACTGCGCCACACTTTTGTAGCTTAAAAAAACATCTTTGCATATTCCTAAATGGAATAAAAAATCATCTTTTATTCTTTTTTGGTTTTTGTCCGTAGGAGTAAGCTAGTCCACATTACACTGTTATAAGGCCGTCTTATGTTGTTAAAAGAACTTTCAGCTTTAGCATCACCATTGTCTCAAGGACAAGTCGATAAGTTAAAGCAACTCACATCAGAATTATCTTCAGTTCAACTTGCATGGGTCAGTGGTTATCTCGCTGCGAGTGCTAACCAAGGTCAAAGCGGTGTCGAGACGACAGCAGAGACAAGTGCCGCACCAACAGTTACGATTTTATACGGTAGCCAAACGGGCAATGGCCGTGGCGTAGCCAAAGAGCTAGCCGCTAAAGCGCAGGCACAAGGTTACGCAGTAAATTTAGCTTCTATGGGCGAATATAATGTCCGCCAGCTAAAACAAGAAACCATATTGTTATTGCTTGTTAGTACTCATGGTGAAGGCGAAGCGCCTGATGATGCGATTGAACTACACAAGTTTTTAGCCTCAAAGCGTGCACCTAAATTAGATAAGCTACATTATTCTGTGCTAGCACTAGGTGATTCAAGTTATGAGTTCTTCTGCCAAACAGGTAAAGACTTTGATGCGCGTTTAAGTGCATTAGGGGCAACATCATTATTACCGTTGGTAGAATGTGATGTTGACTATGAAGATATTTCACAACAATGGCAGGACAGTGTTGTAGAGGCTGTTAAGCCGTACATTCAAGCCTCAAGCGCCAGTGTGGTCTCTATTGGTACGGCATCTGTTGCGGGTGAAAGCGAATATACCAAGCAAAACCCTTATACAGCAGAAGTACTGGTAAGCCAAAAAATTACTGGTCGAGGTTCTGATCGTGACGTCCGCCATGTTGAAATTGATTTAGGCGAGTCAGGATTAACTTATCAGGTCGGTGATGCGTTAGGTGTGTGGTTTAGTAATAATGAAGTGCTTGTTGATGAAGTTATCGCCGCGCTCGGTTTAGCTGCAGACGACAACGTCACCGTGTCGAAACAGTCACTATCATTAAAAGCGGCGTTAACTGACAAGAAAGAATTAACTCAGTTATACCCAGGCCTAGTGAAAACATGGGCTGAGTTAAGTGGAAGTGCTGAACTTGCAGCCATTTGTGAAGACAAAGAACAAACCAGACAGTTTATTCTTAAGCATCAGTTAGCTGATTTAGTCGCAGCATATCCAGCCAAGGTTAGCGCGGTGCAATTGGTTGATATGTTACGTCCATTGACGCCACGCTTATATTCAATAGCCTCTAGCCAGGCCGAAGTGGAAGCTGAAGTACACTTGACGGTGGCGTTAGTTGAAGATGAACGTCAAGGCCAAGCACGTTTTGGTGGGGCATCGCATTTCTTAGCCTCGGCTGAAGAAGGCCAACAAGTTAATGTGTATGTTGAGTCTAATAACCATTTCCGTTTACCCGAAAATCCAAACACACCGGTCATTATGGTGGGTCCTGGTACAGGTGTTGCGCCTTTCCGCGCCTTTATGCAGGAACGTGTTGTTGACGGAGTGTCAGGTGACAGCTGGTTATTCTTTGGTAACCCGCATTTTGAACAAGATTTCTTATACCAAGTTGAGTGGCAGCAATATCTTAAAAATGGCGATTTATCGCGTTTAGATGTAGCTTTCTCGCGCGATCAAGCTCATAAAGTGTATGTTCAGCATCGCATTGCAGAGCAAGCCGAAGCGTTGTGGCAGTGGCTACAAAATGGCGCACATGTGTATATTTGTGGTGATGCAGAACGCATGGCAAAAGATGTACACCAAGCATTAGTGAATATTGCGGTTGAACAAGGTGGCTTAAGCGCTGATGACGCAGAAGCTTACTTTGAAACACTACGTAGTGAAAAACGCTACCAAAAAGACGTGTACTAAATTCGACCTCGGTTGTTAGGCCAAATCTAGCAACCCAATCGCACTAATGAATTGAACAGAATTAAGAGAGGCCCAGGCCATGAGTGAGCAAAAGTTAGCGTTAAACGAATACTTAAAAATCGACAGTGATTATTTACGCGGCGATATCAAAGAGGGTTTAGATACCCAAGTGACAGGATCGTTTAGCGATGGCGATCAGCAGTTGATCAAGTTCCACGGTTTTTATCAGCAAGACGATCGTGATTTACGTAATGAACGTAAAGAGCAAAAGCTAGAGCCACTGCATAGCTTTATGCTACGTGCCCGTGTACCTGGTGGTATTTGTACTCCTGAGCAGTGGTTAGAAGTGGATAAAATTTCATCTACGCTGACCACCTCAAACAGCATTCGTTTAACCACGCGTCAAACGTTTCAGTACCACGGCATTCCTAAGCGTAATCTAAAAACCTTGATCCAAGGTCTTGATCGCGCCGCCCTTGATTCTATTGCCGCTTGTGGTGACGTAAACCGTAACGTGATGTGTAATCCAAACCCGGTTGAATCTAAGTTACATGCGCAGGCTTATGCGGTTGCAAAGCATTTATCTGATCATCTATTACCACACACTCGCGCTTATGCTGAGATTTGGTTAGATGAAGAAAAATTATTAGGCACCGAAACGGTTGAACCGGTTTACGGCAAAACCTATTTGCCACGTAAATTTAAAATGGCTGTTGCGGTTCCGCCACATAACGATGTAGACGTGTATACCAACGACCTTGGTTTTATTGCGGTAGCAGAAGCTGGCGAGTTAATTGGCTTTAACCTGGTTGCTGGTGGCGGTATGGGTTCTACCCACGGTGAAGTAGAAACTTTCCCACGTTTAGCTGACGACTTGGGCTTTATTAAAACGGATGACGTCACCAAGTTTGCCGAAGCGGTAATGACGGTTCAACGTGACTGGGGTAATCGTGTTGTGCGTAAACGTGCGCGTTTAAAGTACACCATTGTTGACCATGGTCTTGATGCATTTAAAGCCGAAGTTGAAAAACGTGCTGGGGTTAAATTTGCACCTAAGCGTGAGGTGATCATTGGCGATCGCGGCGACCGTTATGGTTGGGTTGAAGGTATCGACAATAAGTTCCACTTAACGCTATTTATTGAAAGTGGCCGTATTAAAGATATGCCAGGTCAAACCTTGCAAACTGGTCTACGTGAAATTGCCAAAATCCATAAAGGCGATTTCCGTATGACATCTAATCAGAACATGATTATTGCCGGTGTTGCTGCACAAGATAAAGCTGAGATCGAAGGTTTAGCGCGTAAGCACGGCTTATTAGGCCAAGTGCTAAGCGGTACTCGCGGTCATTCAATTGCCTGTGTGGCATTACCAACGTGCCCATTAGCGATGGCTGAAGCTGAGCGTTACTTCCCTGAGTTTATTGATCACATCGATGCATTACAGGCTAAACACGGCATTAGCGAGCAATCAATTGTAGTGCGTATGACCGGTTGTCCAAACGGTTGTGCTCGTCCATTTGCAGCTGAAATTGGTTTAGTGGGTAAAGCACCTGGGCGTTATAACTTGTATTTAGGCGCCAGCTTTGAAGGCACGCGTTTAAATAAAATGCATAAAGAAAATATTCAAGAAGCTGAAATTTTAGCTGAATTGGATACCTTATTTGGTCGCTACGCCACAGAGCGCGATGCGGGCGAAACCTTTGGTAACTTCACTGTACGCATTGGCGTAGTGAAGGCGGTTATAGACGCCGCTAAGGATTTTCATGCCTAATGAAGTGGTAACGACTGCGTCAACTGACGCGGCCGTCGATCATTCAGTTACTCCGGCTCAGCTGCAGGCGTTATTATTAGCGCCTAAAGCAGAGCAAATCGCTGCGCTTGAAAACATTAACCTGTTTTTAGCAGGCTTAACGGCGCAACAACGAGTGGCTTGGGGTCTAGCATATTTACCGGGCGATCATGCGTTATCGTCTAGCTTTGGTATTCAAGGCGCGGTGATGTTGCACATGGTGACTCAAGCGCAAAGTGATATTCCGGTGATTTTAACCGACACTGGCTATTTGTTTGCGGAAACCTATCAATTTATTGATCAGTTAACCGAGCGCTTAAACCTCAATCTTAAAGTGTACCAAGCGGGTCAAACCCAAGCGTGGCAAGAAGCCCGTTTTGGTAAGCTGTGGGAGCAGGGGATTGACGGCTTAGAAAAGTATAACCGCATCAATAAAGTTGAGCCTATGCAACGTGCATTAGCTGAATTAAATGTCGGTACCTGGTTCGCAGGCTTGCGTCGTAGCCAGTCTAGTACCCGTGAAGCATTGCCGATTTTAGCGATTAGCGGCAAACGTTTTAAGTTGTTACCCATCATTGAGTGGAGCAACAAAGACGTGCACATGTACTTAACGGAACATGACTTGCCCTATCACCCATTATGGGAACAAGGTTATGTGTCGGTAGGTGATACTCACTCAAGCAAACCACTTGAGTTAGGTATGTCTGAAGAAGAAACCCGTTTTAATGGCTTACAACGAGAATGTGGTTTGCACTTCGATATCTAGTTGTGAAGTGGTGTTAGATCATGTACTCCATTCATCCGCAATTTATTGCGGATGAATGCATTTTAAGGCTTTCATTATCTACCGTATCAGCCTCTATTTTGTCTTAAATTCGACGTTGTTCTTTTTCATTAATTTGTTTTATTCTTGTCATTCATAAGTTTGAATTATGAGATAAACTGCTTTTATCTCATCGGTTTGTAATATCATGCAGCCAAATTATCACTAAGCCTGTTTGTTAGCATGTTGTCAGACATTGCAACGTTATAATTAACAAGGGCAGGTTGAGGTTGGTTTGTCCTCCTAAATAATTAGTTGTGCATTGAATTGAGCTACTGGTTTTATGTGTAAATTGAAAATAATTAAATTTTATTTAAATTTTCATGCATCAGTGCCGATAATAGTCTAGATTTAGAAGTTCCCGTAGACGGTTTTTGTTGACGTTTTGGGATTGTTTTTGCAATCCACGTACCTTCAAAAGCTTCGCTCGCATCCTCGAGCACATTGATTGACTTGTTAGCGTATAAGCAATCTGTTTGATTGTTCCCGATAACTCAGCGGTTTGAGTTATCGGGAGATCAGATGTTTGAATTATTTCCAGCTTAATGCTTTTTGATTTTCACTTTATTCTCGTCAAATTCCCTCTCAAAACTCGTTAGATAATAAGCTGTCTTTTTGGCGTATTGGTTTTTTACAAGTGCAGTTTTCAGGATAAATATCCCCCAAAAGGTAACATCTAATGCGCTTATTAACATTTAATGCTAAATTAATCCGCAGTTTATCGGTGTAATCGATAATGCTTATCCCAAAAAGATGATAAATGTTTAAACGCTAACTCATTTCAAGGAAGAGTTAACAATAATATAAATTGGAGTTTATAGATGAATAAGATGGCAATTGCTGCTGTGGTATTAGCTGTTGGTGCTGGTGGATATTTTCTGTCGCAACAAGGGACGTCAGTCGTTAAAAATGATCCTATGTTGGACTATATTCCAGCTGATACATTAGCGTTTTCTGGGCAGTTAGTTCCATTTCCGTTAAAAGATTATCTGTATAGCATTGCAGGTAATTATCAAGCTTATGATCTGGATAAAATGCTGTCGCTAGATGATAGTTCATCAGCTCAAGAGCGCTTTTTTATCAGTTTATACAAGCAATACATGACCGTGTTGCCTGAGCCTGAAACCTTACTATCCACCTACGGCTTACCTGATTCAATCAAGAGTTATTTTTATACCTTGGGTGCATTGCCGGTCATGAAAGTTGAGATCAGCAATCCTGCAGCATTTTGGGCGGAATTAGATCGCGCCGAGCAGGAAAGTGGCTTAACTCATACTATGGGCAAATCTGGATCTGTTGAATATCGCGGTTATACATTGACTGATGTTGATGAGAAAGAACACGCTGAGATCGTATTTTCTGTTAAAGATGGCTGGTTAACTGTGACCTTGAATACGTCATTTAATCAACCTGAATTGCTTGAAACCGCCTTGGGTGAAAAGAAAGTTGAGCATCCAATTAGCGAAACCACCCTGTTGCAAGACATCGCTAATACTCATGGTTTTATGCAAGACAGTATTAGCTTTATTAATCATGTTGAATTGGTTAAAGGGTTAACGTCGACTGACGGTAATATGCTGGCCAAGCAAATGACCAAAATGATTGAGATTCAGGGTGAAGATCCTTTTGCTGAAATGAAAACACCCGTGTGTCAAACTGAATTAAGTGCCATTGCTGCTAACTGGCCGCGCAGTGTAATGGGGTTAAATTCATACTCTATCACTCGTGAAGAAAGTACCATTGATGCTGCTGTTGTGCTTGAAAGTAACAACCAGGTGATTTTGTCTGCATTGAATAAAATGCGTGGCTTTGTGCCATCATTTGCCAGTAATGGTCATGATAATATTTTATCACTTTCACTCGGTATTGATGTTAATCAACTCGCACCAGCATTGAACGAAGTGTGGAAAGATTTACAAACACCGCAATATCAATGTGCTGCATTGGCTCAAATGCAATCAGAATTAAGCGAGTTAAATCCAGCAATGCTTGGCATGATGACGGGGATGGCTAATGGCGCTAAAGGCATTAGCGTGACACTAGCGGATTACAAGTTAACAGAGAAGAATGGCCAAGCTAGTTTCGAAAAACTAGATGCATTAATAAGCGTGTCGGCTGAAAAACCGATGATGTTAGTGGATATGATGAAGCCGTTTTATCCACCGCTTGCAGAAGTAGACTTGAAAGATAATGGCGATCCAGTCGATATAACTCCAATGTTAATGTTGCCACCTGAATTTGGGGTTAGTGCAAAATTAGCCATCAAAGGTAGTCATTTAGTTGCTTATACTGGTGACAGGGGTACTGAGTTAGCTGATTTGATGTATAAGCAACCACTTGAATCTAATGGTTTCTTTGACTTGTCTGTCGATTACCAAAAAATGTTTGCTCCATTAGTCGATATGGCAGAAATGAGTGGCGAACCAATGCCAGAAGAATTGCTGATGTTAAAAGACTACGACATGCGTTTACAGATGTCGGTAGACTTTACAGATAAGGGCTTAGTAATTGGTTCTAAAGTAAATTCTAAAGCGAGTGCTAAATAATTTCATTAACGTTACTGTGCTAATACGACATTAATGAAACTAAAAAGGTGACCAAATGGTCACCTTTTTTATGTCTTGTACATTCTATTGTTGCGTTAATCGATTACAGCTAATTGTCGATGTTAATGAATTAAAGACATTAATTATCTAGCTTACAGAATGTCATTTAACGCAATACCAATACCAATACGCTGATTATGATGGTCATAATCAATTAAGCTTTCACCGTAACCATTAAAATATTGAGTATAAACACGTAAAGTACCAATAATCGGGTAGCTCCAGGTAAATTCAACTGCACCGCGATTGGTATCGCGTAAGTTGTTACGCAGTAGCATGGTAAAGCGATGCTCATTTAAACCGTACACTCCAGTCAGTTCGAAGTTACCCATGTAACTGTCGATATCTGGATTGTCATCGCCTTTAGCTGAATTAATATCTTCTTTTTCATCTTCAGGGATACGCCACCACACTCTAAGTCCGAGTGCGAAAGGGCCACGGTCGAATACTGCACTGCCGTATATTCGGTTCCAACTGCGTGATAATTGGTTGGTTTGACCATTAGACTGATGCACAGCACCAAACCCTAAGAATGAGTTGGTAAAACCACCAATTTTCCAATCATTATTGAATAACATAAACACTTCAGGTTCATGTGTGGTTTCACGAAACGGAGATGAAGCTTCTTCGTTGTAGACTTGCCAATACGATTGGTTGGTGTAGGCAAAGAACAAATGGCCATTATCACCAAAAACATTGTACCAAACTGGAAACTTAAAACTGATTTGGAATTTTGCTTCTAGATTATCGATTGCGAAATCTTCGTCTGGGTATTTAACTTCAAAGGGTAATGCGTTGGTTCTGGTTTGATAGGTTACTGGAAGCAGATAATTAGCTTTGTGTGGCGTGATCACAAACGGCTTTTCAGATGTTGCGAGTTCTCCTTTTACACGTTCATCGACTAAGGAGTCTTCTGCAAGGGCGAGGGTACTATAGCCAAGTAATAATAACGAGAGTCCAAGATATTGAGTGCTTTTTATCATTGCATCATCCATAAGCATAATTATAGGTTTAATTTTAGTGTAATTCTTAGTTTCAGTATTTTTCAGTGCTCATTGTTATCAATTGGCAGAGCTTTGTCGAATTAAGTTAACAATTCTTTTCATTTCAACGGCGGATTCTATACGTATTAGCATGTCAAAGAGATTAAATTGCGAACAAACCGCCTCATATTCTATTTAGTTATAAAAACTAACTATTAACTATTGTATATGGAATATAGAAAACGCTATATTTGAACATGGTCAAATATCTTGAGGTAAATGTGATGGAGTTAGTCTCTATGCCAGGGCAAAAAGCCAAAGGCAAAGTGTGGTTAGTCGGCGCCGGTCCAGGCGACGTTGAGCTGCTAACACTAAAAGCCTATCGCATTCTTAAGCATGCTGATGCGGTGTTATATGACGCATTAGTCAGCCAAGATATTTTAGATTTGATCCCCAGCAACGCTGAAAAAATTGCTGTGGGTAAGCGCGCAGGTAAACACAGCGCTGCTCAAGATGAAATTAATCAGCTATTAGTGACTAAAGCATTTACCCGTAAAAATGTGGTGCGTTTAAAAGGCGGCGATCCGTTTATTTTTGGTCGTGGTGGTGAAGAGTTACAAACCTTAGTTGCAGCCGGTATTGCTTTTGAAGTAGTGCCTGGAATTACCGCTGCCAGTGGCACTTCCGCTTATGCAGGTATTCCGTTAACGCATCGTGATTATGCTCAAGGTGTCACGTTTATTACTGGTCATTGCCAGTTAGCTAGTCGCCCTATGGATTGGCAGGGTTATGCTAATTCCAACAATACTTTAGTGGTGTATATGGGCATATTAAATGCCAATATTATTAGTGATGGTTTAATCAACGCCGGCCGAAGTGCTGATACGCCAGTGGCCATTGTGTCTAACGCGACTACCTCATCACAACAGCGGTTTATGGGTAAGTTAGGTGAGCTGGCTCAATTAGCCGCAGATCCTGCTTTACAGATGCCTGCGCTGATGATTATTGGTGAGGTTGTTGAATTAGCTGACAGCTTAAATTGGTTTGATCCCGTCACTGCGCAACAAAAAACTGCGCAACAAAAAACAGATTTAGACACAGTCGCGAAAGCGCTGTAGTCGAATAATTTAACCCGCTGCTCTGCAGCAAATTAGGTAATGGAGAATCATCATGGCAGGCCGTTCGTTAAGCCATTTACAACAACTGGAAGCCGAAAGCATCCAGATTATCCGTGAAGTAGCAGCTGAGTTTGGTAATCCTGTCATGATGTATTCGATAGGTAAAGATTCATCGGTGATGCTGCATCTAGCGCGCAAAGCTTTTTACCCGGGTAAGATTCCATTTCCGTTATTACATGTCGATACGGGTTGGAAATTTAAAGAGATGATAGCCTTTCGTGATGCGCAAGCTAAAGCGTTTGGTTTTGAGTTACTGACTCATACCAATCAGGAAGGTGTTGAACAAGGTGTTGGCCCATTCACTCATGGCAGTGCCAAGCACACTGACATTATGAAAACACAAAGTTTAAAGCAAGCCTTAAATCAATATGGTTTTGATGCTGCTTTTGGTGGTGCGCGACGTGACGAAGAAAAGTCTCGTGCCAAAGAACGGGTATATTCGTTCCGTGATAAACACCACCGTTGGGATCCTAAAAACCAACGTCCAGAGTTGTGGCGCACTTATAATGGCGCGGTCAATAAAGGCGAGAGCATTCGAGTGTTCCCTTTATCTAACTGGACTGAGCTCGATATTTGGCAGTACATCTATCAAGAAAGTATTGAGATTGTGCCGTTATATTTTGCTGCACAACGCACCGTAGTAAACAAAGGTGGTCAGCTAATCATGAAAGATGATGACCGTATGCCTATTGAAGAAGGTGATGTTGAATCGGTTGAACGGGTTCGTTTCAGAACCTTAGGTTGTTATCCGCTAACTGCGGCGATGCCTTCAGAAGCTGACACCTTAGAAAAAATTATTGAAGAGATGCTATTAACTCGTTCAAGTGAACGTCAAGGTCGCTTAATTGATTCTGACCAAAGTGCGTCAATGGAGCAGAAAAAGCGTCAAGGCTATTTCTAAACAATTGAACATGGTTGTTTTATCAACCCAGCATGCGAATGAATTTGAGTGAGAAAGATTATGGACCAAGCAAAAATCAATACCGACCGTATGGCAGCAGAGATCCAGCTGCACGGTGTAAAAGAATATTTAGCCTTACAACAAAACAAAGGCTTACTGCGTTTTTTAACTTGTGGCAGTGTTGATGATGGTAAAAGTACCTTAATTGGTCGTTTACTGCATGACAGTGCGCAAATTTATGAAGATCAGTTAGCGAGTCTAAAAAGTGACAGCGCGAAGATGGGCACTACTGGTGAAGCCATTGATCTCGCGTTATTGGTCGATGGTTTACAAGCTGAACGTGAGCAAGGTATTACTATCGACGTGGCGTATCGTTATTTCTCCAGTGAAAAACGTAAGTTCATCATTGCTGATACTCCAGGTCATGAACAATATACTCGTAACATGGCAACGGGCGCATCTACCTGTGACTTAGCGGTTATTTTGGTTGATGCACGTTATGGTGTCCAAACCCAAACTAAACGCCATGCCTTTATCGCATCGTTACTAGGTTTACGTCACTTTGTTGTTGCTGTGAATAAAATGGATTTGGTCGGTTTTGATCAAACTGTATTTGAAAAAATTCAAGCTGACTTCACTGAATTTGTTAAAGATTTTGGTGATTTAGATATTCACTATGTACCGTTATCTGCTTTAAATGGCGACAACGTGGTTAACCGCAGTACGCAGTGTGATTGGTATCAAGGTGGCACATTACTTGAGTTACTTGAAACGATCGATACCCAGCGTGAACTGAGCGATCTACCCGTTCGTTTCCCAGTGCAATACGTATTACGTCCTAACTTAGATTTTCGTGGTTTCTCTGGCACATTAGCGTCAGGTATCATTAAAGTGGGCGATGAATTAGTTGCATTGCCATCAGGCAAACGCAGTAAAATCGAGCGTATTGTGACATTTGATGGTGATTTGCAAGAAGCTGTAGCAGGCCAAGCTATTACGATTACCCTTGAAGATGAGATTGATATTTCACGTGGTGATTTATTGGCTCACCCTATAACTGCACCAGAAGTTGCTAACCATATTGTTGCCGATATGGTGTGGATGGATGAAAAGCCATTACAGATCGGTCAATTATATGATGTGAAAGTCGCGGGTAAGAAAACTCAAGCCGTCGTGAGCGAAATTGAATACATTACTGACGTGAACACGCTTGAGCGCAGTGCAGCAAGCTCATTAAGTTTAAATACCATTGCCCGAGTTAAGTTAGATTTAACTGAATCGATTGTGTTAGACGCTTACAGCTTGGTGCGTGATACTGGCGGCATGATTTTAATCGACAGATTATCTAATGCTACCGTTGCAGCGGCTATGGTTGTCAGTGGACATCAAGGCGATAAGCAAACCAACACTGAGTTTAGTGCATTTGAAGTCGAGTTTAATACGTTAGTGCGTAAGCATTTTCCGCATTGGAATGCTCGTGATATTAGCGTACTTGGAAAATAAATAATGAGCGAAATATGGTTGTTAGCGATTATCTTGTTAGCACTGGTCGGTGGGCTTCTTGCTGGGCTTGCAAAACCGGCCGCCATGTTTTTTTTCGCTTCATTACTTTGTTATATCCTCGGACTAGTTGACTTAAATGTAGCGCTTGGCAGCTTTACTAATAACGGACTAATTACTTTAGTGCTGTTGGTGCTGGCTGCCACAGCACTCGAGAAAACCTCATTACTGGGCAAATTAAGCCAAGTGATAGGGAAAGGCTCGTTATTTTCTACCCTGGCTAAGTTAGGTATATCGACGGCGTTGTTGTCGTCGTTTACCAATAATACAGCTGTTGTAGCATCGTTAATTGGTGTTGTGCGTCGTAATCAAGCGCATGCTCCTTCTAAGTTATTGTTGCCATTAAACTATGCTGCAATCCTCGGTGGCACGCTTACGCTCATTGGTACTTCTACCAATTTGATTGTTAACTCATTTGTTGAAAATGCTGGCCTTGAACCTCTGGGATTTTTTGAGTTCTCACAAGTTGGTGCATTAGTTGTTATAAGTGGTCTAGTGGTGTTGACCATTATGGCTAATTTTTTACCCGATAGGCGTGAAGAGTCCGAAGATGAAGCATTGCCTTATCTATTGGAAGCTCATGTTGCTAAAACCTCTACTTTAGTGGGTAAAAGTGTCATTGATAACCGTTTGCGCGCACTTAAAAAACTCTACTTGGTTGAATTAGAACGCAGCGGTATACGTATTTGCCCTGTGCCACCACAAATGGTGCTGCAAGCCGATGACGTTTTGCGTTTTAGTGGCGCGGTTGAGTCGGTTGAGCTATTGCATCAGTTTGATGGTTTAGAGTGGTTTGGTAAGCAGCATGCTAAAGGCCAAAATTTGGTTGAAGCGGTATTAGCGCCATCATCAAGTTTGGTTGGCACAACCTTAAAAGATTCGCGCTTTCGTGAAGTCTTTGATGCAGCCGTGATGGCTATTCGTCGTGGTCATATACCGTTAAAAGGTGGACTCGGCGATGTGGTTTTACAACCCGGTGATGTGTTACTGCTCACGCCAGGCGATCGTTTTTCTAAGTGCCCTAATTTAACCAGCGACTTTGCTGCCGTTAGCGGCTTAGACTTAAGCGTGCGTTTAGATGAAAAACGCGGTAACTGGGTACTTGTTGGGTTTGCATTAACCATTTTGGCGAGCATTTTTGAGCTATTACCATTAGCCAAAGGCTTAGTTTTATTATTACTCAGCTACGTGGCGATTGGCGCGATAACCTTAAGTGAGCTTAAACGTCGCTTCCCGTTAGAACTGGTGGTGATTGTAGGCAGTGCCTTAGGCTTAGCTAACTTAATGGTCGCAACCGGCTTAGCAGACGTCATGGCGCAAACTTTATTGAGTGTGTTTAATGGTTATGGTGTGTTTGCCGCCTTTGTCGGGATTTACCTGATTACGTTAATTGTCACTGAGCTGATAACCAACAACGCCGCTGCAGCACTTGCCTTCCCGGTCGCTTATGCGGTCGCGACCAGTTTTGGCGTCGATCCTCGGCCGTTTATTATGGCGGTGGTATTTGGCGCAAGCGCGAGTTTTATTTCGCCTTACGGCTATCAAACTAATCTCATGGTATTTAATGCCGGTAACTATAAATTAAGCGATTTTGTCCGCTTAGGTTTACCGTTATCCATCGTATATTCATTAGTGGTTATTTTTTCGATCCCGTATTTCTTCCCGTTTTAACAAAGAATTTTAGTGTGGTGTAACAACCATTCGATAGGAGTAGTGATGAGTAATATTGTTTGGCATCAACATGCCATTGACCAAGCTGCCCGTGGTGCCCAAAAAGGCCAAAACCCAGTATTGTTATGGTTTACGGGATTATCAGGCTCGGGTAAATCAACCCTTGCCGGTGCATTAGAACGGGCGTTATTTGAGCATGGTTTTCATACCTATTTACTTGATGGTGATAACGTTCGACATGGTCTATGTAAAGACTTAGGCTTTAGCCTTGACGATCGCGATGAGAACTTACGTCGTGTTGGCGAAGTGGCTAAGTTAATGGTTGATTCTGGCTTAGTGGTGCTGTCTGCATTTATCTCGCCAACCCGTGAAGAACGTGATCGCGTCCGGGCATTATTCCCACAAGGTCAGTTTGTTGAAGTCCATGTGTCTACACCATTGAGTGTGTGTGAATCGCGAGACCCGAAAGGCTTGTACGCTAAAGCTCGCAAGGGAGAGATCACTAACTTTACCGGTATTTCATCACCTTACGAAGTGCCTGAATCAGCAGAGTTAACCATAGATACCAGCAAAGGTGATCTTGATACTCAGGTACATGGTTTATTAGCTTACTTAAAAGCGATTGATGTGCTTAATCCGCCAAGAGAAATTGCTGGTGCAGGGATTTAAACGGCACTAAATCGACAATTAAATTGAGAATAATAAAAGGGCTGATGTGCTATATAACATCAGCCCTTTTAGTTTTATGGCATCGCAACTATAACCGTTATGAAGTTACTGAGTGATAGACTTTCATTTAGAGACAATTCTCAGCACATTATATGAGGTATATTGTTTAGTTTAACTAGCTATTTGGGGTAGATTAAACTTTACCTAATCTAAGATACAATATCGTTCTAAAGGAGTTAATTATAATAAGGATATTACATGTCTGCTTATGCCAATCGTGCGATCAATGATTATCAAAGAAAGAAAAAGCTTGCTAAAGCACTTTCTGAAAATGAATACCAATTGGTACAAATGAACTCGGCTGAGTTTATCGAGCTTTATATTAGTCATAAACAAAAACAAGGTATGACTAGGGCTGATGCTGTTGAAAATCTGGGTATAGTTATTTCACAGTCCTCGCCTATTGGTAAGCAATTTTGGGATAAACATAATGCTAAAATAAAAACTGGCAGTGGATTGATCCCCTTGATGACAGATATGGTAGTCCTGAGTGCACTGGCTATTGAGATGAAACGAGGTGGGAGTGCCTTTAGTGCTTTTAAGACTGTGACCTATTCAGGTCAACCTTACGTTGTTTTTCAAGGGTATGCTCGTTTGAGGAGAGATTTAACCGGTAGTCGTTATTTAGCTAACAATCCCAAAGTTATTTCATTGGGGATTGGTAAATTGGGTGCTTTAAAATCTATCACTCAGGGGAGTATTCTTACCATACTGATTTCTGGTGCATTTTACTCTTTAGAGCAAATGATGAATGATACCAAAACTTGGCATCATTTTGTTGGCGGAATGGCCGTTGATATTGCAGTTGTCTCTGCTAGTTCATTGATTACGTGGTCATTTATAGTTGGATTTGGTTTAGCTACTACGCTAACAATTGGTTCGATGGTAGTAATTGTAGTTGTCGGTGCAGTTCTTGCTTTCGTGACTAATCTATTTATTGATACTAATTATTGGTCAGATAAAATAAGTCAATCATTGTTATTGGCTGAAAAAAATCTTATTAATGATGGGGATAAGTTTAGCGCTGAGACTAATCGTTTAATCGATGATTATGACAATGACCCAATACGCTTTTTACATAAATTATTTAATATTCCTTATTTTCATGGAAGCCTAAAATGAGTGAGAATTCAGATATTATTCACGATGAATATAGTGATAAAAAGAGGTATAAATTCTTAGCCATATTCTTAATTTTTTTATGTTTCCTGGGTATTTATGGCACTTTTTTAGGATTCATAGAAGAATACGGTATATTAAAACAGGTTCATGAAAAGGCTATTTATATCGGGCATAGAAGCTTTGCTATTGGCGCTTTTTGGGTGGTGCCATTTCTTATCTTATCTTGTTATTTACTGTATCTGAGATTGGTGAATAAACTGACAATTCAAACGCAAATTTGGCTTGTTAAAGCAGCCGGATTTGGATTAGTTGCTTGGATTTTGACTTGTAGTGTTTATGGTTTTTGGCTTGATTCACACCTCAGAATAAATGGTTATACTCATTGTTACTGGTATGATTCTCCAGCTCGAGGCAGTCCAACTATTTGGGTAGAGTCGGAGCGTTTTTGCCAGAAGAGAGCTTCAAACACTCGGATTGAATTATTTAACTATTTTGACCAGCAAGATGCATTAAATCGTAAACCAACAGATAAAGAGTTAAATGCAGAGATAAAAAATATTGTTGAAAATAGTATTTTTTATAAATATCAGAATGATCTGCTTTAGTGCTGTATATAAATGGTAATCTAAATTTGATGTGGTGATTATCATATTTAAAATCAATCACTTAAAAGCCGAGCTTAATGTTCAGCTTTTAAGTAACTTAATATTAGATTTACACTAACACTTGTTTAAGCACTCTTTGCCAGTTTTCACCCATAAAACGATCGCGATCGGTAGATTTGAAACGGGCTTTTTTTAAGGCATCGTCGATGCGGCTCATGCGGTCGATACTGTTGAATTCTGGGATCACTACATGCTTGGGTTCAACGTCAAAACCTAATACATTTTTGTCTTCTAAGGTGTGCCACCATTGGAGATATTCTTTTATCCCTTCGCTATTATTGTTATCTAACGCTAATAGGTTTTCTTGACCACGAAGTGGGAAATCATTGGCGATGGCTACGCAATCAAAGCCGCCCACTTTAGAAATATAAGCAAGTTGCTTTATGTAGTCTTCTATCGTTGGAATTGGCTTGTTGGTGAGCCAAAAACTCATCATGAACACCCCAAATACTCCGCCGTAATCGGCAATGGCACGGATAACTTCATCGGGTGAACAACGGGCATTGTTGACAATAGCGCGCGCAGCACCATGACTTAGCACTATCGGAGACTTGCTGGCTTTTACTGCATCAAGGGCCGTTTGGGCGCTTGAGTGACTCACATCGATAAGAATGTTTTTCCGATTAAGCTCTGTTATGAGCTCACGCCCAGCGGCGGTTAATGGGGTATTTAAACTATTCAAGCCATTATTATCGAATGCACCACCGGCATAGCGATTACCATAATGGTGTGTCAGCTGCAGTACCCGTAAACCCTGTTGATGCAAATTATCTAGTTGTTGCCATTCATTACTTAAACCGTCATTTTCAACACAATCAGCGCCTTGAATTTGAAAAAACACCGCGGTTTGTTGCTGCGTTTTAGCTTTACTAATGTCAGTTCCTGTAAGCCCTTGCAGATACACGTCTGGATTGGCTTTTACTGAATTAGCCGCTTGGGTAATACTGTTGATGCAGGCTTCATAAGTGCGTTTGTAATTTTTAGTGCCATCAGCTTGTTCAATGGTTTCAATCGCCGAGATATCGGCGATAAAAGCGTCGAGTTTTGAGGCTTTAACGTCATTGATGTCGGTCGGTAAAAATGATAAACCATCAATGTATAAACGACGTGGTTTAGCTGCCCATGCAGGAAATGAGCTTAAAGGGCTTAATAATGTGGCTGCTCCAAGGCCTTTTAAGATATGACGGCGAGCTTGGTTACAGACTTTTTGGGTCATTATTATTCCTTAGGGTTGGCAGGTGTTTCAGGTACCAACATCTTGTGTATAGGCAACGATGGCTTGCGCTAACGCAGTTAAACCATTGGTACGAGATGGACTTAATTGGCCGCTTAATCCGAGACGATCAAAATACTGTTTTACATCAAATTGCTGTATTTGCCCGGTGGTTTTACCTTGGCAGGCGACCAGTAACAATCCAATTAAGCCTTTTACAATACGGGCGTCACTATCGGCCAGATAAAAATGCTGGCCATTTAGTGTGTAATGGTACAGCCATGCTTGGCTTTCACAGCCTTTAACTTGTGCGTCTGCCTGTTTAAATTCCGGCGCGAGTGGTGGTAATAATTTCCCCAATAACATTATCTGACGGTATTTATCTTGCCAGTTATTGGCTTGCTCAATGAGGTTAACGGCTTCAACTAATTCATCCGATAAAGGCGAAAATAACTGCGGTGAAGGTGTGGTGCTTGGACTTAACATGGTAATTCAAATAACCTCGGTTGTAGAGAAAAGATACATCAGGAGCCGCGTGTTGTACCTTAATACTATAACAATAACTCTTTTACAGTATTAAGTGCATGAATAAATTGATCAACATCTTGCTTATTAGTATAGATGCCAATAGAAGCACGGCAACAGCCACTTAAATTAAGGCTGGCCATCAATGGCATAGCGCAATGATGACCACAGCGAACAGCCACAGCTTGTTGGTCGAGTAAAATCCCCACATCTTGGTGATGTTCACCTTGCAGATTAAACGCCACCGCACCAATATTATGGCGTTGACCATCAGCGCAGTGCTTATCATCAGATCGGCTATCACCAGGGTGACTATTATTGGCAATACCATACAACTCAATAGCGCCAAGCTGTTGCAGTTGTTGCTGTAAGTAGTGCAGCAATTGTTGTTCATGTGCGAGTATTTGCTCGCGAGGCAATTGTTGTAAAAAACGAATGGCAGCCCCTAGGCCAATGACTTCTGCGATAGCGGGGGTGCCAGCTTCAAGGCGATTTGGTAGCGCACCAAACTCAGTATGCTCAAAACTCACGGTTTTGATCATCTCGCCGCCAGTGAGCATTGGGGTTAATTGATCGAGCTCAGTATATCGGCCATATAAAATTCCCACGCCCGTTGGCCCATACATTTTATGGCCTGAAAACGCATAAAAGTCACAATCAATTTGTTGTACATCAACAGGTAAATGGGCAATGGCCTGAGCGCCATCAACTAAGGTTAACGCGCCCACGGCTTTGGCTTTTGCGACTAGCTCATTGATAGGGTTTAATGTGCCTAGTGCATTTGACACATGGCATAGGGCAACTAGTTTAGGCTTAAGCTTTAATAGTTGATCAAAAGCGGCTATATCCAGTTGCGCATCTATTGTCAGCGGAATCGGTTTGATCACAGCGCCAGTGCGCTTTGCCAGTTCCTGCCAAGGAACAATATTGGCGTGGTGGGCTGCGGTATCGATTAATATCACATCATTCGCTTTAATCTGCGAAGTCAGTCCGTAGGCCACCATATTGATCGACTCTGTGGTGCCATGGGTAAAAATGATTTCGTCTTGACGCGGGGCATGAATAAATTCAGCCACTTGTTGCCGAACGGCTTCATATTGCTGAGTTGCCCGCGCAGACAATTGATGCGCCGCACGGTGCACATTGGCGTTGTTGAGTTGGTAGTACTCGGTCATCGCATCAATCACCGCTTGCGGTTTTTGGCTAGTGGCTGCGGTGTCTAAGTAGCACAAAGGATGATCGCCAATGGTCTGTTTAAGTGCCAGGAATTGATCGCGCAATGCTTGATGATCAAATAAAATGGCAGACGATGATGACGATGCAGACTTCATAAATAAGGGTTTCTGTATTGAAAAGAAAAGGCATCAAGATCTTCAGTGATCTTGATGCCCATTGCAAGGTTTTGTGGCGATAAGCTCAATTTGTCTGGCGGTTATTGTTTTCCTACGGACAAGGGAAACGATATAGCGCTGATAGTTCGTTAATTCTTATCATCAGTTCGTCAGATAAGCTGACCTTGTGGCTGTCGATATTTTGCTTTAGCTGATGCAAGTTCGTGGCGCCTATAATGTTAGCGGCAACAAATTTGCGGCTATTGACAAAGGCTAAGGCCATTTCGGTGGGTGACAAACTAAACTCGCGGGCCAAATCGATATAAGCTTGCGTCGCTTGCAGTGCCATTGGGGTACTGTTGTAGCGGGCAAAGCGTTTAAATACCGTTAAACGTGCGCCTTCAGGCCACTGATTATTTTCGTATTTACCGGTTAAGGCACCAAAGGCTAACGGCGAATAAGCTAATAACGGCACATCTTCACGATAACTGATTTCAGACATGGCGATTTCGTAGCTGCGATTAAGCAAGTTGTAAGGATTTTGCACACTGATAATACGTGGCAAATCGTGCTTTTCGGCTAATTTTAGGTATTTCATAAAGCCCCAAGGGGTTTCATTAGAAATGCCGATATAACGCACTTTACCTTGCTTAATGATTTCCGCTAAGGCTTCAAGCGTGTCTAAAATAGGCGTGTAGTGCTCTTCTTCGTCGTGTTTATACATCATTTCGCCGAAGAAATTAGTATTTCTATCCGGCCAATGCACTTGATACAAATCGATAGTGTCGATTTGTAAGCGTGCTAATGAGTCATCAACGGCTTGATGAATGTTGCGCCAGTCAAGAGCCATATCTTTACGGATGTAATCACCTTTACCACCAGGCGCAGCAACTTTAGTGGCAATCACTAAATTGTCGCGATTACCTTGTGCTTTAAGGTAGTTACCAATAATGCGTTCGGTTTCGCCCTGGGTTTCGGCTTTAGGTGGTACAGGATACATTTCAGCGGTATCGATAAAGTTAACGCCTTGACCAATAGCATAATCGAGTTGAGCAAAAGCTTCTGCTTGAGTATTTTGTTCTCCCCAAGTCATGGTGCCGAGGCAGATTTTACTCACCTCAAGGTTAGAATGCGCGATACGTTGATATTCCATGATCATCCTCCTATGGAATGTGCTTAATCTGAGGCTACCAAGCTTTTGGGTGATTGCAAAGCGCTATAATAAAGTCGTAGTAAAACTGTTTAAAAAACAATCTAATACCGCTGGTATCTGATAATAATGGAGTGTTTTACACGTTATAAGCTCATTATCATCGCAATTTCACAGGCATCATGGCCGGTTTCGCCTAAATGCTGGCAGTGGCTAAAGCCCAGTTTTTCATAGAGTGCTAGTGCTTCAACTAGCACTGCCGTGGTTTCTAAATACATCGATTGATAGCCTTGTTGTTTGGCGAACTCAATACACTGACGGGTTAATGGCTTTGCCATACCTTGACCACGTATAGCGCGAGAAAAGTACATTTTTTGTAATTCACATACGCCGCCATTTTTTGCTAATGGCGCAATACCTGCGCCGCCAACCACTTTGCCTTGATATTCAATCACCCAGTATTGTGAACCTTCAGCTTGATACACCTCACTTAAACAGTCGAGGGTTTTATCGGCCACGCTAAAACCTTTATCTGGGGTTAACCCATATTCTGCAGACACTTCACGGATCACCGCGGCCAATGCAGCATCGTCATGGGGTTGTAACATTCTAATCAAGGGCGCTTGCAAGTCGTCCTTGGTTGTATTTGCTTGCTGATTTTCAGTCATTAAATAATTCCGCATTGATAAAGGGAGCCATTGCCAGCACTAATGCTTGGGTATAAATGCTTTCGCGGGTGGCTAAACCTCGAGTTAGCAAGCCAATCGCGCCACCTTTTTGTTTAATATTATGAGTGTTAAATACTCGGTCCATTACTTTGCCAAGTTCTTCACCTGCTTGTAAAGCGTTAAAAATTGATAGTGGCAACGGCAAATTAGCGCTTCGACCAACAGATAATGTGTCGTTATGGATAATGGCCATGTAAGCAAAGGTGGCAGGGCTGTGATCAAACTGATCTACTCCGCCTTCCATTGCCACATAAAAGTCAGCATGTTGATCGACTATTTTTGCATTGGCTTGGCAAAATTGAGCACGGTTGATGGCACCCAATTTAGTTTCTGCTTCGGTCATTGGTTGGTCTGCGACCAGTGATGGCGCATGCATGCCAGTGCAATCAATATGAACATCAGGGAAATATTGTCCAATAGCTTGTTTTGCTGCATTGATTTTAACTGGGTTGGTTGAACCAACAATGATAGTTAGCGTTTGTGGTATCGCAGGAGAAGTCGGCATAGGGTTATGTTCTTTTTTGTTTGAGTTAACCATGATGATCACAGTGGTGAAGTTAACCACATTGTATGGGATTTTAACCATTTTGGGTTTGATGACGAAGTTACTTTTATTACCGTTAATTGTAACTTGTTGTAAATATTACTTTTGTTTAGTTGGTATGAAACCTGCTAAATAACTGTTAATTGCCGCTAACGCGCACTAACCACAGTTTACTCATATTAAGAGTATTTGTTTGGCGGCCTAAGCTTATTGTTATCCTCATAAAGGGAATTAATCTTATGTCTATTCGTATCGCAACCATTAGTGTCACAGTCGGGCTTATTCTGGGCGCCACCCTATTTGGTGCTTCGCAAAGTGAAGCAGAGTCAGTATTTTCGTCATCATCAGAGCAAAACCATACAAATCTTAACTTAGTACAGCAGCAATTGAATCTTGATGCTGGATCATTAACTGAGTTAGTCGCTAATACTGGCGCCGGCAAGTTAACGATTGTCGGCGTTGAAGGCCTAAAAGAAGTCACCGTACATGCTGATATCTACACCCAGTCATTGGATCAAGATGACATCGAAATTAAGCTCAGCTTGACCCGAAAAGGTGATAAGGGCTATTTATTATCAGAAATACACAGTGACCAATATTTCGGTGAGTCGCCTTATATTGATTTATTGGTAGAAGTGCCAACTGTGCTCGCATTGAATATTAAAGACGGTTCCGGGCCCATCCAAATAGATGATGTCAGTGCGGATATTGAGTTAATAGATGGTTCTGGCAGTATTGTGATGAACCACATTGGCAAATTGGTTTTAGTTGATGGCTCAGGCTCTATTAATATTTCCGAGGCGAAAGGCGCGATTGAGTTGCAAGATGGCTCGGGATCTATTCGCATTAACCATGTTATTGGTGATGTGAGTATTGAAGATGGTTCGGGTTCAATCAAGGTTAATCAAGTCTCCGGATTAGTTAAGATAAATGATGGTTCCGGTGGCATTGATGTGGCTAACACCAAAGGTTTGACCATTGTTAATTCGGGTTCTGGTAGTGTCGATTATCAAAATATCGATGGCCCACTAACCCTAGACTGATGCTCTGCCACATTAAGCTCAGGTAAATCAAACTTAAGCTTATTTGGTCAAGATGTTCAAGTTAACTGCAACTACTGCACGCAACACGCTTTTTTGTTTCAAAGCCAAGTTTAATCATGGCATGATGCAAGCACGTTATTAGTGAAGTTAGCATTGTTGAAGTAAGAGTTAATCATGGCAAAGAAGTTTTACGTAGTATGGGCCGGTCGAGAAACGGGCATTTTTACCAGCTGGGATGTGACCAAGCGTTCAGTTGATAAATATCCGCAAGCCAAGTACAAATCCTTTGCTACAGAAGCAGAAGCCAAAGCTGCATTTGCTAAATCTCCTGCAAGCAGCATAGGCAAAAGTGTGCCAGTAAAAGCGGCAGGTCGTTCATCGACAAAGGCTGCAGGGGCTGGAACATCAACCAAAACTCTTAGCGCTAATCAAGCTGTGTTAAGCCAATTTGATGTGGTTATTTACACCGACGGTGGTTGCGAACCCAACCCAGGTAAAGCGGGTTCAGGGATGGCAATATACCGCAAAGGCGAGTTAGCCGAATTATGGTTTGGTTTGTTTAATCCTAATGGCACCAATAATACTGCCGAGCTCAATGCGCTGCACCAAGCATTAATTGTGGCTAAAAAGGTCCTAGACGCGGGTGAAACGGTGCAAATCATGAGTGACTCACAGTATTCGATTAAATGTGTTTGTGAGTGGGCATATGGTTGGAAAGCCAAAAGCTGGACCCGAAAAACCGGTGAAATCGCCAATCTGGAGATCATCAAGCAAGCACATGAGCTATATGATGCAATGAAAGCCGATTTAGTACTTCAGCATGTCGCTGCCCATATTGGTATTGAAGGTAACGAGTTGGCAGACAGAATGTCGATTCATGCGATTGATCAACAGCACAAAGGGTTTAGTCAATTTACTGCGCCACTGGATATCAGTAAAATTCTCGCGTTGCGAACAGGCTAGTTATTGTCGCAATCTCTGTTGAACGCATTAAATTCTTTAAACGATAAACACAAAAGAGCCGGAGTTTTCCGGCTTTTGCATGTGTGACTTACGATTACTTAGTATTTTCTTCGTACATTAAATAATGGCTTTGCTCCATCCCTAATGATTCATAGGTTTTTTGGGCAATTTTATTGTCATGTTCAACATACAAACGGAAACTGGCGGTGCCACCGTTTTCTGCTGCTAAGTCTTTTACCGCTTGATAAAGCTTGCCGTAAATACCCTGACGACGATTCTGTGGACGTATATAGACGCTTTGGATCCAATAATAATTACTTGCGCGCCAGTCACTCCACTCATAGGTGACCATTAACGATCCGGTAATTTCGCCGTCAACTTCGGCGACTAAATATACCCCACGTTCAGGATGGGTAAGCAGTCCTTCAACACCGCGAGTCAATTGCTCAGTGTCTAATGATAGGTTTTCGGTTTCCATTGCCATGGCTTGGTTAAACTGAACTAGGGCGTGCAGGTCGGCATGTTGGCCTATTCTTATTGTCATGTTTTTCTCGTTTTTATAGGATGATCTGCAGCCATCATAACGCGACACTCAATAAAAGTATTGGCTTGTTGCGTCAGAAAATGTGTACGAAATGAGTTAAGGCTCCAATATTTATGGCTTTAAACAGGATGACAGACCTAGTTCGATAACGGTAAAACTCATCAATACAAAATCAACATTTTAATGCCTAAAACAAACATATCGATATTGCTTAACCCGCTTGATAGGGTGATTACAACTTGACAATAAAACAGCTGAGTTATATTTGTTCAATATAAAAACTCTCAAATGTTGGTTTTTTTCGGTATAACGAAGATGAAAAATAATCATATTATCGATGTTTTTTGCCGTATTTTTACACGGATTCATGCTGCTAAGACTCGGCGTTACGCCAGTCTGTGCGTGGATCAGGGCTTACTTATTTACGGTCCTCCACTAACGTATAATTGAAATTATTGTGACGATGCAGTAATGTGACGCCACGACGATTTAGATCTATGTCACAAACTGCATAAATTGATGGAGATAATTATGAAAGTTGCTGTATTGGGTGCTGCTGGTGGTATTGGCCAGGCTCTAGCTTTACTGTTAAAAACTCAACTGCCTGCGGGCTCAAAGTTGTCTCTATATGACATCGCTCCTGTTACTCCTGGTGTTGCGGTTGACTTAAGTCACATCCCAACAGACGTAGAAGTAAAAGGTTTTGCTGGTCAAGATCCTACAGATGCATTAGTTGGCGCAGACGTAGTGTTAATGTCTGCAGGTGTTGCGCGTAAGCCTGGTATGGATCGTTCAGATCTATTCAACATCAACGCGGGTATCGTGCGTAACCTAATGGAAAAAGTGGCTGTAACTTGCCCTAAAGCATTAGTGGGTATTATTACTAACCCAGTTAACACGACTGTAGCGATTGCTGCTGAAGTATTAAAAAATGCCGGTGTTTATGACAAAAACCGTTTATTCGGTATCACAACACTTGACGTTATCCGTAGCGAAACCTTCATCGCTGAGCTTAAAGGCTTAAACGTTGCTGATGTTAAAGTTAATGTGATCGGCGGACACAGCGGTGTGACTATTCTTCCACTACTTTCTCAAGTTGAAGGTGTTACTTTCACTGATGAAGAAGTAGCAGCAATGACAACTCGCATTCAAAATGCGGGTACTGAAGTTGTTGAAGCTAAAGCCGGTGGCGGTAGCGCAACATTATCAATGGGCCAGGCAGCATGTCGCTTTGGTTTATCATTGGTACGTGGTCTACAAGGCGAAGCTAACGTTGTTGAATGTGCCTATGTTGACGGCGGCAGTGAGCACGCTACATTCTTCGCACAGCCAATCCTACTTGGCAAAAACGGCGTAGAAAAAGTATTACCTTACGGTGAAATCAGCGCATTCGAAGCTAACGCTCGCGATGCAATGTTAGACACCCTTAAAGGTGACATCAAATTAGGCGTTGAATTTGTTAAGTAATTAACAGGTCGATGGTCTAAAAAAACGCGAAGCCAAGGCTTCGCGTTTTTTTTGGTTTAAAATGCCTAGCATCTAGCATCTAGCATCTAGCATCTAGCATCTAGCATCTAGCATCTCGGTTTATTCCTATTCCATTATTCACATTGTCTACACCCACAATTCTTCATTGCTACAGGCTCATCATCTAATCTTTCATCGCCTTACCGACATTAGTTTTCCATGTGGATCTAAAGTGCCATTGCTGTTTGGAGCAAAATTCTGCAAGTTACTAATATGTTAAATTTGGAAACCGCTGAAATGAGAAATAAAAAATACAGCTTAACCATGCCGCTGCTTTTACTGGGTTGGATTTTTTCGATGCTACCGGCTCAAGCAACCGATACGCCTTATATCCCACTCACCGATTTTGGTGATAATCCTGGTGCGCTGACAAGCTTTTATCTTCCTGTGACGCAAGGCTCAAATGCTTCTCCTGCTGGGGATTTATCTTTGGTGGTGTTACTGCATGGTTGTATTCAAGACGGTGTCGAATTGGCTAACAAAAGTGGCCTAACGTCATTGGCGTTAGAGCATCATTTTGCGGTTTTAGTGCCACAACAAAGCTATGACAATAACGTAAAGGGTTGTTTCAACTGGTTTGCAAGTCAAGATACGCAGATAGACAATGGTGAAATGTTATCGATAAAAAACATGATAGTAACTACTCAAGAAAAACTAGCTGCCAAGCATGTTTATATCATCGGGTTATCTGCTGGTGGCGCCATGGCGAGTGCGGCAATCGTCAATTATCCAAATCTATTTCAAAGCGGTGCGATCATCGCTGGCTTGCCATATCCCTGTGCCGATAATTTGATCAAAGCCATCTCTTGTATGAAGCAAGGACCAGCGCTATCGGTTGAAGAATTAGCTCAATTTGCCAAAGCAATACACCCTCAACAAACTCGTTGGCCTTCGTTGAGTATCTGGACGGGTGACAGCGACAATGTGGTCAATGCTAACAATGCGCAAATGCTCGCATCTCAATGGCAAGTGTTAACTCAATCTAACGCTAAGCCAACGGTGTCAAATGAATCTGGATACAGTATTTCACGCTGGAAAGATGCTCAAAATAACGCGTCAATCGAACTCGTTACTATTAACGATTTTGGTCACGGCATTGCCGTCAATCCAGACATAAAACATGGAGGTGAAGAAAGTGACTATCTGCTTAGGGCACCCATAAGCAGTGTGACTGAAGTGATTAAGCTTTGGGGGCTTTAATCAAGGTTAAATTTATAACATTCTGTTTTTGTTATTAATTAATCGTTTGTTTTTTTAATATCTAGACCAAAACACATACTACTATAGTACCGATTCAATGTTGTTAAAAATGCTATACAGTCAATATGTGAACAGATAGTAATAAATCAAAATCAGTCGTAAACCAGAATTAGTAGTAAGTAAAACCATTAATAATAAATATTACAACGGGGATCTGTATGAAACAGAATACTATTAAAATGAGCTGTATTGCCTTAGCCATTTCGTCAGTGTTAAGCGCGCAATATGCCGTTGCCGCAGAAGAACAAAATAACAGCGGCGACAAACAACCTGTGTTAGAGCGCATTGAAGTGACAGCACGCAAAACAGTTGAAAGCTTGCAAAATGTACCTGTGGCAGTGACATCGGTCAGTGCTACCGAGTTGGCAGAAAACGGCATCAGCGTGATGACTGAAATTCAGCAGTTTTCGCCCAATACCACATTACAATCTAGCCGAGGCACTAACTCTACGCTTACCGCTTTTATTCGTGGTGTGGGTCAAGAAGATCCACTTTGGGGCTACGAGCCTGGGGTTGGCATTTACATTGATGACGTCTATATTGCGCGTCCGCAAGGTGCAGTGTTAGACATTCTTGATGTACAACGTATTGAGGTACTTCGGGGGCCACAAGGCACGTTGTACGGCAAAAATACCATTGGTGGCGCAATTAAGTATGTTACCAAAAAGATGTCTGGCGATAGTGAATTAAGTCTTAAAGGTACCGTCGGCAGTTATGGCCAAAAAGATGTCAAAGTGGCAGGGCAGTTACCTATTGTTGATGACAAGCTCTATGTCGGTTTTGCCTTTGCGAGTTTAAACCGTGACGGTTTTGGTGAATTTAAAACCTCGGCATTAGATGGCCAAGATACCGAAAACTATAATAAAGATGTAATGGCGGGTCGCTTAAGCGTTGAATACACACCTAACGACGATCTGTTTATGCGTTTTACGTATGATAAAACCCAGGATGACTCCAACTCAAAAGGCGGCTATCGCCTACTTCCTAGCTTATTAACTGATGCACCAGTACCTGATAGCAAATATGATTCTTACACCAGTATGCCTACATGGAACAAAGTAGAAACAGAAGGGTGGAGCGCGACGGTCGAATATAACCTCAATGAAAACTGGAGCGTAAAGTCGGTCACAGCCAAGCGTGAAGGCGAGTCACTAACCAACATCGACTTTGATAATACCAGCTTACGTATTTTCGACGTGCCAGCTATCTACGAAGATGAGCAATTTAGCCAAGAGTTTCAGGTGAACTATGTTGGTGACAATCTCAACTTAGTGTCGGGGATTTACTATTTTGACGGTGATTCTTGTGGTGTTTTCGATGCTATTTTAGAAGAAGCCTTTAAAGCATATGGTGGGCTAACTCGTGAGGTGAGTGGTTGTAATAATAGCGAAAGCTACGCTGCTTATGTGCAAGGTTCATACGACTTTACTGAAAAGCTATCGATGACATTAGGCGGCCGTTACACCCGCGAATCAAAAGAAGCCACGGTTTATAATGGCGTGATATTCGATAGTATTTATCCTGAAACGGGCTGGTATCCTGGATTTGTGCGCGATGACGCGTTAATTGAATCTCAAATACCTAAAGTGCTCGATGATGAAGAAACATGGTCTAAATTCAATCCGCGAGTCGGTTTAGAATACCAAGTGAGTGATGACATGATGGTGTTTACCAGCTACTCACAAGGCTTCAAATCGGGTACGTTTAATCCACGAGCAACAGGTGCTGAACCCGCGGTTGATCCAGAAACGGTTAATTCATATGAAATTGGTATGAAGAGCGAATGGAACGATAATCTTCGCGTCAATGCCACGCTATTTTACCTCGATCATAAAGACAGGCAGTTTGTCACGGTGTTACCAGGAGAGGACAGTTCAGACCTTAATCAGCGTTTAGGAAACATCGGTAAGTCTACAGCGACAGGCCTAGAGCTTGAAGTTGAATACGCTGCGACGGATTCACTTAACTTATTTGCTAATCTTGGCTTAATTGACGCCACTTTTGACGAGGTGATTTCATATGACGAGCTGGGTAATAAAATTGATATTAGCGACACTTATACCATTACCAATACCCCAGATACCACTGCAAACCTAGGGTTTAGTTACAGCATTGAAGCTGATGTAGGCAGCTTTATCATTAATGGTAATTACTACTACCGCAGCGATTATGACTTAGCGGTAGTGGACAATCTATTGAGTCAAGATGGATACGGATTGCTGAATTTTGGTGTGAATTGGTATAGCAATGATGGCCATTGGAATGCTGGATTACATTGGAAAAACGTCACTGATGAAGAGTATTTAGTGGGTAACTACGCCTTTGTCACGCCAACAGGCAATGGCGATTTTACGCCAGGGCTAGGCGGCGATAACACCTTAATTGGATATTATGGCGACCCAGAGACCATTTCATTAACCGTTGGCTATGTCTTCTAAAACCTTGTTTAATTGATGTAGATAAGGATAGCCGGTCTCTTTAGAACCGGTTATTCTTTTTATTGCTTATAAAGAGTGAACCATAACAATATCAACGCAATGTTAGGGAGCCAATGATGTCTCAAATTAAAGTGGCGATTGCAGATGACCATCCACTATTTCGTGCCGCGTTAACCCAAGCCGTGCTTAAAAGTGTTAACAATGCACAAGTGCTAGAGGCGGAAAACTTCCAGGAGTTAATCGCTATTGTGGAGCAGCACTCAGATATTGAGCTTATCTTTATTGATTTGCATATGCCGGGAAACGATGGTTTTACTGGACTGACGTTATTGCAAAATCACTTCCCCGATATCGTGGTTATCATGGTGTCATCAGACGACCAGCCGGAGATTATCCGTAAGGCGATCAATTTTGGCGCCAGTGCTTTCATTCCAAAATCAGCCAATCTAACCCAAATATCGACGGCGATTGATACTGTGCTTGAAGGAGGTGTTTGGCTTCCAGAGCACACCAATATCAGTGCCGATCAACACACCGCCGCAGAACATCAACGTTTAGCAAAGCAATTAGCTCAACTCACACCGCAGCAGTACACTGTGCTGGCCAATATTGCCAATGGTAGGCTCAACAAACAAATAGCGTATGATTTAAACATTAAAGAAACCACAGTAAAAAAACATGTCTCAGCGATTTTACTCAAACTCGAAATCAATAATCGCACGCAAGCTGGGCTGGTGTTTCAACAATTAATGATTACTTCAACTGAAAACCAGCAGGTGGATGTACAAGCATAAATCGATTGCCCTAACGAACGGTTATTGTCGCAATGAATAGTTATCGCCATTGATTGCGGTTACTGATCGAGAATAAGAATAGCGATAAAAAGAGTTAACCCAAATGCCTCCATGTGAGGCATTTTTTGTGGTCATTAATCTATTGAAAATATTAGTTATTCAGGCGTCAGTTGTTTAATGATCCGCTTTAAGGCTATTGCCTTAAGTGGTTTACGCACAAAGCTAAATTGAGCACTGCTGGTGTGTTGCCTAACGGCTTCCGAAGGGTCCGCAGAGCAGATAACACAGGTGGGTTGGTTACGGCTTATCGTCAGGTGATTGGCTAATAAATACTGTACTAAGTCCACACCATTTTTATCATCTTCTAAGTGATAGTCAGCAATAATCAGTTTGGGTTGTGGGTTATTGGCCAATTGCTGTATGGCACTGGGTTGGTCTTTAGCGGTAATGACATTACATCCCCAATCGCTGAGTAATGTAGAGATCGCTTTTAGCATCAGGTCGTCATTGTCGATCACCATTACAGTGATATTAGCGCTGTCACTGCTTATGTCATCTTCGGCTGTTTCAATCACTTTAAGCGGCTTTTTCTGCTGTAATACTCGGGGTATTTCAACACTAAAACACGTCCCTTTGCCTACTTCAGAATGCAGCGATATGTTGATATCCAACAACTTGGAAATTCGTTCACATATCGCCAAACCTAGCCCTAATCCCGGAATTTCACGAGTGAGCTCTAAGCGTTCAAATTCACAAAAAATGGCTTGCTGTTTATCCAGCGGAATACCTGGGCCATTGTCCCAAACTTGGATTAATAAAGCGTGCTCAAGTCGCCTGACGCCTAATAACACTTTAGGGACAAACTCAGTATTGTTAGTTTGCCCGTTTACTTTATTGTCAGGCCTAGAGGTTTGGGATATTACTTGCTGATTGCGTTTGCCTGAAGGGGAATAATGAAACGCATTAGACAAAAAGTTCTGAATAATACGCCGCAGTAGCCTTTGGTCGCTTTCTACAAAACAAGAAGAGACTTGGTAATTAAAATCAATACCTTGTTGAACCGATAACGCTTTAAATTCATTAACTAACGTTGACAGTAAATCATCAATCGCAAATTGGCTTGTTTCAGTTTTTAGCGAGTTACTGTCTAAGCGAGATATCTCAACCAGATCTGATAGTAAGCTTTCCACCACGTTTAAGGAGTCTTCAATATTGGTTGCCAAGTCATACAGTTCCGTTGATTTAACCCTTTGCTTCAACATTTCAGTGAATAAGGTTAAGGCATTAAACGGTTGCATTAAGTCATGGCTGGCCGCGGCCAAAAAGCGGGTTTTACTGCTATTAGCAGCTTCCGCTTCAGCTTTGGCTTTTTCAAGTTCCTGAGTGCGGCTTTCAACCCGTTTTTCGAGTGTTTCATTGGCCAGTTGTAAGGCTTTTTCTGCTTCAATGTGGGCAGTAATATCAGCAAAAGTACTCACAAAGCCGCCGCCTGGCATGGCTTGGCCGCGAATCTCCAGTACTTTTCCATCTAACATCGTGCGTTGGAAATGATGAGGGCTACCACTGCGCATATGAGCTAAGCGCTTTTCAACTAGCTGGTGAGCCTCGTCACCGACAATAATACCTCTGTCGATATTAAATCTAATCAGCTGTTCAATTTGCAGTCCTGCTTTGACGTAATCTTTAGGGTAATCAAGCAGTTCAATATAGCGTTGATTCCAAGCTACTAAGCGCATATCGGCATCGACAACACTGATGCCTTGCTCAATATTCTCCACGCCAGATTGCAGCAGTTCTCGGTTAAATTCAAAGATTTGGCTGGCTTCATCGACAATGCTAACTACATCTTCTAGTGGCACCTGCTGGCTGCGTGATGCCGCATTCATCACCATTCGGGTAGAGGCTGAACCGAGTACGCCAGACAGTTTTAAGCGAGTATAATCAACAAGCAGTTGTTGCTGGTTTTTGCCTGCGAGTTTTTTTGACTCTGCAATAAGAGCATCGGCTTCATCTTTGTTGATAAAACGATTTAATAAACTGGCTAAATCTTCTATAGATAAGTGCCGTTCTAGTTGCACATGTTTTCTATTTACAAATAAATCAGCTTGTAAAACCTCGCCAACGCTTTGCTCTTTAAGCAGAGATATCATCACAAAGCAACCAATGTTAGCCACTAAACTGTAAAATACGCCGTGGCTAATATTGTCCAAACCGGTTAAGCCAAACAAGGCTGTCGGCGTTAGCCATGTGATATCAAATAAGCCAAATTTAACCCAATGAGCATCGGGAAAGGTAACCGGTAACAGTAAGGTATAAAGCCAGACAACACTGCCCATTATTAGCCCCACAAACGCGCCTTGAGTGGTGGCACTTCGCCAATATAAGGCGCCTACTGCGGCGGGGGCAAATTGAGATAACAGTACAAATGACAGCAAGCCAATACTGGCTAGATGATTTTGCTGATCGATAAAACGTTCAAAGGCGAAAGCTGACAAAAGAATGACTGCGATTGAGAATCTGCGTAAATTTAATAAAATGCCGGATAATTGCGGGGTTTGCTGAGAACCAAATTTCGGTAATCGTAATAGCAATGGCGTTAACACTTCTGTCGAAATCATCGTGCTTAGTACAATAGCTGCCACAATCACCATTGCGGTTGCGGCAGCCAGTCCACCGACATAAACCAATATTCCTAACCATGCTTGTTGATAAAAAAGCGGTAATGTCAGCACATAGGTATCTGCACCAACACTGCCACCCGGGAAGCTAAGCTGTCCGGCTAATGCAATCGGCAACACAAAAATATTAATTAATAGCAGGTATAACGGCACCATCCAACGTGCTGATTTGAGCTCTTTGTCATGATTGTTTTCAATCATCATCATGTGAAATTCTTGCGGCAAAGCGTAGATAGTAATCGCACCCAAAATAACCTGAGAAACCACAAGGTAAGTCGAGTCTGATTGGCTGGTTTGTTTAATATGTTGACCTTGGCTGAGCAAGTCACCAAAGCCATCGAATATAAAGAAGGTGGCAAAAATACCCACGGCGGTCAGGGCAAATAACTTAACGATAGAGCTAAACGCAATGGCCAGCACTAAGCCTTGATTATGTTTACTGGCAGACAGCTGGCGGGTGCCGAATAAAATACTAAAGATAATTAATACAATCGTTACCACAAATGCGGTGCTAATACCGGACTGAAACGTACCGGTTAGTAAATCAAAGCTGGTACTAATCGCTCTTAGCTGCAATGCGATATAAGGAATGGTGCCAAGTAGTGACACGATGGCAACGCTGGCAGCAATTTTAGGCGAACGGTCAAAACGGCACGCAATAAAGTCGGCAATAGAGGTCAAGTTTTGGCTTTTAATTATTTGCAGCGTGCGCATTAGCATAGGCCAAGCAAGCACCAAACAAATGATCGAACCAATATAAATGGGGGCCAGCCATGCGCCAGTTGTTGCTGCTTGTCCAACGGTGCCATAAAACGCCCATGATGTGCAGCATACCCCTAACGACAGGCTATAGACCCACGGCTTTTGGGTTAATTTTTTTATGGAACGATTTTGCCCCCACTGTGCAACCACAAACAGCATTGCAAGATAAGCAATCGAAATTGAACTAATTAACCAAGTATCAATAGATAACCAAGCCTGCAAGTTATTCCCCAATTATTTTTATTGTTTATCCTTGCGAAACTACACTAGACGCCCTGTTTGATAAAGATTTTTAACGATGCGGTGCACTAAGGTAGTACTTATTTATCCATACCCATCAGATAACATGATTTAACTCCATTAGTGTCATTTAAGGTTCCGATAACGCCTATGAAAATAACCCATAGATATTTGGTCGAAGGTTTAGTCTTTACGAGTTATGTGCTTTTTGCCATGGCATGGGTTGGCGGCACTGCCAGCATGAACAACATTATGGCATCGATGCACATTGAGAGTTTAGCGTCGGCAAGTTTTATCAGTGGTGCAGTCACGCTCGCTAAAATAGTCGGTACGTTTAGTGCTGCATATGTGGCGGTAAAGTTTGGAATAAAGTACGCCTTTTTGTTAGCCGCGTTATTAATTGTTGTCGGGATAGTAACGCCTTTAGCGACGAGTTATGAGTTACTGCTGGTGAGCCGATTTTTAATGGGCTTGGGCGGAGCCTTTATGATTGTGTACTTTAACCCTATTGTGATGCTGTGGTTTGCACCTGAAGACCGTCCGGTAGTTAATGGTTTGAATGCGGTAGCATTTAACGTAGGCACAGCGATTATTTTATGGGGCATGACCAGTATTAATTCACTTACAGGCAGCTGGCAAAATAGCTTGGTGTTGTTTTCAGGCGCGAGCTTGATACTGGCCATTGTGTGGTTACTGGTTAAGTTTGATGCTCCACAATCTGCAAATAATGCCTCTGGGGTTGAGCCTGCCATTTACGGTTATCTTGAGGGCTTAAAAGATAAATTTAATTGGGCTTATGCTTTTACTTATTCTGGGCTGCTTTCGTTTTATATTTGTCTATTCACTTTCTATCCTCAAGCGGGCATAAGCCAAAGCAAATGGGTGATTGGTTTTGGTATTGTCGGTACGATTGCGGGAATGTTGTATAGCCGCAAAAATCCGTTACGTCTTCCTATTCTTCGCTTAAGTGGTTTGATTATTTTTATTACCGTTTTAGGCTTATCTTTTAGTACCGAGCCTTGGCTGCAAATAACATGCGCTATCATATTGGGCTTTTTTATCTTTTTCCCTGTGACTGCATTAGTGTCTATTCCTCACGAACTCCCTGACATGACGGGGCAAAAAATCACTGTGGTGTTTAGCCTGTTTTGGTCAATCAGCTATCTGGTTTCGACTATTGTGTTGTGGGTGTTTGGTAAATTGGTTGATTTAAACGATGGCAGTTATGTCAGTTCATTTGTGATGATCACGATACTCAGCGGCACCGTGTTTGTTGGCAGCTATTTTCTACCTGAAACAGGAAAACCAAAGGAGTTAACCTAATGCGAGGAACCGTTTCCCCAAAACTCACTGATTTTCTGGCGTTAGCCAACAGCAATATCGCCTTGGCTAAACAGAATAATGTCCAATTTACACCGACAATTTTGCGCCAAAATCTAGATAAACTCGGTGCGTTAATGAGTGATTCGCCAGCGATGAGCTACATTGCAGATAAAATGCTAAGGTTACCCGACCGTACTATTCCCGTTAGGATTTATAGCCCTGCGCCAGATAAACCTTTGCCAGTGTTATTGCATTTTCATGGTGGTGGGCACATGTGTGGCAGTGTGGTGCTTTACGATCCTATTTGTCGTCACCTTGCTAGCGTAGCGCAGTGTGTAGTGATATCTGTCGAATACCGGCTCGCGCCTGAATATCCATATCCTGCAGGGATTGATGACTGCGAACAGGTATTAATACGTTACGCTGAGTTACTGGGTGATGTTAACCATCAACACAATGTCACTATTATTGGTGACAGTGCTGGTGGCGCCATTTGCACCAGTTTAAGCATGAAAAGTTTGACCGATAAGCGGATTAACATTGACCAACAAATTCTTATTTACCCGAGTGTCGATTACACCTTAAACAGCCCATCATTAGACAGTAATGGCACTGGGTTCTTACTCGAAACCACTCGTATAAAGTGGTATTTCGAGCAGTACTTTCAATCTACCGATGTAGATGTCATTAAACAGGCTTCACCTTTGTTTGGGGCTATGTCTGTTAAATTGCCTAAAACCCTTATTTTTACTGCAGGCTGCGATCCGCTTCGGGATGAGGGCATAGCCTATGCGAAGGCCTTAACTGCTGCTGGTGTTGATGTTGAACATCATTCGTTCGACGGCATGATCCACGCCTATATGTTGCTGCACGATGTAGTGAAAGATGAATGCATGGCAACCTATCAACACATTGCTAAATTCATGGCCTAGTTTGTCATCATTAATTGAAGCCTTGCCTGTTAGGCATTAAAAAGCCCTTATCGATGTGAATAAGGGCTAACATTGAATATAACGCTACCATTTTATAGAACAATAACGCCAAGCTTATTGCGCTGTCCACGCACCATCCATTGGTAAAGCTGCACCGGTAATGCCTCTTGCTGCACCACCGCAAAGAAACAATACAAACTCACCGATTTGTCTTGGTGCTAGCATTTCTGGTAAGGGTTGTTTTGCGGTAACCAGTTGATATTTAGCGTCTTCATAACTCAAGTTTTTATCGCTTGCTATGCTGTCAATTTGTTTGCCGATAAGCGGCGTATCCACCCATCCAGGGCAAATCGCGTTGACGGTAATTCCTTGTTCAGCGCATTCAATCGCGACCACCTTGGTTAAGCCAATAATTCCATGTTTTGCTGCACAATAGGCTACCTTATTGGCCGAGGCGACTAAGCCATGTACTGAGGCAATATTGATAATTCGTCCCCACTTTTTTTCAGCCATTGCAGGCACGACTTGTTGAATCGTATGGAAAGCGGAAGACAAGTTAATCGCAATGATGTCATTCCACTTTTCGACCGGAAAGTTTGCCACATCTTGGGTGTGCTGAATCCCAGCATTGTTAACCAAAATATCAATACTGCCTAATGCACTCATCGCACTGTCCATAAACGCATGTATGCAGTTAGCGTCTCTCAAGTCTGCATTGCTAAAAAAGGTCTTTATTTGGTATTGGGTTGCAAACTCAGCCGCTAAAGTCTGCCCTTCATCTTGTGCCATTAAGCCATGCAATACGATATGACAACCTTGTTCGGCAAGTACATGCGCGGTCGCCAGGCCAATGCCGCTAGTGGAGCCGGTAATAAGTGCCACTTTCCCTTTGAGTCCAGTTTGTAACGTCGACATAGTATCGGTTCCCTTAATTCAATAGCGGCAATGACAAGGTATGCCATCAACCTATGTGTCATGTTTCATTGCGAGATCATGTCTAGTGCATATTCTCACTAACATCTGATTTAGTACTTTCAGAATAAAGCAATTACAGCACTATTTAATTGGCACCTTAGTACCATAAGAACAGGGAAATAGTTGTCGATACATTGAAGGGGAGTCGATGGTTTATTAAACAACATCGACAGGGTCATCAACAGGGTCTACATTTTTTGATTATTGAGTTCTTGGTCAAAAAATTCTTAGTGAATAGGCGGGAACATTACCAACTAATCTCTTTGCCTTGCCAATCTAAGTAACTGGCTTGGCCGTTGGGCTCAATATCGGCCATGATGTTATACAGCTGGCTGGCAACAAATTCTGGGGTAAAAAGCTTGCCTGCAGGCACATTAGCCTGAAAAGGTTTTGATAATGGTGTGTCAGTAGTGCCAGGATGAAACGCGATGAGTTTGACTCGTTTAAGCCGCCTTGCATATTCCACTGCAGTGGTTTTAATCAGCATGTTTAACGCGGCTTTTGAAGCGCGATAGCCATACCAGCCGCCTAAACGGTTATCTGAAATACTGCCAACTCGGGCACTCAATAAACTGATCACACACTTTGGGCTGTCTATCTTATGAGGTTGCTGTAGCAGTAACTCGGTTAAGGCGCTTAACCACAACATCGGCACAATACTGTTAGCGTAAAACAGCTGCTGTAAGGCATCACTGTTAATGTCTTCAATGCGTTTTTCAGGCATTAAATGAGTTTTGTCTGTGGTTTCATTATCTGTGCGTTCATTAGTCGTTTTAGAGTGCAAAATACCATTACAGATGATGATTTTTTTAATGGTGCCAACCATCGATGACATGTCCGCAATACAACGAGAAATTGAGGCTTGTTGATAATCGCAGCTAACATGATGGTGAGTGACATTATTGGCCAGGGCAGGCAGTGTCATTACAGGCAGTGTCAGTGAAGATTGACGGCTCACGGAGATAATGGTTAACGCTAAATCTGGCTCTTTTTCCGCGATGGCTTGGCTAATAAAAGCTTGTGCTATAAGCGATGAAGCGCCAATCACAATAATGGTTTCTGTTGTCGTTGAATCGCTCATGCTGTTTACCCTTACTTTATTTTACAGTTACCGTTATCACAGCGTTTTTGACCTGTAAGCAAATAAGATATACGGTAGCGATTACGGGCGAAGGCCAAATACGCAAGGTCAGCAACAGGTTTAATCAGCGGTAACCGTAATAATTTTATCCAACCATGCTTACCAGTTAAGCCCCATGCTTTGGCTGTTACATCTAAACCATATAGCCAGCTGCCATCAGCTTGTAACCCATGAAGCACGGTATTGGCTTTTAATACATCTAAATCAGGGAAACGCAGATTAATATCATCGGCGTTAATGTCTTCAAGGCCGATGCGGTTTAAACGGTCATATCGCTTTAATTGCTTCATTTCATTGAGGCACAGCGGGCAAGTGCCATCGTAAAAAATAGTCAGTTCCATCATTTACCTCATTTATGTTATTGCTTGCTTGAACACCTATACTGACTATTGTACGCCTCAAACATCAAGCCAGATTACATTTGTTTCCATGATCGAGATTACACACAAATTACCGAGGTTTATGATCTTTCTATTTCACTTCGGCGTATATATCCAAAACAATTCACAAGGGCTCAATAATGCCATTAAGCCAAGCCATTATTAAGGTCACCAATTTACGCTTACGGACGTTTATTGGATTTAACCAAGACGAACGCGAAAAGCAGCAAGACGTGGTGATCAATATCGAGATCCATTATCCAGCCGATCGATCGTTTCAAACCGACGACGTTGCTGATGCGCTAAACTACAAAGTGATCACCAAAAAAGTGATCCAGCATGTAGAAGAAGGCCGTTTTTTATTACTGGAAAAATTGGTTGCCGACGTATTAGATATTTGTCGGGAGCACCCAACTGTTACCCTGGCCAGAGTCACTATTGATAAGCCCCATGCACTGCGCTTCGCCGATTCAGTATCGTTATCTTTAGAGTATCAAGCCTAACCACTATTTAAGGATGTTATTATGACGACCATTAATGACATAACGCGCGCAGAGTTGTCTGCAGAAGCATTAAAAGTACAACAAGCATTGGTTGCTCATGGCCTTGAAACGCCATTAGTGCCAAATGATATGACCAGCGAGCAAAAATATCAGCGTATCAAAGGCTTAATGACCGAAGTTGTGTCAACCTTAGGGCTGGATTTAACCGACGACAGCTTAGCTGAAACACCGCACCGCATTGCCAAAATGTACGTTAATGAGATTTTCTCGGGCCTCGATTATGCTAATTTCCCAAAAATCACTCAAATCGATAATAAGATGGGTGTCGAAGAGATGGTAAAAATTAGCAATATCAGTGTGGTGAGTACTTGCGAACATCACTTTATTACCATCGATGGTTTCGCCAAAGTGGCTTATATTCCCAAAGATAACATTATCGGCTTATCGAAAATTAACCGAATCGTGCGATTTTTTGCCCAGCGCCCACAAGTACAAGAGCGCTTAACTCAGCAGATTCTAGTGGCGCTGCAAACGTTATTGGCGACCGATGATGTCGCTGTGAGCATTAACGCCACCCATTACTGCGTAAAATCTCGTGGCATTATGGATACCTCATCAAGCACGCAAACCACAGCACTTGGTGGTTGCTTTAAGGCCAATCCCGCTAGCCGAGCAGAGTTTCTAGCATAGCTTTTAGCGTAATGTTCAGACATATAACCAGCTAGCATAACGTTTAGACATAACCAGCCTGAACTCGGAATCGCTTGCGCCACAGCATGCCTTTTAAAAATGACTTCACATAATGAAGTCATTTTTTATCACCCATTACACTATCGATTGTCATTATTACGCGCTAGGATGGTTTATTCTTAGATAACCATCTAATTTAATTATGATAAAGGCTCAATGTATCAGAGCTAAAATTAAGAGAGCATTATGGAACGTACAATACTGATCACTGGCGTAGGTAAACGCATAGGTTATGCACTGGCCAAATATTATTTGGCACAAGGTCATCATGTCATTGGCACTTATCGTACTCATTATGACAGCATTGAACAGCTCGGTAAGTTGGGCGCGAGTTTACATTCATGCGACTTAACCGATGCGGCATCTATTGATGGATTAATTACTCACATCAATGAGCATCATGATCGCCTCGATACCATTATTCATAATGCGTCAGACTGGTTACCCGACAACAACGGCTTAAGCCCGAGCGAGACTATGACGCGAATGATGCAAATTCACGTATCAGCGCCGTATCAAATCAATCTTGCCTTGGCGCCATTACTGATTAGCGCAGCTAAAACCAATGACGACAGCATAGGTGCCAGCAACATTATTCACATGACAGATTACGTCGCCGAAAAGGGCAGTAAAAAGCACATCGCCTATGCCGCCAGTAAAGCAGCACTGCATAACATGACACTGTCATTTGCTAGCTTGTTAGCACCGCATGTTAAAGTAAACGCCATTGCTCCCGCGATGATTTTATTTAACCAAGATGACGATGATGCCTATAAAGTCAAAGCATTGGCTAAAGCCATATTGCCTAAAGAAGCCGGTAATGCAGAAATCATTTCCTTAGTCGATTATTTGCAGGCCAGCCATTATGTTACCGGCCGCAGCTATGCTGTTGATGGCGGCAGACATTTAAAATAATCCATAAAACGCCAAGCGCTAATGTGCGGGGCAATGTTGACGTCAATTTGTTATAGACTTCTAGATGGCTAATTGGTAGTGTGGATATTAATCAGTATCCACACTCGCTATTATCGAAAGGAAGTCACTATGTCTGCAGAAAACATGAAGCTGGAATCATTGGCGCTACATTATGGCTACGAGTCTGAAGCCACCACCAAAGCCGCCGCGGTGCCGATATACCAAACCACCTCATATACCTTCGATGATACCCAGCACGGTGCCGACCTGTTCGATTTAAAAGTGGCTGGCAACATATACACCCGCATAATGAATCCTACTACTAGCGTGTTAGAGCAACGCTTAGCCGCGATTGAAGGCGGCATCGGTGCGCTTGCAGTGGCATCAGGCATGGCCGCCATTACTTATGCTATCCAAGCGTTAACACAAGTGGGCGACAACATTGTCAGCACTAGCCAGTTGTACGGCGGCACGTATAACTTATTTGCCCATACACTGCCACGCCAAGGCGTTGAAGTCCGTATGGCGGCGTTTGATGACTTTGATGGTCTCGATGCATTAATTGACGACAACACCAAAGCCCTATTTTGCGAATCGATTGGTAACCCAGCCGGTAATATTGTCGACTTACAACGTTTGGCCGATATTGCTCACAAATACGGGGTGCCACTTATTGTAGATAACACTGTAGCGACGCCAGTATTGTGCCGCGCATTTGATCATGGTGCCGACATTGTTATTCATTCGCTCACTAAATACATTGGCGGCCACGGCACAACCATTGGCGGGGTGATTATTGACTCGGGTAAATTTGACTGGGTCGCCAACAAAAAACGTTTTGCGATACTAAATGAACCAGATCCGTCTTATCACGGTGTGGTGTATACCGACGCCTTTGGTCCAGCCGCTTATATTGGCCGATGCCGCGTAGTGCCACTGCGTAATACTGGCGCAGCCTTGTCACCACACAGTTCATTTTTGTTACTTCAAGGCTTAGAAACCTTAAGTTTACGCATGGAACGTCACTGCAGTAATGCGCTTACGCTAGCCGAATATCTCCAGCAACACCCTAATATTAGCTGGGTTAATTACGCAGCACTACCAGACAGTCCGCATCATGCAACTTGTCAAAAAATCACTGGTGGTAAAGCCTCTGGTATTATTAGTTTTGGCATTAAAGCTGCTAATGCCGAAGCGGGTAAAGTAGCTGGTGGTAAGTTTATTGATGCGCTGCAAATGGTGCTACGTTTGGTCAATATTGGTGACGCTAAATCGTTAGCTTGTCATCCCGCCAGTACTACCCATCGCCAGTTAGACAGTGCCGAATTAGCCAAAGCCGGAGTATCAGAAGATTTAGTGCGTATTTCTGTGGGTATTGAGCACATAGACGACATCATTGCTGATGTCAGCCAAGCATTAGAGAAAGCAATTGTGTAAGCCCATTTTTAGTCTAATCAGTTAACTAAAAAGCCCCATCAATAGCGTTTATTGATGGGGCTTTTTCCATTCTGTTATGTTTGATTTTTACCTTCTACAAAGTCTAGTTGGTATGTAAGAGGAATCAGCAGTATCAACGTGTCTCCGTCCAAAGTGTCCGAAATAGCGTGATGAAAATGCCGTAGTGACATCATGGCCTTTATCACACATCCCTGTGTTTCAAGGCATGTAGACTCCTGTCTTGCAGATATGTAACAGGCTCGGGGGTACATGGTCGTTTTTTGATATCCATGTCATCACGAGATTCGTCAGTCCATTCACATCAGATGTACCATCTGAGTCGTTAGGTGATTTTTATTATGCTATGAGGATGAACACTTTGCCGGAGCTGCCGGGGTGATCCAAGATGGGGAAGCCGTTTTCCCCTTCTTGGTCTGGTGTGGGCGAAGCGCCACGACCTTAATAGTATTAAGCTATTTTAAATAGCCAATCGTCTCGTTGGGGTAATAATCACTGGTAAAGGAATATCCCAAAAATCAGTAGGCACTTGGCTGACTTGCTGACAGTCGTGGGCAAAGCCTACGGCTAACGGCTTTTTATCGACCACTTGTGCCAAGGTGCGGTCATAATATCCGCCGCCCATGCCCATGCGATTGCCGTGTTCATCAAAGGCAACTAGCGGAGTAATGATCATATCTAGCTTATCAACGGTAATGACATGCTGCACATTAAGCTGTGGCTCGCTAATACCATATTGATTATTAACCATCACCGAGTCGCGATCGTAGCGCACAAACAACAAATTGCCCTTACTAAACGGATGAATACGCGGCAAATAGAGATTAATGTCGACATCCCATAACGCTTCAATCAGTTTTTGAGTAGCAAGTTCACCATCGTGAGTGACATACAAGGCAACATGCTGAGCCGACTGTGCCTGAATTTCAGCTAACATATGACGGCTGGCAATTAAGGCTAATTGATTTTGTTCTTCAGCGCTGAGGCTATTACGTTCTTGTCTTACATGGCGACGAATATTATCGCGACTCATGTCGACACTTTCAAATACGGGGTCTTCGAGTTCGGTTGGCGTGGCAAAATAGCTGATGCGTGCCGAAGAGGTTGACGTAACAGGACGATTGTCCTTGTTAGCCATAAAACGCGTGATACTCATATATTAGGAGTACTCCATCACTTACAAATTAAAAACACCAAAACACAGTATGAAAGTAGATTATCGCTTTCTGAGTCGATATGAAAGCACAGGTTAATCTTCTGCTAATGTTGCTACAAAATTTAGCCTCTGCTCTGCATATCGAACCTAAATACGTAACACTATTTATCCATATTCATTGATTTTAGTAGCACTGGGCTATCGTAATCCGCCACCATTGTTTTTGCTTTTAACCAAAAACGTCTACGGGTTAAAAAATAAGTAAAGCTAATCGATAACAAGCCCCACTCAAAGACATTGTGCTTCATAAAATCCAAGGCCGATGTTAATAGCTTCGTCACCTCACGGGCATAATGAGCATGATCTACCACAAAACCATACGTTGGATTTATCACGTAAAGCCCATATTGAATGGCGCAGTAAATACCCAGCCCAGCCAATAAACCAAACAGTTTTCCATACCATCTTTTAGGTTTTTTCACCCCAAAAATAAGTAAGTAAACACCGACTAATAGCGAGCCACTCACTAAGGTGCTAGCGATGGTGGGTGAGTGTCTAAGTAGCTCTAACGTATTGTAATAAGATGAAAGGCCGATGTGTGGTAATAATAGTGTGATGCTAATCGCCAATAACCAGATTTTGGTTTTACCGATATTTTTCCAATACCACTTCTTTACGCTCTTATAGCTTAACCACAGCAGTCCAAAGACAAACGCATAATTCACATAAGCGGGGAGTCCAAATAAACCAAATTTCATCATCAATAATGCCATTATCCATTCTGGCACTTGTGTCACACTCATGCGGTGACCCGTTTCAGCGGCAAATAAAGGAAATAACAGCGCGATCAACATCCCTAACGTGAAGAACAAATAAGTGTACTTCACTAAGCTTAAAAACATGTTTGGGGCAATGCCCTTAACGCTCTGCTTTTTTAACGTAGTGACTAAGTGTTGATAGTTAGAGATAACAGCATCGTTAATCTCATTTGATACCCAATTTTCTGTTAATAACGCAATTTGAGTATTGGTGGTGTTCGCTTCAATAATGTCTTTTATGGCAGGTGTTGCTAATACATCTTTGTCGGTTTCTTGGTCATTGCCTGTCAATTTCTGCGCCACAAACCATACTGCAGGATCGTAAACACCACCGGCATTATGGGTAGTGTCATTCTTACCTGCAAAACACATTGTTGTATCGACTTTATCTACCGTCGCGGTAAATTGTAACGTCGGCAGTTTAGCGGTAAAAGCATAAATAAAAGTACAACCATCAAGGGTACCCTCAACGTCAACTTCAGTTATCTCGGTCAAATGATAAACTAAGTCTAAACCATTATTTTTAACGAATTCAGAGGTCCACTCGTGATAGTCGTTACTATTATAAGCCCATTTAGTGCTACGTTTGGCATCACCATCAATGGTGTAACTGTAATAGAGATAACCACCACCATTACAAGTATTACAGGTTACAGAACCTGAGCCGCTGCAGGTATTACAGGTTTTTTTACCACTTCCCCAGCAGGATGTGCATGATTCTGTCGTGTAAACCGTGCGATTATTATGGCTGTCGTAACGCGACACACTAATGCGGCCGCTGCCACTACAACCGGTACAAGAATTCTTGCCAGAGCCATGGCAATTAGAACAGCTTTGTGACCCCGAACCACTGCAGTTGTAACACACTTTGCTGCCTACATAGGTTTCTGGTGCAGATTTTAAGTCTCTATTTCGTATCAAAAAATTGCTAGAAATATCAGGCCCAAGAATGTTTAAAAAGCGATCGTTAAATAACGAGTTTTGTCCGCTAGCATACTCTTTTGCTTTGTCGTGGGCGTAATCCCTCGCATTCGATGCACTACCAGATTTAATGCCATTCGGACAATAGGCGCCATGTTCGTGTTGACTCACCCCAACTTCAATCGTCCACCCAAAAGTAAACTTAAGTTGAGGCAGTTTTGTTTGTTCGTTGCTTAATATTACTGGTACGTCTACACCAGTTAGATCTTTACCGTTGCTGCGGATAAATCGTTGGAATTGTTCTAATTTACTCACGTAATACTTCCTATAAACAATGCGTGATTCATTTTGCTGTTTCTGTCACCAGCGAACAGCATCAGCTCATTAAAAATTAATGTCGAAACTCGTTTGGCCAGCTTGCAAATATATCCATTGTCTAATGGGCTCTTGTCCTGAAGCAGAGACTTTAATGTCGTAATTGCCAGCAGGTAGCATCATGCCGGCTTGATATTTGGGCTTAATATTCATCACAGACACGTTGGCATTTGCGATATTACTCTTAATCGTTAGGGGTAATAGGGCAGTATTGGTAGGTGATGATTTAGCCGGTTGAGTGGCCTTATGTGCTGGTATTACCGCTAAATCAAAGCGATTAATCGGGTCGCTGATGGCATTAAAGCCTTGGGTAATTAATAAGCGCTGGTCTATTGAAGAGCCGATAGGTTGTACAATCGGCAAGGTCACAAGTAACCATTTAAGCGTATATGACACCGTGGCGGAATCGTTCTTTTCCATTTGATCAAAAAAGTAATGCAGTGATGAGCCTGGCATAGTGTATTGGTTGCCGCCCATCGATAACGGAACCACAAATATTGACGCTAATAACACCGTTGATATCACCGGTTTTATCAAGCGATTAGGCTTAACTCTTGGCGCAGAGGACGCACGTTTAGCTTGTACTAGTTCGACCGCTTTCATCGGTAGCTTTAATACGGTAAGTAACACTAATGCTAAGCTAATCGCCATAGAAATTGGCGGAATAATCGTTGAACGTAATGCCGATTTACCTGTTGATTCAAACGCACCGCCATCGGCAAACTCAACTAGTTGAGCTTCGAGCACATTGAGGTATTCAGTGGTTTTACGTTTTATATTGGGCTCAATAATATGTTGCTTAAACTCGCGATTATTCCAATCGGCTAGCGTAGGATTAACGTACAACTCTTTCATTTCTTGTTTTATACGCTGTTGAATATCGCTTTGCTGTTGAAAGGTTTGCCAGCTCAAATTAGGTGGCATATCGCTACCCTTAGCTTTCATTTTTGAGCGCCACTCAGCATCTGCTTGTTGACGTACTTTTTTAGCCACCGCAATATCAAAGCTGTTGCGATCGGTGATTGACCAAGAAGGAGATAAAGATAAGCCTTTTTGTTTCAGCTTCTTATTAACTTTTATACTGGTAAGTTCATGAACTCTAAATTGATGGATTGAGTTAATGCCTAGAGAGTAGCCCCCCGACTCCTTAACAAAATCAGGTGCCATTTTTATCATCAATACTTTTTTATAATGATTTACATCGTTGGTGTACACCATGCGATGATCTTTAAAGCCAGCATCGCCTCCAGTGATAGCATCTGCAGCCTGCATCGCCGTGAATAAGCCTAAGCTCATAATGCCTGAAATAATAGAATTGCCGACGTTTTCTGAGGTTGAGATCTCTTCGCGAATTAACCAATCATCTGGAGGAATATAAGGAATACCGTACTTGGCTATTTCTTTGTCATAGCCTTTTTGTAATCGCTCAAAACATCTATCCTTACTACTACCACTTTTCTTTTCTGCGCATTTATTACGACGTTCAAAATAGTCATATAGTTTTGGAGCAATTTTTTGAGCTCGCGATTCCACCCTAGCTTCATAAGCTTTGGTGCCTTTTTGGTATTGTTCCCACCCTTGCTTAACTTGATTTTGGGTGTCTAACCAGTATGAATCCGACCGAGTTTGTACACTGGCTAAGGCTTGGTTATATTGATTTGAACCCGAGGCATACTCAGTGTATTTATTGCGCAGTGTTTGGCGGAAATTATCATAATGGCCATAGTGTTCGTCAAACCGAGACATGGCTCGATCGCGAACAAACTTTTCCATTATCAAACGCTTTTTGTCCTTTAAATCGTCGACTAATTTGTCGTCAGCGTAAACTAATCCACCAAATACCGATAAAAAGGTTTTTTCGATAGCACTGTGTTCTTTATTGGGATCATACTCAATACCTTCGAATGTGATTGAGTTTTCAATTAACGCACTACGGAGTAACTGCGATAAATAAGCTTGCTGGCGTTCTTCAGGCGTTGAAGCATCAATAATAAAATGATCGACTAACCATTTTTGTCCAAAAAATACCGTTGGCCACACAAGTACCGCAATGAGTGCAAAGTAACCTAAAGCGCGCGTAACGTTAGCGACTTTTTTACCCTTTAATAATAAATCAGCTAACAGTAACGTAACGCCTATTCCACTGATTGTTCGGCCAAATAGCTCTACTGTTCGTAAGTCTTCTATGCTGGAGTTTCGTCCTCCAGCAACATCGGTCAACGCTGCATTAAATACCGCTTCAGGGAACAAATACACTAGTGAGCAAATGAACATCAACAACATCCACCAGAAGGGTTGGCCCGTTTTATTTATTTGGGCTTCAACTGCTTGCTGCTTTTCTACTTTTTTAGCGGTTGATTGCTGACTTTTTTGTACTTTTTCCAGCTCTTTTACCGCGGATTGCATTTTTTTTTGTGTAGGAGCGCTGTTAAGCAGATTTGTTGCAAATGGACTTTTGTTATTTTCAGTCATATTAATCTTTATCAACCATCGTCTTTTTATCTTTATGTCGTTATTTAATTGCTATTTAGCTTGGCGTGCAGGCAACCTTAAAATGATTGTATCACCTGTATTGTTATCAATTTTTTCATCAGTGATAGTAGGAAAACCATGTTCTAACAACGGAGTAGGAATAGTGTTTGGCACTACTTTAACGGGAGTCGCGTTGATGGCAGCAAGGCCAGAGTCTAATGATAGATAGTAACCTTCGTTTTGATAGCCACGCATTTCGGCAAAACGATCAAAGTCAGCATCTTGCGGTAAAGACGCAATATAGCGACCAAGATGGCTCAATGGCTGATAACGTTTAACTGGCAAAGCTGCATTGAATAGACGTTGGCAAATTTTGTAAGGTGTCGCATCGACAATGGCGCCATCAGGAAGTTGAGCTGTGGTTAATTTGATGAGCTGTGATTGATGATACTCGCTACCATTGAGCGAATAGGTATACACTTTCATTCCGAGTTGATGTGCATGATATTTAACGTTGGCATGTTGCATAAAGCTACGGATATCTAGGTGGAGCCCAGAGTTTTTACCCAGTTTTCTCTGTAATTCAGAAAGTGAGGATTTTGCCGTATAATCTTTATAACGTGAACGATAACGCTTAGTACCGTATCGACCCACTAGCTCAAGCTTATTTTTATTATCTAAATAATAAGTATCGCTTTTTACGCCTTTACGCAAATCAGCCGTTAACTTTTCAATGCTAGTCGGGTGTCCACCTTGAATAAAGCCTAAATAAACTGAAGGGTTAATACCTCGGAGTTTATAGAGTGTGTCTTGGTCTGCGGCTGAATAATAAAAACCACCTAAACCAATATATTTTCTGAGCATATTATCGAGTTCAACGAGTTTTTGGCCGTTGGTGTCAGACTTAACTTCTACATTCAGTTGTTGATTGTGATTGCGATATGCAGCAAAGGTTTTAAAGGCTTCAACAGCAGTAATAGGGCGTTGATCCAGTAAATGGTTACTTTGCTTGTCTCGCAGTTTGAGATTAGCAAACTCTTGAAGGTTCATACGGTTTAGTTTGAAGCGTTCACCGGTGTAATACACCGTCGCGCGACCGGTCTGACTATCGTGATGATTAACCCAAGTACCATCTTTGAGTAGCATTACGTCAATTTCAACACTGTTAAAATTATCATTTAACGCCGCTGCAATGGCATTGGCACTGCTTTCTGGCTGCCGAAAATCGCCCCGATGAGCTGATATGTCTAATCGACATTCGGCAGTAGACAGCATTTTGATATTGCCATTATTGGCCAGATATAAATTACGGTCGCCCAGGCTCAGCTGAGTATCAATAATATTCAAGCCTTGGGTAGCAGCATCAGTTGGTAAATGAGATAACTCAGTGGGAACAATATTAACAGGCTTAGGTGAAGGCGTTGGGGTGGATTTACAGCCTGCTAAAGTCAGCAGTAGTACAGCCATAATGATGCTGTAAAAATAGGGGGCGACGACACGACTTGTCATAATCCATATTTACAAGTTATTAATATTTAATGTTTTATACATTAATGAACCCGGTAAAACAACCTTATGGATTAAAGTAAACTTAATTCAAACATCAAAATGTGAACGAGGATGACTTATCAAAACCTGATTAGTTTCAGATCCAGTCCAGTACCATTTAGATTTTTCAATTTAAGGCACATTAATGCAGCAAATGGTTGTTATCTTTTATATCAATGAGACTGATATATGAGCAGACATAAATGTTTATGGCTAAATCAAGGTAACAAATAATGGAATATTGCAGAGGTATGATGAACACTTCTTAAAGAGTGTTCATCATAAAATTAGAATGCTCCCCAAAATACCGCTGCCGGCGCAGCCCTTGAACCGTAGGTTCAAGGCGGGTAAATGTTCATCTCCTAAGGCTTCTCGGTATAATCCGAGCATGCACAATGTTAACGAAAGCATTCACCCTGGGTTTGTAATTATCGGCACAGGGACTTAACCAACGAGCAAATATCCCAGGGAGCAAAACAGGGTAGAATTAAGCAATGCTTAGTTCTGAAATCTTAGTTTAGCCTTCCTAGCGGCTTCGTTCAACCAACGATGTTTCCAACGTTGACTGTAACAAAGAAATACGCTCATCCATTTGCGCCATATATTGTTTGTTTTTTTGTTTTTCTTCATACAATTCATTGCCAATGTTCAGCGCCGCCATAATGGCTAACTCTTCACGGCTTAAATTATTAGTACGCGACTTTAAGGTTGTCAGTTGGTTTTCAACTTCTCTGGCAACAGTCCGCAATGCATCTTCGCGTCCTTTTGGACATGCGATAGAGTAGGTGCGCCCTAATAGGGTAATGTCAACAGCACTGTTACTCATAATGTTGCCTCAGATCCTTAGTCAGTTCGCGAACTATATAGGGCTGAATTTAAAAGAGCAAGGCAACAGCATCCCTTTTTAACTATTTGCTGTTTGTGTGAACAAATCCGCTTCAGTCTAGGCATTATTTGGGCACAATACACACTAGCATTTGGAGCATCATAGTAACTCTGCTAGCATTGAAGCAGATATAGCGCTTTTAGGAATTTACCATGGCAATCCCACCTTCATTATGTATCGAAAAACTAAAACAGGCCTTAGATTACGCTGAAGTCGGCCAGCATCCAGTAGAAGTGCACGGGGCGCTTGTTGGGATTATTTGTGGTGGTGTAAAGCAAGAAAATTTAGCCTGGCTCAAGCCGTTAGTTGAGTTAATGAACGACGGTCAACCGCTAGAACCAAACTTACAACAGCTGATCAGCGATTTGTATCAAGACACCGTGACCCGCTTAGTCGATTTCGAATTTGGCTTTACTCTTTTATTACCAGAAGAAGAAGCGCCGCTGAGCGATCGCGTTGAAGCGTTAGCCTTATGGACCCAAAGTTTTTTAACGGGCATTGCCATTATTCAACCAGAGCTAAACAAAGCGTCAACCGATGTGCGTGAGGTAATTAAAGACCTTGCCGATATCGCTCAAGTAGAATTTGATGTCGGTGATGACGAAGAATCAGAAGTTGCCTACGAAGAACTGCAAGAGTTTGTCAGAATGTCAGCTATTTTATGTTATTCAGAGTTTGGCTTAGACATGCCTTTGAATGACACCGATGAGCATTCTACTTTTCACTAACATTTTGGTATAGGCAGCAACGCAGCGTATGACCACAGCACACACTTCTACCGAGCCACTAGTCGTTGATATTGCCATAGTGGGTGGCGCCATGGCAGGTGCCACGTTAGCCCTAGGGTTAGCTCAGTTATCTGCCACATTATCTGCTACGTTATCATCTGCCACTTTAGCGCGCCCGCTGCGTATTGCACTCATCGAAGCCCATGTTGCCAACAACAATCACCCCGGTTTTGATGCCCGCTCTATCGCCATTGCGCACGGTTCTATTTTCGAACTGACTCGTTTAGGCATTTGGCCTAAGTTGCAGCATCTTGGCACCGCGATCGAAAATATTCATGTGTCTGATCGCGGCCACTTTGGCATGACCGAACTCAACGCTAAACCATTAGGCTTAGATGCATTAGGGCAGGTGGTTGAATTAGCTCGAGTGGGTAACGTGTTATTCGACGAACTGGCTAAGTCATCTGTCAGCGTGTTTTGTCCTGCCAAAGTCACTGATTTACAAGCCCAAACAGACGGTCACTTATTAACATTAGATAATGGCACTCAGCTGCATTGTCAGTTGCTGGTGGCCGCAGATGGCGCTAATTCGGTTGTGCGTCAACATTTACAGCAGCCTACTGAGCAAGTCAATTTTGATCAAACGGCGGTCGTTGCCAATGTCATTACCGACCAACCGCATCAACACTGGGCTTATGAGCGCTTTACCCAAACCGGCCCATTAGCACTGTTACCGATGACGTCAGTGCCATCAACACCTTCCACTCAAGCGCGATATTCACTGGTATGGGCATTACCGCCAGCCAAAGCTGATGCATTAAAAAATGCAGATAAAGCTGAGTTTTTAGTGGAATTACAACAAGCATTTGGCCATCGTGTCGGCCGCTTTATCGATGTGGGGCAGCGGGTCAGTTATCCACTCACGTTATCGTACATGCCAAGGCCGATTTACCATCGTTGTATATTTATCGGTAACGCCGCGCAAACGCTACACCCTATCGCCGGACAAGGCTTTAACCTAGGTTTACGTGATGTAGTCGGGCTCCTCAAGGTGCTTGAACACGCCTTTAGCAGCAACACCGCAACCGAAGTCGACCTCGGCAGCAGCGCTATCGTGCATCAATATTTAGCCGCTCGCCAAGCCGATCGCGACAGCACACTCAACAACATCGAATTTTTAGTGCGTGGCTTTTCCAATCAATATTGGCCGTTAGTTGCCGGACGCAATATCGGTTTGCGTTTATTGTCTTGGCTACCGCCGTTAAAACGCCCCGTAGTGCAAACCGCCATGGGCTGGCGTTAACTCATTTTAAGGTAAGGATTGACCATGTTTTCAACTAAAACTTATGATGTTGCCATCGTCGGCGGTGGTATGGTTGGGCTTGCAACCGCAATCGGTTTAGCCAATGCCGACCTTAATGTGGTGGTTATCGATGCTGGCACAACCCAAGCGGTCAGTGGCGAGCCTAAATTACGCGTTAGTGCGATTAACAAAGCCAGTCAGCAATTACTTGAAAATCTCGGCGCGTGGCAATACCTCGACGACAGCCGTGTTAGCCCTTACCAAAAAATGTCGGTGTGGGACAAAGACGGCCTAGGCAAAATTGAGTTCGACGCTCACAGCATCAGCGAAGCCTATTTAGGCTCGATCATAGAAAACGATGCCATCAGTTATGCCCTTGCCAAACGTGCCAGCGAAATAAGCAACATTACCTATATTGAAAACCAACGTCTTGAGCGCGTAGCCTTTGGCGAGCGCGAAGCTTGGCTAACCCTAGCCAATGGCGACAATGTCAGTGCCGCCGTAGTGGTTGCCGCCGACGGCGCCAACTCTTGGGTGCGCCAACAATGCAGTATTCCGCTAACATTTTGGGACTACGGCCACCATGCTATTGTCGCGACTGTGCGCACCGAACTCGCTCACGACGCCACCGCCAGACAAGCCTTTTTACCCGGTGGTCCATTAGCTATGTTGCCATTGTATGACGACAATTTATGTTCCATCGTCTGGTCGGTATCGCCCGACCAAGCCGAACAATTGTTAGCATTAGACGATATAGAATTTGGCAAAGCGTTAACTGCCGCGCTAGATGGCCGTTTAGGCATGTGCCAGGTGATCAGCAAGCGTCAATCATTTCCGCTACGGATGCGCTATGCGCGCCACTTTGCCCGCCATCGATTAGTACTGGCAGGTGATGCAGCTCATACCATTCATCCGTTAGCTGGCCAAGGGGTTAACCTAGGCTTTTTAGACGCCGCCAGTATCATCGAAACCTTTACCGAACTGCATGAGCAAGGCAAAGATTTAGGCGAATATAGCCACTTACGAGCCCTTGAACGTTGGCGTAAAGCAGAGGCGATGGAGATGATTGCCACCATGGAAGGCTTTAAAAGACTGTTTGCCGGCAGCAATCCGCTTAAAAAAGCCATGCGCGACATAGGCCTAACCCTAGTTGATAATGTCGCTGGGCTGAAAACAGTGTTCATCAAACAGGCTATGGGTAACAAAATGACATTACCTAAACTTTGTCGTGAGCCAATTTCATAATAGCTAATGTAGAAACTTGTTTAATATCAGTCTACACAGTTAAATTGGCGTTTTTATTGTAAAAGATTATGTAAAAAAATTACAACAATAGATTAGCTAAACTAATGCGACCGGACTCGGATTAGAAAAATTTTTTGTATACAAATTAGGTCTGCGGAGTATAATTTTGTTCGCATTTTATCAAATACCTACATTAGATTAAGACCTAATTAAAGGCCCAAAAAAAGGGATAATAATGGCTAGCAAGACTGTACTTTTTAACAAGCATTTAGAATCTAAAGCCAAAATGGTTGATTTCCACGGTTGGGAAATGCCGATTAACTACGGCTCTCAAATCGAAGAACATCACGCAGTACGTCAAGATGCAGGCATGTTCGACGTGTCGCACATGACCGTAGTTGACGTTACCGGCAGCGATGCTTGTGCCTTCTTACGTAAGTTACTTGCTAACGATGTCGCCAAACTTACCGTACCTGGTAAAGCCCTTTACGGCGGAATGCTAGACGAAAACGCTGGCATCATCGACGACCTTATTACCTACTACTTAACCGACACCCATTACCGCGTGGTGGTTAACTCCGCTACTCGCGACAAAGACCTTGCCTGGATCAACAAACAAGCCGCAGCATTTGATGTTGTTGTGACTGAACGTCCAGAGCTTGCGATGATTGCCGTGCAAGGTCCTAATGCTAAAGCCAAAGCGGCTACAGTATTTAGCACCGAGCAAAATGCTGCCGTTGAAGGCATGAAGCCATTCTTTGGTGTGCAATCAGCCAGCTTATTTATTGCTACAACCGGTTACACCGGCGAAGCGGGCTACGAAATTATTGTTCCAGAAGCCGAAGCCGAAGCCTTATGGCAAGCACTACTAGATGCAGGCGTTAAGCCATGTGGTTTAGGTGCACGTGACACATTACGCTTAGAAGCGGGCATGAACCTATACGGTCAAGACATGGACGAGTCAATTAATCCATTAGCCGCTAACATGGGCTGGACAGTTGCGTGGGAGCCAAGCGAACGTGACTTTATTGGCCGTGATGCACTTACCGCCATTAAAGCGGCTGGCACAGACAAATTAGTCGGCTTAGTCATGGAAGAAAAGGGCGTATTACGCCACGATATGGCAGTATTTTTTACCGACGCAAACGGTGTTGAGCATCAAGGTGTGATCACTAGCGGTTCGTTTTCGCCAACATTAGGCTATTCTATTGCCATGGCCCGTGTGCCTAATGGTATTGGTGCTGTAGCTGAAGTTGAAATGCGTAAAAAGCGTGTTAACGTAAAAGTCATCGCTCCAAGTTTTGTACGTAACGGTAAGCAAGCTTTCTAACGACTCAATAAAATGAGTTGTGCTTTACCTAAAAAGAATTTATTTGTTAAGTATTAGAACATCAGATTAAGGAACAACGATAATGAGCACTATTCCAGCAGACTTGAAATATGCATCTTCACACGAATGGATCCGTAAAGAATCAGACGGTAGCTACACAGTAGGTATCACTGAGCATGCTCAAGAGCTATTAGGCGACATGGTATTCGTAGAATTGCCAGAAGTTGGCGACACAGTCACAGCCGGTGAAGACTGCGCAGTGGCTGAATCAGTTAAAGCGGCATCAGACATCTATGCACCTATTTCTGGTGAAGTGATTGCCGTAAACGAATCTTTAGAAGATTCGCCAGAGCGTGTTAACAGCGACGCATTTGGTGACGGTTGGTTCTTCCGTGTTATGCCTTCTGACGAATCAGAAGTTGATGCATTATTAGATGCAGACGGTTACCAAGAAGTGATTGACCAAGAATAAGCGCCAATGACGCAGGAAGCTCCCTCGGGAGCTTCTTTGTTATGTGCAGCTAAAAAAAATGACGAGCGCGCAACATAATAAACCCTAAACAGGTTATTCACGTATTACCCATTTTCACCCTAATCCAGTTCTGTGCCCTACCGCCATAACTGGTCGATTTGGAACAAGGTTTAACATGACCAAGCAAACCCTGACACAACTAGAACAACACGAGTTATTTTTAACACGCCACATTGGCCCAAGTGCTGAGCAGCAACAAGAAATGCTCAACTTCATTGGTGCAGAGTCGTTAGAAGACTTAACCGCGCAAACCGTTCCTGGCAAAATCCGCTTACCACAAGACCTCACCATCGGTGACTCGTGTGGCGAAGCCGAAGGTATCGCCTATATCCGCAACATAGCAGACAAAAACAAAGTCTTTAAAAGCTATATCGGGATGGGTTACTACGGCGTGCAAGTGCCAAATGTTATTTTGCGTAACGTGTTCGAAAATCCAGGTTGGTACACTGCTTATACTCCATATCAGCCAGAAATCGCCCAGGGCCGTTTAGAAGCAATCTTAAACTTCCAACAAGTGTCAATGGACCTAACCGGTCTTGACCTTGCATCAGCCTCATTGCTGGACGAAGCGACCGCAGCGGCAGAAGCCATGGCACTTGCCAAGCGCGTATCTAAAGCCAAAAAAGCCAACATCTTCTTTGTTGCCGATGACGTATTCCCACAAACATTAGACGTAGTGAAAACCCGCGCTGAATGTTTTGGTTTTGAAGTCGTTGTCGGTCCTGCAAGTGAAGCGGTAAATTACGAGTTATTTGGTGCCTTGTTCCAGTACACCAACCGTATTGGCCAAATTACCGATTACACTGAGCTATTTGCCACGCTCCGCGACAACAAAGTTATTGTTACAGTAGCAGCCGACATCATGTCGTTAATGTTACTTAAATCACCGGGCGCCATGGGCGCAGACGTAGTATTTGGTAGTGCGCAACGTTTTGGCGTACCAATGGGATACGGCGGACCACATGCAGCATTCTTTGTTGCCCGTGACGAACACAAGCGTTCAATGCCAGGCCGTATTATTGGTGTGTCAAAAGACACCCGCGGCAACAGCGCATTACGTATGGCCATGCAAACGCGCGAGCAACATATTCGCCGCGAAAAAGCCAACTCAAACATTTGTACCGCGCAAATTTTATTAGCCAACATGGCGTCGTTTTATGCGGTATTCCACGGCCCACAAGGCTTAAAAACCATTGCATCACGCATTAACCGTTTAGCTGACATTTTAGCGGCAGGCTTAACAGCTAAAGGCTTAACCTTAGCTAACACCACTTGGTTCGACACCATCAGTGTTAAAGGTGCCGATGTTGCCGCCATTAATGCCCGTGCTATTGCTGCGCAAGTGAACTTACGTATAGATGCAGACGGCGTGTTTGGTATCAGCTTAGATGAAACCACTATCCGTACAGACATCGCAGACTTGTTTGACGTTATCCTAGGCGCAGGTCACGGCTTAGATGTTGCAGCACTTGATGCCGACATCGTTGCTAATGGCAGCCAGTCAATTCCAGATGCGCTAGTACGTCAAGATGCGGTATTAACTCATCCAACGTTTAATCGCTACCAAAGCGAAACCGAGATGATGCGTTACATCAAGCGCCTCGAAAACAAAGATTTAGCCTTAAACCACTCAATGATCTCGTTAGGTTCATGCACCATGAAACTCAACGCAGCAGTGGAAATGCTACCAGTAAGCTGGCCAGAATTTGCTAACATGCACCCATTCTGCCCGCTAGATCAGGCACAAGGTTACACCCAGTTAATTAACGAACTGTCTGAGTTTTTAGTTAAAATCACCGGTTACGATTCTGTGTGTATTCAACCAAACTCAGGTGCGCAAGGCGAGTACGCTGGCTTGTTAGCGATTAAGAAATACCACGAGTCTCGCGGCGACGCGCACCGTAACATTTGCTTAATCCCACAATCAGCTCACGGCACCAACCCAGCATCGGCACAACTTGCTGGTATGAAGGTAGTGGTTACTGCTTGCGACAAGCAAGGTAACATTGATTTAGAAGACTTACGCACTAAAGCAGCCGAACTAGCAGACAGCCTTTCATGCATCATGATCACGTACCCATCGACTCACGGTGTGTATGAAGAATCAATCCGCGAAGTATGCGAAATCGTCCATCAATATGGCGGTCAAGTGTACCTAGACGGCGCGAACATGAACGCACAGGTTGGCTTAACATCACCAGGCTTTATCGGCGCAGACGTATCGCACCTTAACTTACACAAAACCTTTGCTATCCCGCACGGCGGTGGTGGTCCAGGTATGGGCCCTATTGGTGTTAAAGCACACCTTGCGCCATTTGTAGCAGGCCACGTAGTGATTAAGCCAGGCCGCGAAAGCGACCATAACGGCGCCGTATCTGCCGCACCTTATGGTAGCGCCAGCATTTTGCCAATCAGCTGGATGTACATTAAGTTGTTGGGCACTAAAGGGGTTAAGCAATCAACCCAAACTGCGCTTTTAAACGCTAACTACATCATGAAAAAGCTACTGCCTCATTACCCAGTATTATTTACTGGCCGTAACGACCGTGTAGCCCATGAATGTATTATCGATTTACGCCCATTAAAAGAAACCTCTGGCGTAACCGAAATGGATATCGCTAAGCGTCTAAACGACTATGGTTTCCATTCACCAACCATGAGCTTCCCGGTAGCGGGTACGTTGATGATTGAGCCTACTGAATCTGAGTCTAAGGTTGAGCTAGACCGTTTCATCGAAGCGATGATTTCTATTCGCGGTGAAATTACCAAAGTAGAAGCAGGCGAGTGGCCAGTGGACAATAACCCACTGCATAATGCTCCTCACACCCTAGCGGATATTATGGACCCAGAGTTTGATTCACGTCCGTACAGTCGTGAAGTGGCCGTGTTCCCAACGGCAGCGGTTAAAGCCAATAAGTTTTGGCCAACCGTAAATCGTATTGATGATGTGTATGGGGATCGCAACCTTATGTGTAGCTGCGTCCCATTATCTGACTACGAGTAAATAGCTACTTAACCTCAGTAATACTGCATCAGCCGCTACTTTTCGCTACTCATTGACAACAGTCAACTCCGTGGCGAAATGCAGCGGCTTTTTTGTCTTACTTTCGGCAGTAACGCTATTTAGGCTTCAGCTGAGAGTTTTCGCATAGCTCGAAATAAGGAGTTTGACACCAGTCAACTCCGCGGCGAAAACCTCAAACTTCATTGTCTTATCATCGCCAGCGACGCAATTATGGAATAGTTAGCTTCATTTGAAGTTTTAGAATTTAAAAGCGACCGAAAGGTCGCTTTTTTGTTTGTGTCACACCAGAAGAGTTCTAAACACACCTCATAGCGGTAATGTTTATATTTACGTCATTCCGGCAATGCTTTTGAGCCGGAATCCAGGTGTTGGCCTATGTATTTAGTGTCATACAGTTTATTTAACTATAGTTAACAGCTACTACGATACTTGAGATAAACACTAAAACCTATAAATGGAAAAGCATTAAAACCTATAAATGGTATGACATTAAAACCTATAAATGGCATGAGGATATGATTAAGTTTTTTCAGGAATAGTAGATGGGTTTTAGGCTTCTCTTTTTTATTTAGCGTATGTATTTCTTCATAAAGTGTCAGCGAACGTCCTTGAGCGGCGAGAGATGCTCGAATGAGAAAATGCTGCTTTCGGTCATCAAGATCTGACCAATCGATATAATGGGTTGCTTCATTTTCGCGACTAGCAGGCAGGTCATACGGGTGTATATAAACTCGATTTCACGATGTAAGTGGCTATTACTACAGAGCCTATCTACACGCTTAATCTTATGTTTTTCCTTTGCTTTATTCGTTATATTCCGGCCAAGTCCTGTGATAGAAAGCGAGCTACCGTTCATTGAGCTTTCAATGGCAGCAAACAAACTCAAGCGGAGTGTTTTGTGCATTAATGGGGTGACAAACGATAGGCATTTTAATAAAACTTGTTTCGCATTCATGACATTTACTCGTGGTAATTTTTGTTTGGCGATAAATTTGATCACCAAATGCCATGAATGTTCCTCCGTTTTTAACCTATCTCATGATTTTTATTCATTCTTTTGTGGGGATCCCTCAGACTCTGACCCTGAGGGATCCCCACGAATTTAATAGCATGCTTGTGGATCCTTGATTAACGATTGTAGAGTCTTAATTCCTGCTCG